>CAYWVK010000015.1:0-6148 GCA_964461865.1 uncultured Gammaproteobacteria bacterium
TTACTTCTAAAAGCTCCTCTGCTGTAATTCCAACTCCTTTTGAAGAAGCCATTTTTTTCCCTTCTGATAAAAAATGCTCATAAGGAAGTTTTAATGGTGGTTTTTTATTAAAAACATCTGTTAATATTTTCATTGCTACATCATATGCTCCACCGGCTGACGCATGGTCTTTTCCTGCTCCCTCAATTGTTACCCCAAAAGTCCACCATTTTGCTGCCCACTCTACTTTAAACGGCATTTTTGCGTTTCCGTTAAACGGATTAATTTTTCCTTTATATCCACATCCTTTTGCCCATTTAACTAAATCTTTTTTACACTCAAAGCTCACCTTTTCACCATCCCAATCAATTACCTTGGTTGTTCCTAACTTTCCACACTTTGGACAAATAACTTGCAATGGATACCAATCATTTGCAACTTTTTTTTGATATATTTGCTCATATACTTTTCTTATTTTTTCAGCATTATCCAAAACAAACTTTATTGCCTTATTAAAAGTCCCATTTTTATATAACACACTTGTTTTATAAATCTTGGCTTTAATATCAAGGGTTTTAAATAATTTTTCCATTTTTCTTGAATAAAAATCTCCAAATGAACCTTTACCATCTGGAGACGGAGCAATAGAAATTGGAACACCCATATAATCTTGATGGGTTTTTTTTAAATCAGGAGATAAACCATCTATTGGATCAAAATCATCAAAACCAAAGGTGTATTTAACATCTGCTCCTTTTTGTCTTAAAATCATAAAAAGTACATCATGAATTATCGGTCCTTTTATTCCGCCCATGTGAATATTGCCGGACGGTGTCCAAGAATCATTTATGAATTCTTTTCCGTTTCTTTTTTCTAGTAACTTATCTGCCCAAAACATAAGCTCATTATACAGGATTTACCAATAAAATTGGTAAAAAAATTAATATTCTTCAAGTGTTGAGGTATCACCAATAGGAAGGCCTAATTCTTTTGCTTTTAAAACTCTTCTCATAATCTTCCCTGATCTTGTTTTAGGAAGCTTATCAATAAACTCAATTTCCCTTGGATACAAATGTCCTGCCAGATTATTTTTTATAAATTCTTTTATTTTTTCTTTTAATTCTTCTGTTCCTTTTATTCCCGGCTTTAATACCACAAAAGCCTTAATAATTTCTCCTCTTAGCATGTCGGGTTTTCCAATTACTCCTGCTTCCACAATATCCGGATATTCTACTAAGGCACTTTCTACCTCAAATGGACCAACTCTTTCACCTGCTGTTTTAATTACATCATCTATTCTTCCAAAAAACCAAAAATATCCATCTTTATCTTTATACGCTCTATCTCCTGAAACATACCAGTCTTTTAGAAAATATGAATTAAATTTTTCCTTATTCTTCCATATTTCCTTCATTAAAGAAGAAATAGTATCTTTCTTAAACGCTAAATTACCTTCTTTTTCTAAAGGTAATTCATTTCCCTTATCGTCAATAATTGCTGCAATTACTCCTGGAAAAGGTTTTCCCATTGAACCCGGCTTTATATCCATTGATAAATAATTTGAAATGGTAATTGCACCAAGCTCTGTTTGCCACCATGTGTCATGAAAGGGCAAATTAAAGGCCTTTAAACCCCACCAGATTGCCTCAGGATTGAGTGGTTCACCAACGCTTGCCAAGTACCTTAATGAGGACAAATTAAAGTCTTTAGGGTCAGTTTTAGAGCCCATTAACATACGTATTGCAGTAGGAGCCGTATACCAAACAGTTATTTTATATTCCTCAATTATCTTATACCAATTTTCAGGAGAAAATCTTCCCTCAAAAAGAACTAAAGTTCCTCCAACTCCCAAGATGCCCAAAACATTATATACAACTCCTGTAACCCAACCTAAATCAGCTGTACACCAATAAATATCATCATCACAAACATCCAAAGCATATTTTGTAGTTAAAATTGCCTGTAAGATATCAAAATGTGAATGCACAACTCCTTTTGGCCTACCGGTAGTTCCGGAAGTATAAAGAATGTATGCATAATCTTCTTTTTTAACCGAAAGAGCAGAAAATTTATCAGAGGCATTTTCCATTTCTTTTTCATAATAAATAATATTTTCTTCTTTAGGTTGATTTATTGATCCTCTTTCAACAATAATTACTTTCTCAAGCTTTGGTAAATCTTTCCAAATCTTTTTAATTCTTGGAAAAAGAACGGCATTGGTAATTAAAACTTTGGCATCACAATCTTTTAATCTATCTAAAAGAGCCATTTCTTGAAATGCGGGAAATAAAGGACCGGCAATCGCACCAACCTTTAAAACAGAAATAAAAGAGATATGTCGTTCCGGAATTGTGGGAAGAAAAATAAAAACCCGATCTTTCTTTTTAACACCATTATTAACTAAAACATTAGCAAACTTATTTGTTAAGCTCTTAAGCTTTTGATAGGTATATGTTTCTTTTTTTCCTTTTTCATCTTCAAAAAAAATTGCTACTTTTTCTCTTCTTTTCCCATCAGCGTGCCTATCAACCATTATTTGTGAAGCATTTAATGTTTCATCCCTTGAAAAACCTATTTCTTTTTCAAAGTCTTTTTGAGAATAAGAATTATATAACTTATCGTAATCCAATAGATTGGGTTTTTTAGCAAAATTTGTATTTTTGTGGATAATATTAGAATTTTTACTCACGATGTATGTCAATTATACTAACTTAAATTAAGATTAGTCTACCGACACTATGTTGTATAAAATCTTACCTGCAGGGGCTTCTACTTCTACTTTTTCTCCAACCTTCTTTCCGATTAAAGCTTTTCCAAGTGGAGACTCATGAGATATCTTTTTCTCTTTAGGATCTGCTTCCCATTCTCCAACAACAATAAATGACTCTTTTTTTCCTTTAACGTGTAATGTTACTTTCGAACCAAGTTTTACGGTATGAGTAGAGTTTTTACCACTTTCTGTTATTAGTACTACCTGTTTTAAAAGCTCGTCTAATTCCTCAATTCTTCCATCAATAAACGAAAGCTCTTCTTTAGCAGCTACATATTCTGCATTCTCCGATAAATCTCCCATGCTTCTTGCTTGAGAAACTCTTTCCAAAACATCAGGACGCTTAACATTAGTAAGCTCTTCATGTTCTTTTTTTAATTCTTCTAAACCTTCTTTTGTTAAATATATTTTTTTTGTATCCATATTTTTCACCTATTTAAAATAAAACCCCTCCGCTAATACCTGAGGTAAAGGAGGAGGGTAGTTACCTGATTAGGCATACTATCTAAAATATGATTTTTTGTCAATGACCTCTAGTAATGATAGCTTCATTTTTACAGTTTTTAACTATTATAGGCCATATTTTGCAGTTTTTCTTTATATAACCTTAGTACATAATCTTGATAGTCAAAAGGGTGAAAAGCAAGTATTTTATCTGAAACCTCCTCACTTGTTTTATGTTTTTGCATATAAATAACTTGTGGAATTTTTATTATATGATTAACAACACGTACAAAATAATTTTGTTTATCGGTTGAATTATTTTTTGATATCAATACTTCTTTAAAGTTAATATCCTCAAATGCATTTGGTAAATAATTTAATGCCCATTTATTACTTAACAAAAACTTCTGATAAATATTTTTTTTGTTAAATAAAGGCTTTAATTGTACTAATTCATGAGCAGTATAAATATTTCTTCTTTTTTTAGAAAAACCTAAATTACTCTCATCTATAAACATGTTCGTGCAAATCTTATCTCTAATCTTTTTTTCTCCTCTTTTTCTATATACACCAAGAAATTTAAGCATAATTATTGTTAAAAATCTTGTTATCCAGATTGTATTTTTTGCAGAAATTATAAAAAGATCGATATCATCTTTTCTTTCGGTATTTTTAAGTGCTAAATTGCCGCTTATTCCTATAAATTTTATTGTCCAAATTAACGATAACTTTTTTACTAATTTTTTTAATTTTTTTAATTTTACTAAACTATATTTTTCCCGTTTTTCTCTGATGGCAACCAACCTTTCTTTTCCTTTTAAGAAATAGTATCCGTTTTTAAAATCTATTTCTTTTATGTTTTTTAAATTTTTATCAATAACCTTAATTGAAGTTTTCTTATTCGATATTAAAAAATAATGAATTTCTTCTTTTTTTAGCGGGTAATTAAAAATGTCACTATAGAGCAGTGTTTTTAAAATTGCTGCTTTACTGCCCATACTGTTGTAAAACTTGACTTACTCCTTTTACTAATGTTTCTGCTGCTGTATCGGAAGACGTATTTTTAAGAATCGAGTTAACTGCGATTCCTAAATACTCATTAGCTTTTGTATTTAAACCCTCATCGTGGGTGCTATCTACAAAATATGATGATCTTGCAATTACGCCCTGTTGGACAAAAGGAAAAACTAATTCATTTTCTTTTAATTTATCAGCCAAATCAAGCCTTGCATAAGGCTCACCATACAATCTTGTTTTTGATTGTTCCGTAAAGAGCTTTTCCGATGTTTCTTTTTTTGCCAAAAATTTCAAAAATTGAAGTGCTTCTTTTTGATGTTTACTTTTTTGAGATACTCCTTCAACCCAGTAACTGGCAATTGCCACTTTTCCTGCAATTAATTGTGGCACAGGAACAACCTTGTACTTTAAGTCCGGATTAATTGCTTTAATAGTAAAAGCATCCCATGAATAACCAAAACACATTACTAAATTTTCTTTTGCAAAAGCCAAAATTGAATTATCTAAAGTATCATCCCAAATATTCCCTTCGTCTTGAGCAAATTTTGTATAAAACCCAAGTGCATCTGCTGCCTCCTCAACTGTAGAGTTAATATCTAAGAAATTAACTCCATTTTGTAAAAAAAGTAAAGAAATAATATCAGGAGCGTGGTTTATATTATCAAATGTACCCATAGCTGCTCCTGCTGTTTTAATTTTTCCACTTTCATCTTTAACGGTTAATCTCCTGGCTGCTTCAATAAAATCCTCCCATGTCTTTGGATAATCTGCTATCCCGGCCGTACTGAATACATCAGTGTTAATATACAATGCTAATGTATCAATCCCCAGAGGAATTCCATAAATTGCTCCGTTTTTTATTAAATCATCGTGCATTACCGTATAATATGTTTTCTTAAAATCATTACTACTTATTACATCTGTTGGAACCGGAACTAATAAATCTGATAACATCGGATACCATGTATTATGAAATCTAAAAATATCAGGTCCTGTATTATTGTTAGATCTTGTTATAAGTCTTTCTCTGTATTGTTTAGCATCTTGTTTTGAATATTCTATTTTTATATTAGGATTCTCTTTTTCAAACTCACTTATTATACCCTGCATTGCTTTTTGATCTTCCCATAGCCCCCAATAAGTAAGAGTAACATTTTCACTCTTTGGACTACTAAATATTGGAAGCAAGAATTTAATTATTAAAAACCCGATTATTACCAAAACCGCCAGTCCTAAAAATATTTTTAAAATTGTTTTTAAGTTAAAGAATGACTTTTGTTTTTCTTCTTGGTAGTCTTGGTTATTATTTTCTAATGGATTCTGCATAGATGGTGGTGGAGGTGGTAAAGGCGGTGTAAGTGGTGGCTGTGACGAAGGCACAACCTGCTCTCCTGTTTGTTGATTTGAGTTTTGACCTAAATTTTGATTTTGAAAAACCACATTATTTTCCATAAGTATATTCAAATATAGTATAATACCAAATGCCAAGTCTTATCAAATGAAAACTTCAAAAAAGAAAAAAATTAAAAAATCATCACCTAAAAAAATTTTGTTTATAAAATCTTTTCGTACAGCTTTTTGGTTTTTGTTTGGAGCTTTTTTAGGAATAGCTTTTTTAATAAGCTCTTTTCATATTTTCTTTAAACTTGCCTATAAAGACGTTGTATACCCTGGTGTAATAATTAGTAATGAAAATTTTGGCGGCAAAAGTGAAGAAGATGTTAAAAACTTCTTTGATAAAAAAAATGAATTAGTAAAAAACACCTCATTTGTTTTCACTTACGAGGATTTAATTGCAACTGTTTCCGCAAAAGATCTAGATTTAGGATATAACTCAAAGCTTCTAGCAACACAAGCAATGAGCATTGGAAGATCTAAAAACAGCTTATCTAATATTAGCTTAATCGCACAAGCATATATTAACGGTATATATCTACA
>CAYWVK010000015.1:6248-13669 GCA_964461865.1 uncultured Gammaproteobacteria bacterium
ATAAAAATACTTAAACCGGAAATAACAACTGATAAAGTAAATAATTTAGGTATTAATGAATTAATCGGTGTAGGAACTTCTTTATTTCAACACTCTATTCAAAACAGAATATATAACGTCACTTTAGCATCTACAAGATTAAACGGCGTCTTAATTAAACCCGATGAAGAATTTTCTTTTAATAGAAGCTTAGGTGATATTTCATCTATTACAGGATATCAACAAGCATACATTATCCAAAATGGTCGAACAGTACTTGGAGATGGAGGCGGAGTATGTCAGGTTTCAACAACTCTTTTTAGAGCAGCTTTAAACGCCGGTCTTCCTATTGTTGAAAGATGGCCACATGCTTACAGAGTTAATTACTACGAACAGGATTCTGGCCCAGGAATGGATGCTACGATATTTGCACCAGCAAATGATCTTAAATTTAAAAACGATACGGGAAATCATATTTTAATTCAAACAGAAATTGATCCAACAATCTTAAGACTTACATTTTATTTATATGGAACAAATGATGGAAGAAAAACGGTTGTTAACAAACCGGTAATTTTAAGCCAGTCTCCTCCTCCTGAACCTTTATATCAAGATGATCCAAATCTTGCTAAAGGAGTGGTAAAACAAGTAGATTTTGCTGCTTGGGGAGCAAAGGTTTATTTTACAAGAGAAGTTACAAAAGATGGTAAAACAATAATATCCGATAAATTTACCTCTAATTACAGACCATGGCAAGCTGTTTATTTAAGAGGTGTAAAAGAGTAAAATATACTCTCCAAATGAAAAAAATTATTCCCCTTGAAGAATTAGATAAAATAACAAGTTTACTAAAAAAACAAAAGGAAAAAATTGTTTTAACAGGAGGTTGTTTTGATATCTTGCATAAAGGACATATCAAGTTTTTAAAAGAAGCAAAAAAAAGAGGAACAAAATTAATGATTTTCTTGGAAGAAGATGCAAACGTTACAAAACTTAAAGGTAAAAATAGACCAATACATAAACAAATTGAGCGAGCAAAGATATTATCATCAATTAAAGAGGTAGATTACATAATCTTACTCTCAAATATGAAAAATAATCGAAAATATGCTAAACTAATAAACCAAATTAAGCCATCTATTATCGCAATAACAGATAATGATTTATATAAAAAAGAAAAGGAGAAACAGGCAAGAAATGTTGGAGCAGAATTAATTTCTGTAACAAAAAGAATTAAAGGAGAGTCAACAACAAGATTTATAAAATTGATTAAAAAAAATATATGAAAAAAATAATTATCACCATCGTTATAATTCTAATAATTGTTTTTTTATTTTTTATCGGAAGGGCATATTTTGCTAAAAACGATTTTAACTTAACTACTTTAGCAAAAGCAAAAATTGGAGATTACTCATTTAACCTACTTTTAGCAAAAACAGCGAAAGAAAAAGAAATCGGATTGTCAAATACTAAATCTCTTCCTAAAGACACGGGCATGTTATTTGAATTTGAAAAGGCGGATTATTATTCTTTTTGGATGAAAGATATGAAGTTCCCAATTGATATTATTTTTATAAAAGACAATAAAATTGTCACAATTTATAATGAAGTTAAACCACCTACTAACAATAAGGAGCTAGCAATTTATCAACCACTTGAACCTGCAAATAAGGTTTTAGAAATAAGCTCCGGGCTTTCTAAACAATATGGTTTTAAAAAAGACATGGAAATAAAATATGAAAATCTTGGGAATTGAAACAAGCTGCGATGAAACATCTGCATCTGTAATAGAGGGTAAAAAAGAAAAAAGTAAGGTAAAATTGCTTTCAAATATTGTCGCCTCTTCCCTTACTCTTCATCAGAAAACAGGCGGAATTATCCCCGAAATTGCTGCAAGAGAACAATTAAAATATATACTTCCTGTTATTGATAAGGCTTTAAAAAAAGCAAGAACAGACATTAAAAACATAGATTACCTGGCAGTAACCATTGGACCAGGACTTATCGGCTCTCTTTTAGTTGGTATTGAAACTGCAAAAACAATTTCATTAATTTACAAAAAACCAATAATTCCCGTTAATCATTTATTCGGTCATATTTACGCTAACTTTATTGAAGATAACAAAACGCAAAGAGAAATTATGTTTCCTGCTGTAGTTTTAATAGTTTCAGGAGGACATACCGATCTTGTTCTTTTAAAAAGCACCAATGAAATTAAATGGATTGGTGGAACAAAAGATGATGCAGCCGGTGAAGCTTTTGATAAAATCGCAAGACTTTTAAACCTTTCCTATCCCGGGGGAATAGAAATTGAGAAACGAGCAAAACTAGGAAATTCTAATTCATATAAATTACCAAGACCAATGATTAATTCAAATAATTTTGATTTTAGTTTTAGCGGATTAAAAACTGCAGTTTTAAATGAAATAAAAAAAATTAAAAAAGTAGATAAAAAAATTATTAATAACTTATCGGCTGCTACCCAACAAGCAATAATTGAAGTTTTAATCAAAAAGACACTAGAGGCTGCAAAAAAATATAACGCAAAATCTATACTTTTATCAGGAGGTGTTTCTGCAAACAATAACTTACGTAAACAATTTGAGTTGGAAATTGAAAACTGGAAGCTTAAAGTTCCACTTTTTGCTCCCGAAAAGCAGTTTTGCACCGATAATGCCGCAATGATAGCAACTGCTGCATTTTTTAACCAAAAAACCATACCTTTAGAAAAGGTTACAGCCAATCCAAAACTTTATTTTTATTAAAAAATAACTATAATTAATAAAAGTTATGAATGATATTTTTTTACTCGGTATAATTATTGTCTTAGGATTTCTTTTTATCCTAATCTTTATTAATAAAAAAATTAAAGAACTAAAAAAACCTGAGGAAACACAGGTTCTTCTTGAGTGGTTAAAAACGATGCAAAGATCCTTGGATTCTTCAACCGGTAATATGGTAAAAACTCTTCAGGAAAATTCAAGACAATTAAATGAAAGATTAGATAAGGCGGCAAATGCTGTAAAAGACGTCGAAAAAGAAGTTGGGGAAATGAATGAAATAGGAAGAAACATGAGAGAACTTCAAGAGTTTTTAAAAAGCCCAAAGCTTAGAGGAAACATAGGAGAACAAGTTTTAAAAGATTTAATTTCACAAATGTTTCCCAAGAATAATTTTTTTCTTCAGTATGAGTTTAAATCAGGAGAAAAAGTTGATGCAGCAATTAAAACAGATGCCGGAATTTTACCTATTGATTCAAAATTTCCAATGGAAAATTTTCAAAAAATGGTAAAAGCAGAAGGAAAAACAGAAAAAGTTAATTTTGAAAAAGAATTTATAAGAGATATTAAAAAACATATAAATGACATTTCTAGAAAATATATTCTCCCGTCTGAGGGAACCATGGATTTTGCGCTAATGTATGTTCCATCGGAATCTGTATATTATGAATTAGCAAATCAAGTAGAGGTTTTAGATTTTGCCAGAAAACAAAGAGTGTATATTGTTTCTCCTTCTACTCTTTATGCACATCTTCAAACAATTCTTTTAGCGTTTGAGGGTAAAAAACTTGAATCAAAATCAAGACAAATTTTTTCTCTTTTAAGAAGTATTCAAATAGATTATGAAAAAGTAAATGAAAACATGGGTATTTTAGGAAAACATATTAACAATGCTTCATCACAATTTAATAATGTCACAGGGGGATTTTTAAATCTTGGTCAAAAAATAAAATCAACTCATACTCTTCAAGAAGAAAAATTAAAACAAGTTAAAGAGAAAGATTAAAGAGCCTGAATTACATCTTTTGATATCACAAAAACATCCTCTAATTTCTGCTTACTTTCTGAATCATCCTGTTTAAATTTTGCTAATACTGTTTTCATTTTTGGTTCAAGTTTCTTTTTCCACAATCTCGTGTTCGAAAATGTCTCACGCGCCTTCTCTTCTTCTGTAATTGAAATTCTATCTTTATCAAAGACAGACCCATAAATGCCGAAGCAACCCCAATACATCTCCCACCTACTTTGGGTTTCAAATGGACCATCACATCCACCTCTAAAAATTCCGTCTGCAAAAAAATAATGAGGATCTTCCTCTTCAATTTTTTTCCTTATAACTTTTTCCATCGTTTGTTCAATTTTTCCAAATGACTTTTTTACTCCATATAAAGATAAAAAATCTAAAACACAATCAAATATATCATAAGAGCTAATTTTTTTTCTATGAAAGCTTTTTTGTAAATCTGTTAATTCTAGATCTGGAGCTTTTTGTATTTCTCTCATGAATTTAGTTTTTGCTTCTTCAAATTTTTGAAGATTGAGCTTCTCCTGTCTTCTTGGTTCTCTTTCAGTCATCTTCGTTTTTAAAATAATACTAATTTATTTAAAAGTCAAGGATTATTTTTTATAACAAATAGTTTATAATTGGCATGTGGTAAAAAGCACAATCCAGCTTGATAAGCAACAACTTCAGGCAGTAGTACATGGAGATGGTCCACTTTTAATCATTGCCGGTGCCGGAACAGGAAAAACCACGGTCATAACAGAGAGAATAAAACGTTTAATTCTTAAAAAAAATATTCATCCCGGAGAAATCTTAGCATTAACTTTTACTGAAAAGGCAGCAGCTGAAATGGAAGAAAGAGTTGATCTAGTAATGCCTTATGGATATAACCAAATGTGGATATCAACTTTTCATGCATTTTGCGATCGAATATTAAAGCAAGAAGCAATTCACATTGGGCTTAATCCGGGATATAAATTACTATCGGAAGCCGAAAGCATTTTACTTTTAAGAGAAAACATTTTTAAATTTAATTTAAATTACTTTAGACCACTTGGAAATCCTAATAAATTTTTAAAAAGCCTCTTGCAACACTTTAGTCGCTTAAAAGACGAAGATGTAAGCGAAGAAGAATATTTAAAATTTTCAAAAAAAATTTTAAAAGATAAAAATATTGAAAAAGAAGAAAAAGAAAAAACAATAGAACTTGCTAATGCATATAAAACTTATCAAGAGATAAAAATAAAAGAAGGGGCTATGGATTTTTCTGATTTAATTGCAAACACTTTAAAACTTTTCAGAGAAAGAAAAAATATTTTAATAAATTATCAAAAAAAATTTAAGTATATTTTGGTAGATGAATTTCAAGATACTAATTTTGCTCAAAATGAATTAGCAATACTTTTAGCTGGTGACAAAAAAAATATTACAGTCGTTGGAGATGATGATCAATCGATTTATCGATTCAGAGGAAGTTCTATTTCAAACATTATTCAATTTAGAAAATATTTTCCAAAAGTCAAAATTGTAACCTTGGTTAACAATTATCGCTCAACTGAACAGATTTTAGATAATTCATATAAACTTATTCAGTTTAATAATCCTGACAGGCTTGAAATAAAAGAAAAAATTAATAAAAAATTAATATCCGCAAGAAAAATAAAAGGGGAAAAAATAGAGTTTATTTTTGCTCCCAGGGTAGAAGATGAAGCAGATATCACTGCTGAAAAAATTAAAGAACTTTGTGAAAAAGAAAAAAAATATCAATATAAAGATATCGCAATTTTAGTTAGAGCAAATGAACATGCACAAAATTTTACAAGAGCATTAGAAAGAAAAAAAATTCCTTATCAATTTTTAGGACCTGGCCGTCTTTTTCACCAAGAAGAAATAAAAGATTTAATATGTTATTTAAAAATTTTATATAACTTTGAAGATTCTACCTCTTTATACAGGGTTTTAAACATGCCAAATTTTGATTTCGAAGCAATTGAAATTGCGTCACTTTTAAACTATGCAAAAAGAAAAAATTATTCTCTTTTTGAAACACTTGAAAAAGTTAACGAAACATTCTTAAAACCAGAAACAAAAGAAAAAGTTAAAAACTTAGTAAAAATGATAAAAAATCATTTATCTTTTGTCTCAAAAAAAACAGCAGGAGAAATACTTTATTTATTTTTGATCGATACAAATCTTTTAAAAAAGATTATTGACTACAAAACGGAAAAAGAAGAAAAAAAGGCCAAAAATATTGCCAAGTTTTTTGATAAATTAAAAGCCTATGAAACAGAACATGATAGCGCATTAGTATTTGACATTGTTGATTGGATAGATTTATCAATACAAATGGGAGAAAGTCCGCTTATAGCAGACATTGATTGGAATGAAAACAATGCGGTTAATATACTCTCTGTTCACTCAAGTAAAGGTTTGGAATTTAGCGTTGTTTTTTTAGTTAACTTAGTATCTGATCGATTTCCTACAAGAGAAAGAAAAGAAACAATTCCAATCCCCAATCAATTAATAAAAGAAATTTTACCAATTGGAGATTATCACTTGGAAGAGGAGCGAAGATTATTTTATGTCGGAATGACAAGAGCAAAAGAAAAACTATTTTTTACATCTGCTTCTTTTTATGGAGAAGGAAAAAGAAAGAAAAAAATTTCTCCTTTTGTTTATGAAACATTAGGCGAGAAAACAGTAGGGGAAATTATAAAACAAGAAGAAAAACCAATCGATCAATTAACACTTCTTGAATGGATGGAGCCAAATCCACCAGTCGGCGGAGAAGAAAAGATAAAAAAACGCATCATAACTCCTATTTCCTATCTCTCATATTCTCAAATTCAAACATTTCAAATTTGCCCACTTCATTACAAGCTAAAATATATTTTAAAAATTCCCACCGCCCCAACTTCTGCTCAGAGTTTTGGAATAAGTGTTCATAATACCCTACGAGATTTTTACCAAATCTATCAACGGGGAGAAAGAGCAAAAATTTTGGATATTGAAAAAATTTTAAACAATAACTGGATTAATGATGGTTATCAAAGTAAACAACATGTAAAAGAGGCATTTATAAAAGCAAAAAAAGAAATTTCAAACTACCTTAAAAATAATTTTGATGAAAAAAATCTTCCATTAGCACTGGAATACTCTTTTAATTTTTTTATAGAAAAATTAAAGATTGTCGGAATTATGGATAGAGTTGATTCTTTAAAAAATGGAGAAATCGAAATTATTGATTATAAAACAGGAAATAAATTACCTACTCAAAAAGAATTAGATAATAATTTACAACTAACAATTTACGCTATTGCAGCAACAAATGTTAAGGAAAAATTCTTAAATAAAAAAGCAGACAAGGTTAAGCTTTCATTATATTTTTTAGAAAAAGAAAAAAAACTCACTACAACCAGAACTAAGAAGCAATTAGAAGAAGCAAAAAAAGAAATAGTAAAAATTGCCGACGAAATTTCAAACAGCAACTTTAAATGCAACAAATCTCCTTTATGTAAAAGATGTGAATATAAAATGCTTTGTGATGCTTCGTGAACGGTCTTTATTTTTGGAAAAATACTCCATTTTTGCTATAATACCCCTATTCCGGGAAGAAGAGTTGCTACCCGCTAGTTGGCGGGAGGAAAGTCCAGACAGGT
>CAYWVK010000016.1:0-13540 GCA_964461865.1 uncultured Gammaproteobacteria bacterium
ATCAAATTTTGGTATTACAAAACAAGCAACAGCAGTATCAACCGGCGAAGATGATTATTTAGAAGATGCTTATTTAAAAAAAACTACTGAAGAAACAACTACAGGAACTGGATTTGAGGGTTTAAAACCTTTATTACCAGTTTGGACAAAGTTCAGAGATATTGTTTATGTTCTTTTTGTTTTGGCTTTTGTTATTGTAGGACTAGGAATAATGCTAAGAGTAAAAATTGATCCAAGAACTGTTATGACAATTCAAAACCAAATACCTAAAATTATTATTGGTATTATTCTTATTACTTTTTCTTATGCAATCGCTGGATTTCTTATTGATATCATGTGGACGTTAATTTATCTTCTTATAAACCTTTTTGCTAGCGTGGATCCAAAAATAATGGAATTAAATCCTGACACTAACCTTTCTTATTTAAAAACCTTTTATGATACCCAAAATCAAAATGTAATAAAATATGCACAGGAAACAATGGGAGCAAAAAATATTGCAGTGGAATCTGCAAGAGGATTCGAGTCCATTATTGGAGCAGCTTTAGATAATGACCCAGGAAACGCATTGAAAATGTTACTAGGCTCAATTGTAGGAGGCTCACTCGGAGGTACACTTGGAAAAGCCATTAGTGGAATTGCTAATTTTGGGGGATGGATAGGCTCAATTGTTGGTGTTATTGGGGGCGCAGCTATTGGAATAGCGAGCGCTAACTATATTACAGAAAAAATTGTAGGCTTAATTGCCTTTTTAGTTATAATTATTGCTGTTTTTGCTGCTTTATTTAGACTTTGGTTTAAGCTATTGATAGCTTTTATTTATATTTTAATCGGTGTCGTATTAAGTCCACTCTGGATAATAACTGGGATAATTCCTGGAAGTAAATTAGGCTTTGGCTCTTGGATAAAATACATGCTTTCAAACTTAATTGTATTTCCATTAACCATAGCTATGTTTTTAATTGGAAAAGTATTTATAGATGTTTTTGATAAGGCTGTTACAGATGGTTCAGCTATGTTTGTTCCCCCTCTTATTGGTTATGGAGGAACGCTTGCACCAATTACTGCCTTAATTGCACTAGGAATTATTCTTGCTACTCCTAATGTTACAAAATATGCTCAAGAAATATTTAAGAGTCCAAAGCTTGACATGTCTCCTATTGGACAAGCTATAAAAAGTGGCGCTTCCCCTATAGCCTCTGGAGGAAAGAAAACTTGGGGAACACTTACTCGTTACCCTGATCAATATCGAGGTATAAAAGCTGGTGCCCTTCGTCAACTTGGTAGATCCATAAAAGACGTTGGACAAACTGATGCACAGGAGTCAAGAAGAAACCATCCAATGGTAAACAAGACTCTTAATTGGATAGGACGACAAAAAGAAAAGATTGTTTCACCAGAAAAATACAGTGAGCCAAGAGCAAGATCTGCCGGAAGAGAGTATAACTCATGGGTTTATGAACCAGAAAAAACCAATAACCCCTCAGTTTCAAAAACACCCATAGTCCAAAAGGAAAATAAAAATAACAATGATGATGCACCAGGAGAAGTATTGTAATAAATTAACTTAAAAATGATTAAAATCTCAAAAACTCTTTAAAAAAGCTTTTTAATGCTTCAATCAGGCCTGAAAAACCCCCATATATAGAGTCTGTTCCAATTTTTCCAATAAACATTCTTGAAAATTCTGTTTTTGATTTTTTGGCAAGTCTTGCCCATTCTTTTTTACTAAAAAACGTATCAGCAACTACAGCTTCTCCTTTTGAATTCTTTTCTATTCTAACAGCTCTATTTCTAAAATAATTACTTATTGTTATAACTTCTTCCGGAGTATATCTTCTTATTGGATCCGCGCTAAAAAACTTCCTATGTTCCCTTAACTCTTTTTCTAAAAGAAATGCGAACACTCCTCTTGCTTTATAGTTTTTATCCTTTAATTGAGGATCTTTTTCTACATATCTTTCCATCATAGACTCTGCTGTTTCTAAAACTTCTGGCTGAAAAACTAATTGCTCGAGTTCTGTTGTAATAAAACGAGGAACTGGCTTACCTGACTCTTTATCAACATACCATAAAATTCCTCTTTCTTTTTCTCTCCATTTAAACTCTTGAATATCATAAGCGTATCTTATTTGTTTATAAATTCCATCCCAAAGTTTTTCACGTGCTTTTTCTTCATCAACAACTACTTTACCAAAAGAGTCATGCGATAAAATTTCTGGCAAACCTAACCCATGTTTTTTCATAAGGAACTCATATACTTTATATCCATATCCCAAATGATTAATCGCAAATTGCCTTTGTACATTGCTCTTAAAAGTAAAATTTTCTATGCTTTCAAGCTTAATTGTTTCCCCTGCTCCTCCTTGTAAAAAGTAAAGCAGGGAGTGCTCTTTACCATCTTTACCTTTTGCCTTTATTCCTTCCCAAAAATTAAGGCTTATCCTGTCCAGTCCGAAGAAATTAAACACATCTCCATAATTTCCTTTTCCTCCTCTTTCTGATCCTTCTTGACTAATGCGATACCCTAATGTGTTTTGAAGTTTTGACCAACCATCAAAACCAACTGCGCTCGTATCGTTTCTTGCTGCAAGACCCGTCCAGTAAGTCATTGAAAAAGCCCAACTCTCAGCATAGCCAATATTTGATGATAGATAACTATCATCGCCAAAATCGTCTTTTATGTCTGTTAATTTTTCTGCCTTCGCAACTGCTCTAGCCATAGCTTCCCTAACCCATTTTGTGATTTTTGTATCTTTTTCAATTGAATTAAAAATGTTTAATTCCTTTAATCCACTATTTTTTTTGCCTTTTTTACCATGACCCAAGCTTATTAAGCCTTCGTTGACTGCTTTTTTTAATCCCGCTAAGTCTTGAGGATAATCTTCCTTTTCAAACACCTTTTTATAAATTTGCCTATAGAATTCCTTTGTTCCTTCTCCGTTTTGTCCCCCTAAGGCCTCCTCAAACATGTTTGTAACCCCTTCTTCTAAATCAAAACCAATTTCGCCTATGTTATAGTAAGCTAGCAAGGCTCTTCTTATTGCTTTGCCTACCCTCCCTTGCTCTTCATCTTCTGTTTTTATACATTTCATAAAATCATCGCTATTTATATCGGGAAGTTTTAAAATATTTAACAAACGTGAGTCGGAGTTTGTGAAATAATTATTATAATAAAGTTCTATTACGGTTTCTGGAATTTTGCTATCGTTCCCCATAATGTTTCTGTATTTAATGTCCGCATTGTGAGATATCATAAATAACCAAACTTCATATAGAAGATGACTTCTTAATTCTTCAAATTTCTTATCTCTTTTATAAACAGTTTGCACCCTTCCGTCTTTATCGATAGTTTTTTCTCTGGTCATAAAATATCTAGGATCATAAAGCATTTCTCCAAAATTTATTGATCTATAAAGCTTATAAACAGCTATCTCTGAAAAAAGGTTAATTTCACTAGTGGAGTTAAAATCATGCCAATAAAGAATTTTGCTTCTTATCCACGCCGTAAAGTTAGCTACATCAACTTCCTCTTTACCTGTTTCTTCATTTAATGTCAAAAGGCCAAATTCTCTTCCTGTTTTAAACTCATCTATTTCTGTTCCCATAATTGTCTCCATTAAGTCTTCTAAGCAACGTGGGAGCTGATTTTCATTTTCTTCTTCGGTCCCTCTAAATATATCTTTTAAACCAGGTGCTTCCTCGTTTCCTTTTATAAGCTCCTCTATAAGTTTTTTAAAACTCTCAACCTCAATTACTGAAGATGGATCCTTAGCATTTATAATTTTTTCAAGTATAATGTCTGCGTTTTCTAGTCTTTTTTTAAGATTATTTTTTTTACTTAGATCTACAAGCCCCTTACCTACATAGTCTTTGTTTGCAAAAAATATTAATTCTTTTAATATACCAATTTCCGTTTCTGAATGAAGTTGTCTCGGATCACTTTTTCTTCTTTCTTTCTCTTCTTTATAAGCCGTCACAATTCCCTCTAGGCTGTCTAGGCTTCTTATTGTTTTTATAATTTTTTCCAATTGATTCTTAGGCAACTCTCCAAAAGAAGCTTCTTCTCTTCTTCTTTCCATTGAGCCATAGATTTCTTTTCCCATCACCGCTAACTCACCCATATCAGCACTAACACCCTCTAGAAACCCTAATGCTTGAGCTGTTTTTTCTGGACCAAATGATGAACTCATCATTTGCCTCATCTTCACTTGCTCACTTAAAAGCATCGCCTTATATTCAACCTCCGCTGTTGGATCATCTCCTTTTACCATTCTTGAAATAATGTCTTTTATTTTTTCATCATCTGTTAATCTTGGTCCAGGAGAAAAACTTTTCGTCTTTCTTGAATCAGTAGTTTCTTCGTTTTCTGTTTTTTGGGGCTGTGATCCTAAAGAAACGCTTTCGTTTCCCCTTTGCTCGCTGTTTCCCCGTGGCACTTCAGACTTCTCGTCACTATCGTTTTCCGCCATAAAAATTACTCCTTCTCCATTTAGTCTAGGTTGATTGTCTTGTCTTGTCAACTCATCCTTACCATTTGGTTCTTGTTCTTTCATATGTCGTAATTTTAAAAAATATTTATTAATAAAACTTGATATTAACCTTATAAAATACTTACAATATGACTACCAATGAAACACTTTGACTCTTTATACCCAAATGAATCCAGGGTTAATGAAATTGAGCAAATTATTAAGTTTTTAAAAGAAGGAAATAGCTGTCAACTTATTGGCCTTCCCGGAAGTGGAAAATCTAACCTATTAGGAATGCTTGCTTATAACCACAATATTCGTATTAAACATTTTGGAAAAAATCAAAAATTTGTTCATTTTGTCTACATGAACCTTGCCGAAGTTAAAGACCGCTCAATTTATGACGTAAATAAATACATTTTTTTAAGTCTTGCCGATTCCTTAAGAGACAGAGGATTAGATAAAGAACATAAAGAGGTTCATAAAATATTTAAGGAACATTTAAACCTAAATGATGAGCTAGTTCTTTTCCAAGGACTAAAGGAAGCAATAAGTTATCTAGCAATTGAAAAAAAAATCTCAATTATATTTTTATTTGATAGATTTAAAGAATATGCCCCATGCCTTACAGGTGAATTTTTTGCAAATTTGAGAATATTAAGAAATGTTGCAAAATATCGTTTTTCTGTAGTTATTAGTTTAAATAGGTCACTTGAAAATATAATAAAAGATAACTTATTCTCACAATTTAGTGAATTCTTAAACGGAAAAATAGTTTATCTTCCTATATTCGATCAGCCTGGACTTGATTTTAGAATTAATTATTTAGAAAAACAATCAGGTAAAAATCTAAACAAAGAATTAGTTAAAAAAATAATTAACCTAACAAATGGCCATAGTAGATTAACTAAATTATCCATTGAAGCATTAATCGATAATAAAATTAACAATAAGAACACGGAAAATAGCTTATTAGAAGAAGCATCTGTTCAATCAGCGCTTTTTGAGATTTGGAATTTTTTAACTCAAGATGAAAAAGAAGAGATAAAAAAAACGAAAAGATTAAAAAATTTAACTTTTCTTGAAAAAATAGGCTTAATTAAAAATTCAGAGATTACAATTCCTCTTTTCAAGCTTTTTATAGAAAAAAATCTTTATAAAAATCAAGTAGCTGAAAAGATAATTTTTGATAAAACCACAAACACAATAAAATTGGGAGAAAAAATAATCTCTGATGAATTAACCTCTTTGGAATTTAATCTTTTAAGATTTTTAATCGAAAACGAGGGAAAAATTTTAGAAAGAGACGAAATAATTAACGCAGTCTGGAAAAATACAGCATCAGTTGCTGGAGTAACTGATCAAGCATTAGACCAATTAATTTTTAGGTTAAGAAAAAAAATAGAGCTAGACCCAAATAAGCCAAATTATATACGCTCTGTTAAAGGACGAGGACTTCTTTATAAACCATAAGCTTGCATTTGTACCATTTTTTGCTTTACTATAAAAATGTGAAAAAGATTTTATATAGTTTTTTGCTTAGCTTTTTTTTTATTTTTCTTTTTACTTCAAATGCCCACGCTGCTAGTAATTGGCCCACTGAAAACGGAGGATGGGTTAGTGACAAGAAGTGTACAAATCCCGAAACAGAAAATCCAACAGCTTGTATTCTTACTGGTACAGGAAATGAAAACTATATGTGCTGCGAAGGCTACACGTGTGTATTAAAAGAAAATTGCGTAAATGAAAATCCCACTGTTCCCCTTTGCGGGAAATGCGTAGAGAATGATAAGGTTCCTGAACCAGAAAAACCAGGATTGGCTCCTTCAATAAGTTGCATTGACAACGGCCAAAGTGGCTGTGAAAAGGATGAGGATTGTTGTGATAACCCACCTGATCTTAGATGTGTAGTAAATGGAACAGCTCATTCCCTTGATGATGCCTTAAAAAATTCTATGTGTACTAATGGGGATGATAATTTATACGTTGACATCGAAGATGCCAAGGATTATTTTGAAACCTTATTGTCTCCAGCCCAACCTGCTCCATGCTTAGAAAAAAATGAAGACGGTACTTGTAAATCTGTTGCAACATCTATCGGAATGCCTCTTGGGACAGATATTCAATCATTTACGGAAAGTATTTTTAAAGTTGTCTTAGGCATATCAGGGGGAATAGCGTTAATTCTTATTGTTATTTCCGGTTATAGAATAATTTTTTCTAAAGGCAATCCGGAAAAATTACAAGGAGCAAAACAACAATTATCAGCCGCTATTGTTGGCTTATTGTTTATAATCTTTTCCTTGGTTATACTTGAAGTAATCGGAGTTAGTATTTTAGAATTACCCGGATGGGGTAATTAAATATGAAGCATTTTGCATTAAACATTGGCAACTATAATATTACAGCGCCTAAAAACGTTCCTCAAGGCGGAAAAGGAATGTTTGAAAAAGTTCTTGAAACAGGTATTAACATTCTTTTTCTAGTTGCTATTTTACTTTCTCTTTTATATTTAATTTACGGTGGAATTGATTGGATTAGATCCGAGGGAGATAAACAAAAAGTAGAATCAGCAAAGAAAAAAGTTACCTATGCAGTTATTGGACTTGTAATTACTTTTTTGGCATTTTTAATTATCAGGGTAATTGGAACAGTATTTGGAGCAAATAGCATAGTTTAAGAAAACACTTGACAAAAAGAAAAATACATCGTAGCATTTAATTAACAATGAAAAAAATATTAGCAATCTTAACTCCTGCATACATATTTTTATCTCCTAGTTCTTTTGTTTTCGCAAAGGATGTAATCATAAATCCTTGCCCTGAAGGCGCCACTGGAATATCTGCTGCTCTTTGCACCATAAGAGTTGGAGATTTTGGTGGTTTAATTTCAGTTTTAATAAACGCCGCTTTTGTAATAGCAGTAATAATAGCTCTTGCTTATTTAATTTATGGGGGTATTCGTTGGATTATGTCTCAGGGAGATAAAACTAAGGTTGAAAATGCCAGAAATCATGTAATTGCAGCTGTACTTGGTTTAGTTATTGTTTTTATGGCATACCTGATTATAAATATTGTACTTCAAGTATTTACAGGAGGCGGATTTGAACAGCTAAAAATACCTTCCGTTGATGATTTATAAATAACCTTTCTATTTAAGCTTGTATTCCTCTTTTTGCATAAAATAGCATTCTTGTATTTTAATTTTCTTTTTGTTAAGCTAATTTTATATGACCTGGGATCAATGCATGGTAGATGGAGTAGCAACTCTTCAATGTATTCCTGTTGTTTTCAAACTTGTTCTTAACTGGTTATTAATTCTTGCTGGAACCGTTGCTTTAATTTTTGTTATATTATCCGGAATTAGTTATATCACCTCTGGCGGAGATCAAAAAAAGCTTGAAAACGCAAAACATACCTTAACTTATGCAATCTTAGGACTTATTGTAATACTTGCTGCTATTTTTATAATTAGAATTATAAGTTACGTAACAGGGGTTGACTGCATTAATCGCTTCGGATTTATTTGCATGTAAACTATAACATAGATAGTTTTCACGGGATTTAGATATACTTAACTTATTGTTTGACCCACTTTGATTATCTTGAAAGCATATTTTTCACGTTATACAGTATTTTTATATGGAAAATCATCCTATTCCTCAAGATATTACAGGCTTTCAATTTAAGTTAATTGGAAACATGACTGTTAAGCAGTTTGCTTACCTTGCCGTGGGAGCAGTTTTAGGCTGGATTATCTTTGCAATGCCACTTTCTCTTATTATAAAATTTCCGGTTGCACTATTCTTTGTTGCAATCGGAACAAGCTTTGCTTTTTTGCCAATTGACGGAAGACCACTTGATATAATGATTACCAATTTTATAAAAGCACTTTCAAAACCAACTCAATTCGTTTATCAAAAAGTCGGTGCCAATTTATACTTTCCGGAGGTAAAGCTATCTTCCCAAACAGCTAACGTTACTCATACTCCAAATCAAAACCCTACACTTTCTGGTGATAAATTAAAAACTTTCCTGGCTTCACTTCCGACAAGGTCTAAAAATAAACTGGATGAAAAAGAAGCAACTTTTTTACAAACCTTAAATACAATTAACACACCCAATCTTCAACCAAGAGCTAATCAATCGGGAATACATTTTGGTTTTCCAAAAATAACACCCTCCATTTTTAGTGGCAACAAACAACCGGTACAACAACCCATAAAGGCAGATGCTCCTTTGCCACAACCACAGCCAAAACCACAAGAACAAGTTGATAATGATGCAGAGCTACAAAATGCAGCGCTAGCATTAAAAACACAGCTTGAACAAGCGAAAAAAGAAGAGGCCAATAGGCAAAGCGGAACAAAAGAACAAGAAGAAGCACATCAAAAAGTACTCCAACTTGAAAAGATATTAAACGAAACGCTTTCCCAAAAACAACAATTAGAAAGTCAATTAATCGAACTACAAAAAAAACTGGAGCAACAAGGAAAAAATGTATTTGCTCCAAGCATGGCAACTCCTGAAATAAAACAAACTAAAAGAGTTAGAAGTATTCCAAGAGAAATGGGTAAAAGCGTTGGGCTTCCGATTGCTTCTGATTTTCCAAATGTAATAAACGGAATCGTTAAAGATCCAAGGGGAAATCCGCTTCCAGGAATATTGGTAGAAGTAAAAGATGAAGAAGCAAATCCAATAAGAGCATTTAAAACTAATCCTTTAGGCCAATTCGCTTCAGCAACGCCACTTTCAAACGGAACATATACTATTGATTTTGAAGATCCTGCTAAAAGAAATCGTTTTGATACAATTCAGTTTAGTGCAACCGGAGAAATAATTTTACCAATTGAAGTTATCTCGGTTGATGAAAGAGAGGATCTTAGAAAAAGCTTATTCGGACAATAAATTATGAAAAATACTGCCCAAAAAATTAATGCAACAACACAAAGGTTTACCGAAATTGTTGACGTGGTAGATGATGTTGTTTTATTAACCGGCAATAATGCCTGCTCTATAATTGAAGTTAGAGCAACTAATTTTGCCCTTCTCTCCATGGAAGAACAAAACTCAAAAATATATTCATACGCCGCACTTTTAAACTCTCTTTCTTTTCCTATGCAGATTATCATCAGAAGCAAAAAATTAGATGTCACTGCATATTTAAAACTTTTAGAAAATGAAGCAAAAAACTCCGCTAATGAAATATTAGCCAATCAAATCAGGCTTTATCGAGATTTTGTTCAGGAATTAGTTAAGGTAAATGTAGTTTTAGATAAAAAATTCTATATCTGTATTCCCTATTCATACATGGAAAAAGGGGCGGCAGGAACAGCAACAACAACTATCGCCAATAAACAAAATAATAAAACAGGTTTTTTAGAAGAAGCAAAAGTTGCGCTTCATACAAAACTTGACGCACTGCATTCTCAATTAGCAAGACTAAATTTAGGAGCAAAAACACTTGAGAAAGAAGAACTGGTTAAGCTTTATTATGAAATATATAACGACACCATGGTTGAAACAAACCAATTAACAGATAATGTTAAAACAGCAATTATCAGAAAGGAGAATAAATAAAATGGGAGTATTTTCAAAAAAAGATAAAAAAACCAAAACTGCTGTGCCGGTTGCTCCAAAAAGCAATGTTAAACCACCTGGTATTAAAAAACTGGAAAAGGGAATGGTCTCTTTAGTTGATGTTATTGCACCGTCATCAATTGAGGTAGATTTTAAATACATTAGGGTTGGCGATACATATCATCGGACAATATTTGTAGTTGGATACCCAAGATATGTTTCTCCAAACTGGCTTCAGCCATTAATTGATTTTGATAATTCAATGAATACGTCTATGTTTGTTTATCCAACTTCTGCTTCTGATGTTTTAGGGGATTTAAGAAGAAAAATTGCCGAAATGGAAGCAACAATTTCCTCTGAAATTGAAGAGGGTAAGGTAGTTGATCCAAAAGTAAGAGCAGCCTTAGATGACGCTTTGGCAATTCAGGAACAATTAGCCAAAGGCGTTGAGCGATTTTTTCAATTCAGCTTATACATTACTCTTTTTTCAGATAGCTTAGAGGGCTTAAATGAAGCTACAAAAAGACTTGTAACAACCCTAAACTCCATTATGATGCTCACCAAAACAGCAACCCTGCAGATGGAAGACGGGTTTAAATCAACAATTCCAATTGGTCAAGACAGATTGTTTATTACCAGAAATATGGATACCACCTCTCTTGCATCAACTTTTCCTTTTACCTCAGCTACCCTAACCCAGGATAGAGGCGTAATGTATGGAATAAATGAACAAAACGGCTCCTTGGTGGTTTTTGACAGATATTCTTTAGAAAACTCCAATGAGGTAATCCTAGGAAAAGCAGGAGCCGGAAAATCTTATTTGGTTAAACTTGAGGCAATGCGCCAATTTATGTTTGGCACAGAGGTTTTAATTATTGATCCTGAAGGAGAGTATGAAAAACTAGCTAAAACACTAGGCGGAGAATCCGTATCCTTTACACCGTCTGATCCGGTAAAAATAAACCCGTTTGATTTATCAAGTCTTTATGAAGAAGGAGAAAACGAACTGGGATTAAAAATCTTATCTCTCCATGGTCTTTTAAAAATTATCATGGGGCAACTTGACCCTGCTCATGACGCAATTCTGGATAGAGCAATGGTTGAAACATATAGACAAAAAGGGATAACCTCAGATCCCGCAACTCAAACAAAACAACCACCTTTAATGGAGGACTTATATAAAGTTCTTTTAGGGATGGAAGACCCTGCTGCAAGAGAACTTGCGCTAAGACTTGAAAAGTTTATCAAAGGAAGTTTAAGTGGTATATTTAATCAACAATCTAATTTTGATATTAAAAATCCGTTTACGGTTTTTAATATCAAAGCTTTAGAAGAAGAACTTCGCCCTGTTGCCATGCATATTATCTTAGATTTTGTTTGGACTAAGGTTAAAAAATCACTTAAAAAAAGACTATTGATTTTAGATGAGGCTTGGTACATTATGAAATATCCGGATTCTGCCTCTTTTGTTTATAGCATTGCTAAAAGATCAAGAAAATATTACCTTGCGCTAACTACTGCAACACAAGATGTTCAAGACTTTTTGTCAACCGATTATGGGAAAGCTGTTTTATCAAACTCTTCCATACAAATTCTGCTTAAGCAAAGCACAACTACCGTTGATCAAATATCTCAGGTTTTTTATCTTTCTCAAGGAGAAAAAGAACTATTATTATCCGCTGACATCGGAGAAGGATTGTTTTTTGCCGGGCAAAGCCATGTTGCCATAAAAATTATTGCTGCACCTTTTGAGCACGCAATTATTACCACAAACCCACAAGAAATTATGAACATGCAAGAAGAAGAAAGACAAGAAAACGCTGCCTTATCTAACCCACCTTCCCAAGCACAAAGTACACCAACAAATACTCCCCAGACCGAAACTTCAGTTGAGCCTACACAAAATAATACCAATGTTGTTTAATTAAGTTATGAATAGTCAATCAGATCCCGTACTTAAAATTAGAAAAGAATGGGAAGCGCTCCTTAGTCGTCATGAAAAAGACACAAACACATCCTCTCTTTTACAAACAACCGCAGAAAACATTAAAAGAGGAAATATTGCGGAAGCTAAAAAAACATGGGACAAGTTTACTGCTACAAACACGGGAAGAACTGCGCGAAAAGACCTTTTTCTGGATTTAATTGAAACTTATGCTTCAAAAGGAGCAACCATTCTTGAAGAAAAAGGTTTTCCTAAGCCTGATAATAATAAACAAGATAACAAAAAAACAAATAAAGAACCCTTGTACCCAAGCCAACCACCTATTCCTTCAAATGCTAATCAAGTAATTGAACAAATAACCACTGAAAAGAAAAAAGAGGAAGATAAAAAAACAGCAAAAAGAATAGAGGGTGAAAAAAAACAATTAATTCGAAGACCTGAAGAAACAAAAGATAAACTGTTTAATGAAGCAATTAAAAAATTAAGCAAAGAGCTTTTATACAACGTAAGGGTTAAAAAACAAATCCCCGCCAACTTACTATCAAGAACTGTCAAAAGAACTGTTGTGGAGCATTACGTTGACCAAGAGGGCCCTGATTATAGACTTTGTGAAAAGACTGTTTTTGATAACTGGTGTAAAAATTATGGAACAGTTGATAAAAAAGACTCTGAATTCCGCCATGAAGTTGATAATACTTTCCTTACAGAAAAAAGACCGGATCTTTTATCTCTTACCAAAGAGATTGAGTTAAAAAAAGATGAAGTAAGACTTGCTCCTAAAGCAGATTTTTTTGTAAAACACATCTTAATTCCCGTAATTAACAATTTTCTTTATCAAGACACAAATGAAAACAAAGGAACAATTAGAAGAAAATTGACAAGTTTTAAAAAATACCCTAAGCGCTACTTTGTTAATAAAGGTGACAAAAAAAGAATTATTCACTTTCTTGTTTTAATATTCAGCACCAAATTACAAGCCTACAAACAAAAGGTGGTAGGACTAGCTCCTTTAATTATGAGCCAGGAAACATTTTATAAAGAACCCGGGCAAAGCTCTTATGGAACAAGTAGCTTTTATAATCCCACCTCTTATGAAACACCTGGAGATAGTGGCAGTTATTATTCTCCCCAAGAAACCTCTGGCTTTCCCCATGGTAGTTATCGACAAATTCCACAAAGACAACCGGGAGTAATTGATCGGGCAAACAACATGTTTTCCAGAGCTAGAAATTTAGGAAGAGAACATCCAAGATCAACCAATTTAAGACCAAAATTTCTTCCGGGAAAAACCGCAAGAAATGTACTAAAAGGACTAAGGCTTCTTTCTCCAGCTGCTAATCCTGCAACCATGGTTATAATCCTTATAATTTTACTAGTTTTAATGTTTTTCTTTCAAGGAACTTTTGGTCCAGGGGGAATTAACGATACATCAACTTCTGCCGGTCCTGTCATTTCATTAACAAAAACAGCGGATAATCAAAAAATAGATAACGGAGGTCAAACCACATTTACAATTGCGGTAAATTACTCTAACGTAACTGGAC
>CAYWVK010000017.1:0-13203 GCA_964461865.1 uncultured Gammaproteobacteria bacterium
TTAAAAAAGCAATAAATTGGGCTTTAAGAAACCTTGGCAAGTTTAAAAACGAAAACCTCTATAATCTTGCAGTAAAAACCGCAAACGAACTCAAAAAAAATGACTCAAAAGCCGCACGTTGGATAGCTTCAGATGCACTAAGAGAGCTATCTAGTGAAAAAATAATAAAACGTGTGAAAAAACTTAGTAATGCTTGACAATTTGTTTGCCTAATTGATATATTTACTTTCTTATGTCTAAGGAAAAAGCTCCTTATCAAAAAAAACCACTACGAGAATATCAACAACTATTTAGCCGCTCAACTAGCATTGAAGAGATAAAAAAATACGAACCCTTCAATGGCACCGTCGAGGAAAATATTGAAGTTCTTCAAAAAGCATTGAAAGATAAAAATGTTTCCCTATATATTCCTGCATTTCGATCATATGAACTACTAAAGTTTTCAGTTAATGAAAAAATTGAAATAGAATGGGGAAATGATTATACCTTAAAAGATATTGCCTTTGATGCGTCACAATTAGCCATAGATATTGCTCTTTCCTGCTATAAAAGAGATAACCAGAAAGCATTAGGGCTTATTTCTCAATACGAAGAAAAAATTAATAGTTCCGGTGATAATTCACGTCTTAAAAAAATGCTTAAAAGTAAAATTGACGAAAGACAAGATTTAGCATTTCTTCCTTCTTGTCTAGAAGAAGAAGATTTTCAAATCGCTGAAAAAATGCTTGAATTAACCAAAGGCAAACCTGTACTTATGATAGGCGTAGGATGGAGGGCTGCTTGGAGATTTCCTGAAATATTTTCAGAATATGAGTATCTATCAAACACTCCTGATAATCATGAAAAACCCGGATCACTTTTGCAAATTGAAAGATTTTCTAAAGAATATAATGATTTTTTTCATATTAAGTATCCGTTAAGAGATAAAGAATTTACAAGAGAAAAAGCCAAAGGAAGAACAATTGTATTAATTGGAGCAAGTGATAAGCTAATAAGATTTGAACATTTCGTTAAGAATGTTATTTTCACTCCTAATCAAACAAGGGGAATTGAAATTTTAAAACTTCCTTTAAAATTAACTAATACTTAAACGTATTCTTCTGCCCTTTTATAGGCGTGGACTTCTTCAGGAGTAAACCAAATTGTTTTTTCAAAATTTGCCTCTTCTAAGCTTCCTGAGATATGAATTAAATTAGATACCCCTCTTTGCTGATCATTTGCATAAGCTGCTGAATCAGTTGAATAATCCCCTCTTATGGTTCCAGGTTGAGCTTGAACAGGCATTGTTGTACCTGCTAAGGCTCTTACGTTATCAACTACATGCATGCCTTCGATAAGCATTGCCACAACTGGCCCTGATTGAACATAATCCTTAAGCCAGCCAACTACCATTTTACCAAGCTCTTTAGGATCATTAGTTCCTAAATCTTTTTTTGCGTCTTTACCGTATTTTGAATAAGTTTCTAATGTTTTTGTTCCAAGTCTTTGAATTGTTGTATCTTTGTCTGTTCCGTAGTGCTTATGAAAAACATCATCACTCATTACCACCATTTTCATGGCTACGATTTTAAGATTCATCCTTTCAAAACGATGAATAATTTCTCCTATTAGTCCTCTTTTTACCCCATCGGGCTTAATTAAAACAACTGTTTGTTCCATTTTTTATAACTTTAGCAAGTTTTCAAATTTTTGTCTACTGGCAAAATCACCAATAACTGACAAATTTAATCCTTTTTCAACAAAATATTTATTAGCTACTTCTTTTACATCATCTAAAGTAACTTTATTGATTTTTTGCATTGATTCTTCAGGACTTTTTATTTTTCTTTCTAAAATTTCCTGCTGAGCATAAAATGCAGCAACTAATCGACTATCCTCAAGTTCTAAAACCATATGCCCTTTGGCAAAATCCTTTGCTTTTTTTAATTCTTCTTTTGTAACTTCAAATTTTCCATTTTTTACCTTTTCATGCTCTTCTAAAATTACTTTTATTGCTTCATCAATCCTTTTAGAATCAAGACCTGCATAAGAAACTAAGCTACCGCAATCCAAATAATGAGTTGAGTAAGTTCGAACATAGTACGCAAGACCTCTTTTCTCTCTTACTTCATGAAACAATCTACTGCTCATATTACCGCCTAAAATTATTGATAAAAGATGTAGTGCATATTTTTCTTTATTTGATAAAGAAATTGTCCTAAATCCAATAGCAACATGTGTTTGCTCTGTTTTTTTAGTCTTAAGAAAAGCAGTTGGTTTTTTTTGATTTTCTATTACTTTAGAATATCGTATTGCATCAAAAGACTTCATCTTACTAAAGTATTTTTCAACTAATTCTTCTGCTTTAAAAGTATTAATCCCTCCAGCAATGACCACAGTCATGTTTTTAGGACTGTATAAGCTATTAATATATTTAACAAAATCTTCTCTTGTAATGTTTCTAATTATTTCCTTTTCTCCAATAATATCTCTTCCCATTGGTGTATCACCGTATAAAAGGTTTTTGTAGTAATCGTCAATTTTTTGCATCGGAGCATCTTCATACATGTTTAATTCCTCTAAAATTACTCCTTTTTCTTTATCTATTTCTTTTTGATCCAATAAAGAATTTGAAAGCATGTCCGATAAAACATCAATTGCCAGCTCTGTGTGTCCTGAGGCTAATTTTATGTAATATGCGGTAATTTCTCTGTCTGTAAAGGCATTCCATTTACCACCAACGTTATCTATTAAACTTGCGATTGCCATGGCTGATGGGCGCTTTTTAGTTCCCTTAAAAGCCATGTGTTCAAGAAAATGAGAAATTCCATTATTGTCTTTTGTTTCATACCTACTTCCCGCCCCAACCATAACCATAACCGTTACGCTTTTTGTAAACGGCATAGGTACAGTAATTAAAGACAAACCATTTGGCAAAGTTTTTTTTATGTGGTTCATAACAGAATCTTATTCTAGCATTTTTAAGCTAAAATTAAAAGCTTACATTTCTAAAGGAGCACTTACACCAAGAAGATCAAGCGTGTTCACTAATGTTATTTTAGTTGCTTTAAGAAGCGCTAATCTAGCCTTGGTAAGCTCTTTATTTTCAGAAATGACCGTATGTTTTTCGTAAAAATGGTGGAAAAGCGAAGCTATATCAATAGCATAAGCTGTTAAAACGTTAACCGCAAAAGTCTTTGTAATCTCCTCTATTATTTCAGGGAATTTTAATAAATGTCTTATCAAATTAATCTCTTCGTTGCTTGTTAGCAGCGAATAATCAATACTGCTAAGTTCTAGTTTTGGAGCTTTTTTAAATATACTACAAATTCTTGAATGTGCATATTGTACATAAAAGATAGGATTATCATTTTGTTTTTTTCGTGCTAACTCCAAATCAAAATCTATATGTGTCTCACTTTTATGCATTAACATAAAAAACCTAAAGGCATCTTTTCCAACCTCATCTAAAATTTCTTTAGCCGTAATAAAATTACCGGCTCGCTTACTCATTTTTAAAACACTGTCTCCTCTTTTTATACGCACAAATTGATAAAGAATTGCCTTAAAATTATCGGGATTAAAACCCAATGCTTTTATTGAAGCTTTCATTCTTGATACATGCCCGTAGTGATTACTGCCCCAAACATCAATAACCAAGTCATTTCCTTTTTCAAACTTTTCTTTATGATAAACAATATCTGAAGCAAAATATGTATATTCACCGTCCGATTTTCTAACAACAGTTTCCCTATCCTTTAAAAATTCGTCACTTGGTGCAAACCATAAAGCCTTATCTTTTTCTTTAATAACATTTTTATCTTTAAGCTCGTCAATAACCTTTAGGGCCTCTTTTTTAAGATTGGACTCTTTCTTAATAGTGTCAAAATTAATTCCCATTGCTTTGGTATCATTTAAAATATCGCAAAGCATAACTTCAACCGCAATTTCCCCTGCTTGTTTAATAAAGTCGTCTTTTGAAAGCTTATCAATATTTATTTTTTGGGCAACCTTTACTGCTAGTTCCTGAATATATTCTCCCTGATAATATATTTGCTCATTTTCTTTTTCTTTCGGCTTTAAGTTAAAATAAATACTTTTTCCAAGTTCTTTTACTTGTCCGCCAACATCGTTGTGTAGATATTCTCTTTCTACACTATAGCCTGCCTTTTTAAATACATTCGCTAAAACATCCCCAATTGGTCCTCCCCTAGCATTTCCCATATGCAAAGGGCCTGTTGGATTAGCGCTAACATATTCAACACTGACTTTTTTACCTTTTCCAATACTTAAGGACCCAAAATTTTTTTCATCACTTATTATTCCTGCTATTTGATTTTGAAAATATTTATTAGAGAGAAAAAAATTAATAAAACCCCTGTCTGCTACTTCAATTTTTGTAAAAATATCTTTTTTTTCAATCTTTGCAATAATATTTTTGGCAATTTTTCCGGGGTGTTTTTTAAGTCTTCCTGCAAGAACTAAGGCGATATTTGTTGATATATCACCGTTTTCTATATCTTTTGGCCACTCCACCAAAAAATTTTGATCCTCAATACTTAGTGTTTTTAAGGCTTTTTTAATCAGTTGCTCTACTTCTTTTTTTACTTCCATATATTTTCATTTTAACACAATTACCTTTGTTTAAACATTGAATTTTTGTTCTAAATAGCCTATTATTACACTTATTAACTTGTATGAGCGTATCAGGGATTATCACCTTTATTCTTTCCATGATTTTGGGATACTTTTTCTTTCTTTATCTTTCCCATCCTGAAAAACAAAAAAAAAGAGTTCCCAAGATTGGTGTTTGGAATATTGAATTTTTGCCAAATTTCAGGGTTCATATCGGCAGTAAAACCTATCATTTCCATCATTGGCTTGTTTTAGCTTTAATTATTCTTCTCCCATTTATCTTAAGTGAAAAATTTTCCTATCCTATGATTTTTAAAGGAGTAATTGTGGGCGGAATTCTCCAGGGATTAAGATATCCGGATAGATTCAGATTCAGACATCCAAGAGTTCCTAAATACGCTGATTGGGAAAAGATATTTCTTACACTTAATCCTTCGATGAATAAAAAAAATAAAGGAAAAAAAGAAAAGAAAAAGAAATAGGACTTGCTTTTTCTTTTAAATATTGCTAGCGTTAATATTAGAGATGAAAATACTCTTAATAGATGACGATGAAGCCTTAACCACTGTTTTGGAAACTGCTTTTAAAAAAGCCGGTTTTGAAACCGCTGTCTCGCATACAGGAGCAGATGGAATAGGCAAGGCAAAATTAGGTGGACACGATATTATTTTACTTGACCAGGTCTTAACCGACATATCAGGAAACGAGATTTTAAAAACACTAAAAAGCGATGAGAATACAAAAAACACTCCTGTTCTTATTCTCTCCAATTTCAGTCAGCAGGAATTAGTTAATCAAGCACTTGATTTAGGAGCAATAGATTATGTTTTTAAATACCAAGTTGAACCATCTGATGTAGTTAGTAAAATAAAACAAATTACTCAAAAACACGAAATAGTAGAGAATAATTAATATGGATCAATCACAAACAGATTACAAAAAAGTCTTAACAGATGTTATAAAAAAACAAATGATTATTCTTGGTCCAAATATTACCTTAACTAAGGCAAGAAATGTTAAGGGATTAACAATTACAGACGATGGGACTGTAACTGAAATACAAGGACATCCACAAGAGTTAATACAAGGCCTAATCGACCAATTCGTTCAATTATCAGGTCTTATTGTTAAAAAAACCATGGAACCACTTCTTTCTATTTATCCAGACGGAGCAAGTACAAATCAAAACGAAGAAAAACCACAAATTCCAGTTACCACACCACCACAAACTCCCCCCTTGACTAATCAAACAGAAAATATACAAAATATAGATACGCAACCAAAAACATGATTGATTCACAAAGATTATTAACAATAATTATTGAAGCAGGCTCCTTTATCTCCGCTATGGCAGCAATAGTTGCAGGAGTAATTATGATTCAGGTAACTAAAAAATTCGGAACCGGAATATTGGCTAGTGGATTCAAGTCAATTTCAATTGGAGTTTTGTTTATTGCAGTCGGTATTTTTATAGACGCAGCACAATCTTATGTTCAAATCTCTTCAGGCATGCTTGAAATAGCAACAGTATTAATTATCATGAAAGAAATATTGTTTATTATCGGCACCTATATTATTGTTATCGGTAGTAAAAAAACCGGTGATAAGCTGGAAAGCCTCACAAAATAACTGCTAACCCCTAAACGCCAACATCTTGGTTGTTAGTTTATAAATGTTGGTTTATACTATTATAGACATGCAACTGCCCGAATTAATACTGTTTTTGACTTCTTTAATTTTTGGTATTTCTACCATTTTCCTTTTAATCACTCATATTAAAACCGAAAACTTACTTAGAAAAAAAGAGAATGAACAAAAGCAAAAAATGTATCAAATCTCCATGCTTAAAGAAATTCAAGATCGAGTAAGTTATTCTTTAGACATTGAAAGAATAATCGATGTTATTACGGGAAGCCTAAAAAAGCTTTTTCCCTTTTCAACTGCCTCATCAATTGTTGTAAAAAGCGATAAGTTAATTTTTAAATCATATATAGAAGAAGCAATTAGCCATGATTTTGTTAATCATGTTAAAAATAGCATGCTTGCTTCTCTTTCCGCTTTAACTGAAAACCTTCCTCAAACAGTAGAAGATCAATTATCAGGAGTCATGCTTGATGATAACAACAACCTACCTCCTTCATCCTTTTTTCATATTCCCTTAGTTATTAACGGTAAAGTTGCAGGCTTAATTAATGTTTCATCCACTAAGCCAAATTTATACAAAGAAGAAGAAATGACTATTCTTTATCAAATAACTAACCAGGCATCTCAAGCCCTATCTAAACTTGAAGATGTCTTGGAAAACGAAAAAGAAAAACTTACTTCAATGATTAAAAGCTTGGCCGATGGTATATTTATGGTTGATACTAATAACCAAGTTTTAATTGTTAATAATGCCGCTAAAAAGTTTTTAAATTTGATAAATGATAATCCAAATTATATTGAAATACTTAATGCAACCAACAACAGGTACGATCTTCAAGGAAAAATAAATGAGGCTATTTCTAAAAATATCGAGCTGACCGAAAAAGAAGTAACCATAAACGAAAGAGTTTTCCAAACCTTTATTACTCCTGTTAACGTTGACAATCAAGGCAAAAAGAAAGTCATAGGTGCATCTGTTTTACTCCACGACATAACTATTGAAAAAGAAGTTTCGAAAATAAAAGAAGACTTTACCAACATGATGGTCCACGAACTAAGAGCACCCTTAACGGCAATTAAATACTCATCTGAGGTAATTCTTGATGATGAAGAAATGAACCTAGAAGAAAGAAGAAAACTAATTAAAATCATTGATCAACAATCTAAAACCCTTCTTGAAGGCATAGGATCTGTTTTAGACGCTGCCAAAATGGAATCAGGAAAGTTTACTATTGCTCCTGTCTTAGGAAACATTAAAGACACTATTGAAAAAACCATAGCCACTTTTAAACCACAAGCCGATAAAAAGCAAATCAAACTTATACTATCTCCTTTTAATCCACTTCCTAAGTTTGAATTCGACGAATTAAGAATATCGCAGGTTTTAAATAATTTAGTTTCAAACAGCCTTAAGTTTACCCCTGAAAGCGGTAAAATAATTATTTCCGTTAAAGTAAGTATGGAAAAACAACAATTAATTATTTCTGTTTCGGATAATGGCATTGGAATTCCTAAAAACGAGCAACAAGACCTATTTTCTAAGTTCTATCAGATTAGAAAAACCCCCCGTGAATTATCAAAAGGGGGAACCGGACTTGGTTTATACATAGTTAAGGGCATTGTTGAAGCACACAACGGCAATATCTGGGTAGAGTCAGAAGAAGGAAAAGGAACCACAATTTCTTTTTCAATCCCGCTTTTAAAAGCCTCTGTTTCCGAAGAAGCGGAATACCAAAAACCAATCATTCCTCCAATAATGCACAAAACCATTAATTAATTTTTAATTTGATACCATTTTCCATCAACTATAATCTCTACTTCCCCATCTTTATCCGTTCTTAATGTCTTTATGTTCTCTTTTTCTAATAAATCTAACACTTGCCTAGCTGGGTGACCATATCTATTGTCTTTCCCAACTGAAATAACTGCCAATTCCGGCATGATTTCATTTAGAAACTGCATATTTGTACCTGTTTTTGAACCATGATGAGCTACTTTTAAAACATCAATATCCCCTATCTCTTTTTCGATTCTGTTTAAAATTGAAATATCAGTATCCCCTGTTAATAGAAGATTAAAATCACCAAAAGACAGCAGTTGAACAAGACATAAACCATTGGCATCCAGATCAAAATTAGCACTTTTTGAGGCTATAGTATATTTTTCTAAAGCATTTTTATCCGGCCAGAAGGTTTTAATTTCCGTTTTGTCTGAAAACACAATCCGATCGCCTGATTTTAGATAATTAGCAGTTATATTTTTTACTGCTAATTTATCTTGTAGTCTTTTTTGCAAAAAGTTAAGATTTTCCACTTTTTCACTAGCATAATGCATCAAAGAATATCTATCCAATACAGAAATTAGGCCTGTAATATGATCTGCATGAGGATGAGATAGGATGATTAAATCAATTGTTTTATCCCAAAATGGCATGTGCCTTGATAAACAATTTAAAACTTTTTCGCTTGGCCCTCCATCAATTAAAATATCTTTTCCGCCAGATGTTCTAATATATATAGCATCTCCCTGCTCTACGTCACAAAACACTATATGAAGCTTACTATCATTAAATCTTGCTTGTTGATAAGTAAAAAGTCCTCCTAGAACAACCAAAAGAAAAATTAAAGTTAATATGTATTTAGTTTTTTTTACTTTCATGTTTTCTAAAAAACAAAATTAACGAGGTAATAATTAAGTAATAACCAAACATGAGGCTTAAATGAATACTTTCAGGATCAAAATTGCTGTTAATATTTGGAAAAAGAGCAACAATTTTCTCAAAATACATTAAAAGCGGAATACAAAGATAGACAAAAAGCTTAGTTATCGGCTCAAAAACAAAACTAAAGATAGCTGCTACCCCTCCCAAAACCATTAAAATCGGAATCGTCCATAAAACTAAAGCATTAACAATAATAGAATAAAGTGAATAGCTACCAAAATTAAACAAAAGAATAGGAAGAGTTGCTATTTGAGCCGCTATTGTGGTTGTTAAGTCCTCGATTACAGGAATTTTTCTTATCAGTGTCTTTGAAAATCCTGAATCAATAACAGGACGAAGGTATATAAGGCCTAGGGTTGCTAAAAAAGATAATTGAAAACCAATATCAAAAAAAAGAAATGGAGAAATAAAAAGCATAATAAAAGCCGTTAGAAAAAGAGCTAAAGAGGCAAGATACTGCCTTCCTAAAAGCTGTGCTGAAAAAACAAAGCTTCCCATTATTGTTGCCCTGATAATTGATGGCTGTAATCCGGCCATTGTTGCATAAAAGAATAATCCCAAAATTGTAAATACTATCGCCCATTGTCTTTTTAAAAAAAGCAAAAATACAGAGCTTAAAAATCCACCAACCAAAGTAACATTCATTCCTGATGCTGCAATTACATGAAGCACACCTGCTCCCCTTAAGCTTTGCATAAAACTGTCTGAAATATTTAATCTTACCCCAAAAACAACTCCAAGTAATAAGGCAGACTGATCCGGTGACAAGAGCTTATTAAAAACAGTAATTATATTTTGGCGGACTAAATTTACGAGTGCTAAAATTGAACCTAACGAACTTTTTTCAGGAATAATCTCAGGCATAAATGAAGTATAAAGAACTTGATTATTAAGCAGTCTCTTTTCAAGAGTGCCAATTATTATTAGCTGGTCCTGAAAATGATACTCCTTATCCATCAGTGTAGTAATAAAAACCCTATTCCCGTCGTTTAATTGAAGCTGAAAGTTTTGAAAATTATTATTTATTTTTGGTTCAGAAGCAATAGTCCCCTCAATAGTCGTTTTCTTCTCTGTTGTTATTAATGGCTTACTTTGATAAAAAAGAAATATTCTAATAAAAAGAATAATCACTAGAAATAATAGAAAAAAAATTAGTTTTTTAACGCTCATTTAATATAAAAAGACCATTAATAAGCTACAATACTGTCTTTTATTTGTTCAAAAACTTTATCTGTTACTGCTTTTTTTGAAAGCAAATCATCAACTGTTTGATAAGGCCTGTTATCAATTATCTTTTTTGCCGTAGCCGGACCTACTCCGTAAAGAGTATCAAGTTCTGATTCAGAGGCGGAATTTATGTTTATTTGCCCGGAATTAGTTTCATCTACTAAAACTTCTTCATTTTCACTTGGAATATATATTTTCATTGCGTCCGAAAGCCTTGCAGCTAAGTTTAAATTTTTTGCCATCCATTCCCTGTTAGCATTAGGTGAAAGACCACCGGCAAGAATTAAAACATCTTGAATTCTGGATTCCTCATTTAATGAATAAACACCGGGACTTACGACAGCTCCCTCAATATCTATCATAATTTTTTTCACAGGTTTTTCAGGGTTTTCACTTGCTTCAAAAACAATTTCATCTGCTTCACCAGCTGATTGATTTGATCCCAATAAATATATCAAACCATATCCTAAACATATCAAGCCAGCCACGCCAATAACTATTGGTATCCAATACTCTTTAAAAATTGAGGCTAGTTTTAAAGAGGCAGTATTGTGGTTCATATTAATCAGTCAGTAACAAAATTTAGTACCTTTCCTTCTATATAAACAACTCTTTTAACTGCTTTTCCTAAAAGGTGCTGCTTTATTTTGCTACTTTTTTCAACTTCTTGCTCAACTTGTTTTTGGTTTTTAATACTGGATTTTTCACAAACAGCAGTGTCTCTTACCTTCCCGTTTACTTGAATAACAATTTTTACTTTATCTTCGATTAATAAATTATTATCAAAGTCCGGCCATTGTTGCTGATGAATTGATGCAAACTTGTTAGCAGTTGAAAAGTTTATCTGCCAAATTTCTTCTGTTAAATGTGGCGCAAAAGGAGCAAGAATAAACAAGAATTTTTCTAAATCTTTTTTATTTAATCCATTTTTATCTTGCTGCCAAGAATTTATAAACTCCATTAAACAAGCAATTGCCGTATTAAATTTAAAGCTTTCTAAGTCTTCACTTACTTTTTTAATTGTTTTATGAAGAGCAATTAAAAGCTCTCTTGAAGTGTTTTCCTTGGTTATTTTTTCACCCGCCAGTTGGCGGACCCTTTTTAAAAATCTAAAACTACCCTCTACCCCTTCTTCACTCCAAGAAATAGTTTGATCAAACGGCCCCATAAAGCTCTCATAAATTCTTAGAGTGTCTGCTCCGAATTTATTAATAATTTCATCCGGATTAATTACATTACCAAAGGACTTACTCATTTTCCTTCCATCTGTTCCCAAAACTATTCCATGCACTCTTCTTTTTGCATAAGGTTCTTTTGTTGGTACTTTTTTTATGTCAAAAAGGAATTGATAAATAAACCTTGAATAAAGTAAATGAAGAGTGGTATGTTCAAAACCTCCTTGATAAACATCAACCGGCATCCAATATTTCATTTTTTCTTTACCAACAAATTCTTTATCGTTTTTAGGATCTAAATAACGAAGATAATACCAATTGGAACCTGCCCAATTTGGCATCGTGTCTGTTTCTCTATTAGCTTTTCCCCCACACTTTGGGCAAGTTGTATTCACCCAAGCAGCAACTTTTTCAAGCGGAGATTTTCCCGTACCGGATGGCTGATATTTCTCAAGATAAGGAAGCTCAATTGGTAGCTTATCTTCCGGAACAGGCACAATTCCACATTTTTCACAATAGACTACTGGTATTGGTTCTCCCCAGTAATGCTGTCTTGAAAACACCCAATCTCTTAATTTATACTGGACTGATTTTGATCCGCTATTATGCTTATTGAGCCATTGTGTTATACTTATTCGTGCCTGAACAGATTCTTGTCCACTAAACTTTTCGGAGTTTATTAATTTTCCCTCTTTTTCATAGGCTTCTTTTTTTATATTTCCGCCTGTTATTACTTGCCGAATTGCCAGTCCAAATTTTTTAGCAAACACATAGTCTCTTTGATCATGAGCCGGAACCATCATCACTGCACCTTTACCATACCATCCTAAAACATAATCTCCTACCCAAACAGGAATTTTTTCCTTATTAACAGGATTAATTACGTATTGCCCTGTAAAAACTCCTGTTTTTTCTTTGTTTAAAGCTAGTCTTTCAATTTCTGATTTTTTCTTAGCTTCTTCTATGTACTTAGATACATCTTTTTCATAAGTTTTAGAAATTGAGTTTAAAACCGGGTGTTCCGGAGCAACGACCAATGCCGTAACACCAAAAATAGTGTCAGGCCTGGTTGTAAAAACAGGTATTTTTCGTTTTCCATCTTCTGTTTTAAAAATAATTTCCGTACCTTGAGACTTTCCAATCCAATTCTCCTGTTGAATTCTAACTTTATCCGGATAATCAACCTCTTTTAAACCATCTAGCAGTTTTTGGGCATACTTAGTTATTCTTAATAACCATTGTTTTTGCATTCTTTTTTCAGTCACATTACCGCACCTTTCATGAGTACCATCAGGCAAAACTTCTTCATCGGCTAAATTAGTTTTACACTTTGGGCACCAATTAACCGAAACATCTCCTTGATATGCCATATTATTTTCCAATAGCTTTAAAAAGATCCATTGAGTCCACTTATAATAACTGGGGTCTGAAGTATTAACTTCCCTATCCCAATCAAAAGATAAACCCCAAGATTTTAACTGTTTTTTAGCATTAGTAATATTTTTTTCGGTTGTTATCTTAGGATGAACACCTGTTTTTATAGCGTAATTTTCAGCAGGAAGACCAAATGCATCAAAACCAATGGGGTACAAAACGTTAAAGCCTTGCATTCTTTTTTTACGAGACAGTGCATCCATTGCCATATAGGAACGGGCATGTCCAACATGAAGCCTATCTCCGGAAGGATATGGAAATTCAACCAAAACGTAATATTTCTTTTCGCCAACTGACGAAGCAAAGTCTTTAGCTTGATAAAGCTTTTCGTCTTCCCAAATCTTTTGCCACTTTTGCTCAATCTCTTTTGGTTGATATTTATTCATA
>CAYWVK010000018.1:0-11615 GCA_964461865.1 uncultured Gammaproteobacteria bacterium
CCTCCATTTACCCCTTAGGACGGGGCTGTTCTATCCGTTGAACTACGGGGACATTCAATTGTATTCTAGCACAAAAGTGAGTAGAATTATAAATAATGACCAAGTCTGAAATTATTAAATTTTTAATACTTCGAACAGTAGGTAATTTTTTACTCCTTTTTGCTTTATTTGGTGTTTTTGCCACTTTTGGTCCGATATTATATTACGAAGCAACATATAGAATTATTGAATTTAAGGGAATTACGTATAAGGCACCGGAGGTAAACGCATTAATTGGTAAAATTGATAAAAAGACCGGATTTGGTGAGCTTTTGGAAAAACAAAATCCCGGCAGAACAGTAATTGAGGGCGGAGGATTAAATGGAGTTTTTACCAACGTTAAAGAGCAAATATTGATACCAAAAGATACAGAGTTTGGTATTTTGATACCAAAAATTGGTGCAAATGCTAAGATTTATGCAAATGTAGATTCGTCTAATCAGAATAATTTCTTGCCAATACTTCAACACGGTGTTGCTCATGCTCTGGGAACTGTTTTTCCCGGAATGAGTGGTAATATTTATCTTTTTGCACATTCAACTGATAATTTTTGGAATGTTGGAAGATATAATGCAATATTTTATCTTTTAAAAAACCTTGTACCAGGAGATGAAATCGTTATTTTTTATCAAGATAAAAGACATGATTATAGAGTAGTTGAAACAAGGATTGTAGAGGCCTCTGATGTTTCGTATATCACCAAAAGCCAAGAGGGTCAGCAAGAAGCCTTAATTCTTCAAACCTGCTGGCCTCCCGGAACCACCTGGAAAAGATTTTTGGTAATTGCTACACCTAAATAGCTTTCTTGTTGCATAAATATTTTTTAACATGTTATAATCTCGTTTATGTCAAAAGAAGCAATTGATACAATGCCAATGGCTAAGGTTATAAGAATGGGAGCAGAGGAATCAGTTAAAAAGCAAAGAAAAGAGTGGAAAGAAAGAACAGGGAATGATAACCCACCTGATGTTTCTGTAAGAATGTGGAGAAAAAGTTATATAAAATTTGCTTCTGGAATATGTCGTTTATATGGCGATTTTATTAACAGTTATCCAGTTATCGATGAGGTATCTTTAAAACGTATTAGGCCTGAGGGGAATGGAGAATCTACTTCAGGCTGATGGTATAAAGGTTAGGAGTAATATCAGGATTTCCAAGATTAGTTAGAATAACAATTCTTGAACTATCAGACCACGGAAACACAAAACTGTCAACAAAAGGCCCTGCATAAACAGTAGTGTTGTTTGCTCCGTCATATTCCATAATGTCTATTTTTTTATCGTGGGTATAAATTAAGTGTTTTGAATCCGGAAACCAGGAAAGGGAAGGCTGCTTTGTGTTTTTTTCTTCTTTATTTTTCAGAATTTCAAAGTTTTTATCTTCTTTTATATCATAAACATAAATTGCCTCTTTTTCTATTTCTCTTTGCTCAGGAGTTGAATCAACTCCGATAATTCTTGGGTTAATAATTATTGGGAGATTAGCAGATATAGAGGCTGAATACAAAATTTTAGTTTCATCCGGAGACCAAGCTAGAATATTAAAGTTTTCATTAACCACTTGTTTTAACTCTTTTTTAAGCCCGTCAATTCTGGCTTTTTCTTTTTCTTTTTTTAATTCCTGCCATTCTGTTTGAACATTATTAAGTGTTGCTGTTACATCTGATGGGTTTTGGTTAAAACCATTAGAATTAATAAGAAATGTTGATGTATAGCTCTCAGCAGAAATACTAGCTACTAATTCTTTTGCATCAGGAGACCATTTAAGAGTTGAATTTGAAAACAGGGCAACAGTATCATCGGTGATTTGTGTAGAGGAACTCTGAAGCGTAAGAATTGGTTTAATGGTCATGTCAAGAATATAGATTCCGTTTTTCTTTATTGTTTGATTAGACGTGGTATAAGCAATTCTGGTTAAGGTGGGATCAATTACAGGGTTACTTACGCCGTATTTTGTAATGCTTTCAAGTTTGGGAGCAGTTGGTAAAAGTAGCGCATCTGCTTTAGTAACAACTTCTGTTTTTATTGCCAGTTTTTTCTCCCAGGAAAAATATCCTTCTTTAAATATTTTTACATCATATGTTCCGGGGGATAAGCTAATGGTGTTATCAGTAGCTGTGGTTAAGTGGCCGTTAATAAAAACTTGTGCACCGTCAGGTACACTTGTAGCAACTAAAAGACCGGTTCCTGAAATACCAATTTTTCCTTTTTCAAAACCAAATCTATACCCCTTACCATACAGGATTACCAAAGAAGTTGCTATTAGAATAAAAATAAGAATGCCAACCGGAATAATCCATGGTCTTTTCATAGCTACACGGTCATTATACAGATGAAGATTAACACTTGCAAGACATAATTATGGTATATATAATCTTTAGTATAAGGCTAAATCTATTAAATGATAGGTTAAGTATATGTTTTGATATATTTAACTTTATTAAAACAAAACTATGCTATCAAAAAGAATTGGAATCGATTTGGGAACAGCAAATACCGTTGTATATGTTGCCGGAGAAGGTATTGTTCTTAACGAGCCAACAGTTGTCGCAGTAACTGCGGAGGAAAATAAAGTAGTTGCTGTTGGTAGAGAAGCAAAAGAAATGCTTGGAAGAACTCCCGGTAATATCGTTGCTCAAAGACCACTTAGAGATGGAGTAATTGCGGATTATACAATAACTGAGACAATGCTTTCATACTTTATTGATAAAGCTGCCGGAAGATCTCGTTTTTTTAAACCCGAAGTTATGGTTTGTATTCCATCGGGCGTAACTCAGGTAGAAAGAAGAGCAGTGCTAGACGCTACTATGGCAGCCGGTTCTAAAGTTGCTTATTTAATAGAAGAGCCTCTAGCTGCTGCAATTGGTGCAAAAATACCAATTGCACAACCTGCAGGCCATATGATTATAGATATTGGCGGAGGATCTGCAGAATGTGCGGTAATTTCTCTTGGAGGAGTAGTTGTTCATGATTCCGTAAGAGTAGGTGGTACTAAGATTGATGAAGCAATAGCAGCGTATATAAAAAGGAAGTTTAATTTACTTATTGGAGAGCGTTCGGCAGAGGAAGTAAAGATTAACATCGGTAATGCTTTAATTGAAGATAAAAAAGGAGTGCAAAAGAAGTTAGAGGTTAGAGGAAGAGATAGTATAAGCGGGCTCCCAAGGTCAGTTGAATTAACAGAGGAGGTAGTTAATGAAGCAATATATCCTGTTTTAATGAATATTATTCAGGCGGTTAAAAAAGTCTTAGAACAAACACCACCGGAGTTGGCTTCCGATATTATTGATAAAGGAGTGGTAATGGCAGGTGGAACGTCTCTTTTACATAATTTTGATAAGCTAATGACAAAAGTTACAGGAGTTCCTTGTCATGTTGCAGAAGACCCGCTTTTATGTGTTGTTAGGGGAACAGGGGTAGCACTTGAAAATATAGAGTTATATAAAAGAAGTATTGCCCGAAAATAAACTGCCTAAAATTATTTAATCCTATAATACATAAGCAACTTTTTAAATAATGAAATTTTTCACAAAAAAAACCAAATTTTCACAAGGTAATAGCTTTATAGTATTTAAATTGATATATAAAAGAAAATTAACTCTTTTGGATGTTATTTAATTAATAATAGGTTGGAAAGTTCTGGATAATAAAAATGTTCAAAAACAGTAATAGTTAATGTTTTTAAATAGTTATGAATAAAACTCATAGTAGATTAACATCAATTAGTAAAAATTACATACTTGGAGTAGGTCTTTCAAAGGCAACTAAAGACCAAGTCCTAGAGTTTATTATTAGAGGACTAGAGAGAAATATAGAAAAATTCTATGTTGTAACCCCAAATCCTGAAATTTTAGTAATTGCTAATAAAAACATAGGCTACAAAAATGTTTTAAACAATGCAAAATTAGCTTCAATTGACGGAGTTGGAGTGCTTCTTGCAGGCAAGATCATTGGAGTTGAAATGGGACAAAGGTTAACAGGCGTTGAACTAGTCGAAAGCCTATGTAAAAGGGTAGCAAAACAGCCTATAACGGTGGGATTTCTGGGCGCTGGGCCTCACGTAGCAGAGTTGACAGCAGAGTGCTTACGTGAAAAATTTTCTGGCCTTGATATAGTTTTCACCGAGAGTGGAAACGCGGATGATAAAACAGTTGAATATATTAATAGTGTAATGGCAAAAAAAGCTGGTAAAAAGACGATTGATATTCTTTTTGTTGCCTTTGGATCTCCAAAACAAGAGCTTTGGATAGCTAAGAACTTAGATAAGTTACCAATAAAAGTAGCCATAGGAGTAGGGGGAGCATTTGATTTTATAAGTGGGAGAGTAAAACGTGCTCCAAAGCTAATTCAAACTTTGGGTCTAGAATGGCTTTTTAGACTTTTAATTCAACCATGGCGTATAAAACGTCAGCTCTCAATAGTTACTTTTTTATATTTAGTCTTAAAAGAAAAAATTACCGCAAAATAGCCCCTTTTTATATTTGTGTTTATTCTATATATTGATATGGTTTTATCATAGGCTTATAGCGTTACATGAATAATCACCTATAGTGTTGGTGCAAAAGATGAAGCAGGAAATATAGATTATAATAACTATGCATCAGTTATATTTAATGCCGATACTTCCGCTCCCAGTGCTCCGACGAAAATGGATATTGCTGATATTTCCGATAAAGCATTGGAAAAGTGGAAATTGGCTCTTACATGGGGAGTTCCTGAGTCAACCGGTTCCGGCGTTTCAGATTATAAAGTCTACGAATCAACAGTTGAAAATGCAGATTGTATAGTTAATTTTGACGATTTTTCCTATCTTGACCATAGCATTAAAGAATCTTACGCAGATATGTATATTACGCAGGAAATCCATTATTATTGTGTTAAAGCTTGTGATTCGACCAATAATTGTTCTATTCCTTCATCTACGGTTTCGATGTATCCTGATGGAAAATGGGAGACTGCTCCTATAATGATTGCATCGCCTTCTGCTACGGTTAAAACAAAATCAGCAATCGTTGAATGGGCAACTGATAGAACTTGTAGTTCATTTGTGAAGTACGGAAAGTCATCGGATGACTATGATCAGGAGGTTGGATCGTCAAGTCAGGTAGCTGCTCATGAAATTGACATTATTGGTCTTGATCCTGGAACAACTTATCATTATAAGGTTTTATATTCTGATGAAGATGGAAATACAGGCGAATCATCGGATCAGGAATTTACTACTAATCCGGCGCCTTTTATTTCCTCAGTTAAGGTAAGTAGCGTTTCTTTATACTCTGCGTATATAACCTTTACCGTTAAAAACGCATCAGAGATAAACTTAAAGTACGGAAAAACTTTATCTTACGGTGGGGTCAAAAGTATGTCCACTTCAATAGCAGAATCAACATACACAGTTCTTTTAGATGGTTTAACCGAAGGAACATTATATCATTTGCAGCTTGAAGCAGAAGATGAAGAAGGAAATGTTTTTACAGGAGATGATTATTCATTTAAGACTTTACCTGTTCCAAAACTTAAAGACATTGCCATTCAACAAGTTGTTGGGATGTCAACGGCAACTTTAAGAGTTGCTTGGGTTTCAAATACTCAAATAACGTCAATTATTACATATTATCCTTCAGCGAACCCTGAATTAGCAAGAGATCAGATAAGCTTAGTTCCAAAGACAAAACATGAAATGATCTTAAAAGACCTAAAAGACAGTACGGAATATACATTAATAATAAGAGGAAAAGATAAAGCAAATAATGAGGCAAAAAGCACACCGCAAAAAATAAAAACAGCGGTTGACTTTAGGGCTCCTGAAATTTTAAATATGAGTACGGAAAGCACAATAATTGGTATTGGAGATGAAGCAAGGGCGCAGATCGTAATTAGTTGGGACACTGATGAGCCTGCAACGAGTCAGGTGCAATACGCAGAGGGAACAGGTGTTAATTATGGTCAAAGTACACAAGAGGACACAAGTTTAACTACGAATCATATAGTTACAATTACCGGTCTTTCTCCTGCTAGGATTTATCATTTACAAACATTATCAAAAGATAAAGCGGGAAATTTAGGACAGTCGTATGACAATGTAGTGGTAACGCCAAAAGCAACTAAAGCAGCCTTAGATTTAGTAATAGGTAACTTATCAAATACATTCGGTTTTCTTGAAGGATTACCGTTTTTTAAATAATTATGGATGATAAAAATTTAATACAGATACAAGATGTTCATAAGTCTTTTAATGTGGGAAGCGGTCAGGTAGAGGTCTTAAAAGGAATAAATATGACGATTAAAAAAGGACAGTTTGCGGTTATTTTTGGTCCGTCAGGATGTGGTAAGTCAACACTTTTACATACACTTTTAGGTCTTGAATCGCCAACAACAGGAAAAGTGTTAATGGAAAATCAGGATTTTTATTCAATGACAGAAGATGAGAGAAGTATGTATCGAAGACATAAAGTAGGAATGATTTATCAACAAGCTCTTTGGGTAAGCTCGTTTAGTGTATTTGATAATGTTTCTTTTCCTCTTCATTTAATTGATGCGGAGCCAGAAAAAATTCAGCAAAAGGTAATGGAGTCGTTAACAAAAGTGGGCATGCAGGATTGGGCAAATTATACTCCAACAGAGTTGTCATCAGGACAGCAGCAAAAAATCAGTCTTGCCAGATCTTTAATGATAGATCCTGTTTTAATAGTGGCAGATGAACCAACCGGTAATTTAGATACCGTTTCCGGTCAGGAATTAATAAAAATGTTTTTAGAATTAGTCGATCAAGGAAGAACAATTGTTATGGTCACTCATGATTTAGAATATCTAAAATATGCAACTAATATTTTTCATATTGTTGATGGGCAAGTAGTAGAGGAATATTCTCCTAAGAAAAAATATAAACTCGAGGGAACTAGTACAAAAAAGGAGATAAACGGAAGTGGTGGAGCAAAAATTGAATCAAACGTTAGGGATACAGGGTTTCTTAAAAAATTAAATTTATAAATATGAGATTGAAAATTAAAAATTTCTTAATTAAGGTAAAAAGCTTTGAAAACTGGAAGAAAGCAATGATTGGCTTTGTAAAGGCATGGCCAAAAATGTTTAGATATAGTTATGTTTTTTCAACTTTTTTCTTGTTACTTGTTTTTTTCGCTTTTGGAAAAATTTTTGGTTTCCTTAAAAAAATCCCATTAATAAAAATTGGTGCTAATCAGATCGAAAAACTTTGGAAAATTGGGCCGGACAAATTTTATCAAAAAATATTTAATAAGTTTGAAAAAGTAGGGAATTCCGAAGTTAAAAGATCGTATTTAATCTCTGTTGCTTACAAAAACCTAATGGCAAAAAAAGCCCGCTCAATAGTAACAATTTTTGGTATGTCCGCAGGCGTTGGAGTAATTGTGCTTTTGTTATCTTTGGGTTATGGAATAGAAAAACTTGTTATTAGTCAAGTTGCTTCTTTAGAAGAGCTAAAAATTGTAGATGTTTCTACCAGTTCAAGTACTGCATTAAAACTAAATAAAGATTTGTTTAGTAAAATTAAAAAAATGGCAAAAGTAGAAGATGTTGTTCCACTTACCTCTTTTGTTGGAAGAATAAGTTTTAATAAGGCAAAAACAGATGTTTTAGTGTACGCTGCTTCAAATAAGTATCTTGAGCTTTTAAAAACAAAACTAAAAAAGGGAAAATTTTTTGACAACAATGATCAACTGTCCGGGCTTGAGCAAGAAGTCGCTGGTGTATCAACGGAAATTATTTACGCAGAGTACAAAAAAGAGGTAGATAGTAATAAAACGATATACTTTAATATACATCCTGAAGATCCAATTATTGCTTGGGAAGATTGTACAACGGACTCTAAAATTTTAGGATTTGTGCCAAGGATTGAAGGAGGGTTTATTGGTAAGGAATATTGGGGTAGTAGGTATTTTGTTTCAGGAGAAGAAGTAAAAGAGGGATATGATGAGAAGAGAAGTATGTATTTGGCAAAGTGGATAAAAGGAAATGTGCCAATCTTTACAAAGACAGAAGATGACTCGTTAAGACCAGTAATAGATGAAAATGGAGGCCAAAAATGGGAAAATGCTTGCATTCAAGAAATAGATCTATATATTACAAAAGAACCTGAAATAAAGAGAAGAGAAGTTTTGGGTGAGGCAACTGAAAGCGCTGAGTTAACCTCACTTGATTCATGGGCAAATGAAGAGGCAACAGCTGAAGCTTCTTTTGATTCTGCTTTTGATTCTGTTGTTGTTGGAACAGATTCAGCAGGACTATCCTTAGTTGAATTAGCTGCTTCAGGGTCTGCTTTTAAAACAACTTCTGAAATTAAATTTAATAGTCCTCCTTCAGGAAAAGCAATTCTTTCCTTAGGAATGCTTGCGCTTTTAAACATTCCGGAGGATAGTGCAGTTGGTACTAAGTTTAAAGTACAGTTTATACTTTCTAAAAGTCTTTCTTCAAAATTATTATCAAAAGCAACCACAGATGAAGTAGAGTATCAAGTTATGGGAATAATTGATGATGATACAGCACAATATTTTTATATTCCAATTAACGATATAAATAAACTTGAAATTGATAATTTTTCACAAATGAAAATAGTCTTAAGCGATGTTTCAAAAATGGGAGAAATCAGAAAGAATATTGAAAATCTTGGTTTTAAAACTAATAGTACCGCTGATACCGTAAGTCAGATCGAAGGGATATTTGCTAATATTAGGTTGGTCTTGGGGCTTTTAGGCATGGTTGCTTTAATCGTAGCGTCTTTGGGGATGTTTAATACATTAACTGTTTCACTTTTAGAAAGAACAAGGGAAATTGGAGGAATGAAAACAATGGGAATGATTTCAGAGGAAGTAAAAGATCTTTTCTTAGCAGAAGCCATGATCATGGGCTTATCAGGAGGAGTTGGTGGATTGGCCCTTGGGTATTTAGCCGGCAAGTTGTTGTCCATATTAGTTTCTTTTGTAGCTTTATCAAAGGGAGAAGGAATAATTAATCTTACCTATGTTCCATTTTATTTAATTATTTTTATTTTAGTAATGTCATTTTTTGTTGGTATGGTAACAGGTCTTTATCCTGCAAAAAGAGCAAAGAAGATTTCAGCACTTAATGCCTTGCGCTATGAGTAATTTTAATTAATAATAAATATATTGATGAAAAAAACGAAAATTAAAACAAAAGAGCAAAGCGAAATTGTAAGAGTTGAAAAAGCAGTGGAAAAAGAATTAGAGAAAAAAAGAAGCCTTAGGGATATTTTAAAATTAGCCTTAATATTTATTGTAATTTGTGTAGTAACGTCTGTGGTAACGATGCTTTTTCTATTTGGGAAACTAAACATAAATGTTATTAAACATAATTTGACTTCTGAGGTTTTACCAAAACTTATTTTTATCCCTAAGCTTCCAACAATTAATAATAGCGCGGAGGTTAAGCAATTTGACCCCAATGAATTAGTATTTAAATTCAATAAAGGTCATTCAGACTTTATGTTAGTAGATTTACGATTAGAAGATGAATATAAAAAAGAACATATAAAATATGCCATAAGTTTTCCGGTAGAACAGGGTTTAGATTATGATATTAATAAATTGGTAGATAAAATTGTAGCTAGAAAACCTAACAAAAACGTTATTGTATATGGTCATTTTTCGGGTTCTAAGATAACAAAGGAGATAACAGAAAAGCTGATAGAAAAAAATATTAATGCCTTTTCTCTTTCGATTGGTTGGAATGAATGGCGTCATTTTAGAAATCTTTGGTTACCGGAGAGTAATTGGGATAATTTTGATGCTAGTAGTTATTTAGAAATAGAGGGCGAATAGGGCGATGGATTTTAAGTTTATTGAAAATAAAGTTTCAGGAACATATATAATCTCTGCTGTTAAAAGAGCAAAAAGACCTGATGTTTCAAAAGGAATTGAGCCTGTTTGCCCTTTTTGTATTGGAAACGAGGGAAAAGAAAAGGAGGTATTTAGAATTGGAGGAGAAGAAGGGGATTCAAACTGGAAAGTAAGAGTGATTAATAACAAATTTCCTTTTGCGCCAATTCACGAAGTAGTTATTCACTCACCGGATCATCATAAGAGCTTTGATACATTACCAACTTTTCATACAGAACTTATTTTAAAAACCTATTGGCAGCGTTATCAAACACATAAGGATAAGGGCTGGGTATACATTTTTCATAATCATGGAAAGGGAGGCGGGGAAAGCCTTCCGCATCCTCATAGTCAAATTGCGGTAATACCGGAGAACGTAATAGTTGACATACAACGTTTAGAAGCCCCTTCAGAAGAAGAAGAAACTCAAGAAACAAACAAATTTATTATTTTTTGTCCTCTTTATGGTCAGTGGCCGGAAGAAGTATGGATTTATCCAAAATCAAGAGGAAGAACTTTTGGTGAAATAACAGATGAGGAAATAACCGATCTTTCAAAAATTCTTCATAGAGTGATTCAGATAATGGACTTAAGACATGGCAACGAATTTCCCTTTAATTTTTATATTTATCCAGGAGGAGATTGGTATTTAAGAATTATTCCAAGATTTAAAACTCTTGGTGGGTTTGAATTAGGAACAGGAATTTTTGTTAATACGCAGGACCCAAAAGAAACAATTAGGTTTATTAAAGATCATTTTGTAAGTCCAAATGAAAAATTAATTAGAACAAAGGATAGAGCAAAGTACAGAAGGGGAGTTTAATTATTCGCTTTTTTGTTGTATTCCAAGTAACCAAAGTACAGCTTCTTTTTTGTATCTTCTGTCTCCTCTGGAGTTTATTCTAATTGCAGGAAGTTTTCCTCTTTTACCCCAGCGTTTAATTGTTAGTGATGATACTCTTAAGATTTGCGCAACCTCTCTAACTGTTAGAAGATCTGGTAGGTTATTGATTGATATATTTTGTTTATCCATAGCCTTAAGAGTGTATTAATAATAATCAATATGATGATTAATTAATTACAAAATAACAAAGTGTAACAAAAATGTCAAGACCTAAAACAAAGATTTTGGTCGAAGATCTTGAGTAATATCGAATAGGTCAAGACCTAAAACACTAAAAAACTCCTTTTTCAAGGAGTTAATTAGAAAAGTAGGCAACAATTTACTTAGTGTTATTTAAGCTCTACTGTTGCTCCAGCTGCTACTAATTTTTCTTTTGCTTCATCAGCAGTCTTTTTATTAACAGCGTTTAATACTTCTTTTGGTGCAGTGTCAACTAAATCTTTTGCTTCTTTAAGTCCTAAGGTTGGAACTAATTCTCTTAGGGCCTTAATAACTGATAGTTTATTTGCGCCTGAAGAAGCAATAACTACGTTAAAGACAGTCTGCTCTTCTTTTGGTTCATCAGCTGCTGCTCCATTTCCCGCTGCCGGTGCTGCTACCATTGCTTGTGCTGAAACACCAAATTTTTCTTCAATAGCTTTAACTAAATCAGAAAGTTCTAGTACAGACATTTCTTCAATTGCTTTTATTAATTCATCTTTTGAAAGTTTTGCCATTATTAGTTCACCTCCTTTAAAACTTAATTCTTTTTAGCTTCAATTGCTTTAAGTGTTAATGCTAATTTTTGAATATTAAACGATA
>CAYWVK010000019.1:0-11211 GCA_964461865.1 uncultured Gammaproteobacteria bacterium
TTTGTCCGTGTCTAAAAAGATACAACTTTGCCATAAAAGTAGTATATAGTATTTACAAAAAGGTATCCAGTGTGGATATAGTGTGGAGATGTCGAGTAGTGAACTCGAGTCCAGAAAATTTATTAAAAAACTTCTACAAGCTTATTCGATTATTAAGTTTCGCTTTATTCTTATCCAATCGAAAGGAAAAAATAAAGTTAAGATTAAATAAGTTCGATAAGGCTCTAATCAACATCCTTATTATTTTCTAAACTGTTTTTATGCCTATAAAATCCCGTTTAGAAAAGATTAAATAGACAGGTAACTTACTTAAGCGTATGCGTAAGCAAATTGACCACTAGAGTTTTGATTTCTAGCATTTATATTTTGATTATGTTTTACAACTATTAATCAAAGTTGGCTTGCAGTTTTTTAAAGTGCTTTCCTGTCGATGCGATGCATCCCCATTAGTTGGAAATTATACTACTTTGAAGCTGTTAAGTCAAATTTTTCCCCTTAATTCTTCTTCAATTTGTCTTTGTAAATCTCTTTTTTTAATAGTTTCTTTTTTTTCAAATTTTCTTTTTCCTTTACCTAAACCAAGCTCAACTTTTATAAATCCGTGTTTAATATATAAAGATAAAGGTACAATTGTCATGTTTGCTCCGTCTGTTTTTGATTTTAAAGAGATGATTTCTGCCTTATGAAGTAAAAGTTTTCTAGTTCTTGCCTGATCGTAGTCTTTAAGGCTGGCATATTCATAAGGGAAAACCTTAGCATTTATTAAATATGCTTCATTTCCTTGAATTTTTACAAAACTACCGGTTAAGTCAGCATGACCTCCTTTAATAGCTTTTACCTCGTAACCATATAAATTAATTCCCGCTTCAAATCTTTCTTGAATAGCATAATCGTAACTTGCTCGTTTGTTGATAATTTTCATAATTTGACTACGCTTGCTACGTAGTACTCAAATAATACGGCAAAGAGAAGAAAAAGTAAAATTAATTTATATTTATTTCGTAAACCTTATCAGAGGAAAGAATAAGAATTTTTTTGTCTTTTTCTAGAATTTCCAGTTCTTTAGCGTCTGATAAGATTTTTGCAGAGTATTGTTCTTTATAGCTTCCTTCTTTATCAAAAACTATAATTCTTGAATTACCGTTATCTAAAACATATACATTGTCCATTTTAGAATCTGTATATATTTTTGTCGGGTTTGAGAGTAAAGAATCTAGTCCTGTTAAGCTAAATCCATCGGATTTTCCTCTGGTATATTTTAAAACAGTGCCATCAGATAAAAGTATCCATATTGAGCCGTCAATTGCAATTGATTTAGCATCTGATAAATCAGGTTCTGCGTCGGTAAAGTAATTTGCTTTTCCAAATCCTACTTGACCGCCGACAAACTTAATAACCCCACCTTTTGTTTTATCTAAAACATAAATATTGCTTAAATACGGAACAACTCCCATAGGATTCTCCCAGATGTTATCGTTCTCAATTACTTCTTTAGTATTATCTTTGCCTTTAGCTGTTGAATAAACTCCGTCTTCATCAATAGAATAAATAGTTTCATCGTTTTGACCAAAAGCAATTGCTTTTGACGATAAGACAAACTTTAAAAATTCACTTTCATCTGTTTCTATTTCTTTTGCTTCAACACTATTTACCCCAGAGGTTAAGTTTATTGCGTTTTCAACTTTTGTTAAAAGTTCAAGTAATTGTTTCTGCTCATTGGAATTTTTATCAAACTTATCAAGGTTTTCCTCAAGTATTTTTTTAGAAGACATAAAGTTATCTCTTGCTATGTTTTGATTTAAATCAACAAGACTTTGTCCTTCATCGTATTTTTTAACAGCTTGTGGGTAAACACCGTCAAACATAGCCTTAACTTTTGCTTCATTTTGTTTTTTTATAGCTAAGAAAATACTAAATATAAGTACGATTAGAATAATAATGGCAATAAATAGATACATTTTTTTGGAATGATTAAGCGATGATTTTTTAAATTTTAATTTACTAAATAATCCTGAAAAAAACTGAGTTATGTTTCCAAAGAAACTGTTAGCCAAAGCAGTAGTTTTAATCGGTGCTTCTTCTATTATTTCCTCTTCAATGGTTTTATCTTCGTTTTCTTTTTCCTCTTCTTGTTTAATGTTTGTGGTTTCTTTTAAAAGCTCCTCTTTAAAATTAATAATTATTGCCGCAGCTCCTCCTTGTTCGTGTCCATGAACTGTTGGAGCAAGAGATTCAACAACTTCATTTGGAGAAAGACTATCCAGTGTTGAAGCCATTTTTTCAGAAGGAATAATATCTGAAAATTGTTTGGTTTCCAATACTATTACATCATCTTTTTTAACGTAACCGGAAGCAGCTTTAATTGTTGTTTTTTCTTCACCTGTTGAGTTTAAAATTAATCCAAAGTTTGCGTCGCGTTTTAGATAAATTTTCCCACCACCTAGAATAAAAATATACAAAATATTTTTAACAACAGCTGTTATTACAAAAGAGGACTTAATTTCTTCAGGAATCTTATGAGCAGTTATTAAAATTGCATTTTTAATAGAATCTAGGTCTTTTGATTCTAGAGCAAAATATTCACTTTCCAATGTATCTAATATGCCTTTGCCCAAAATTGCCAAAAAGTCTTTTTCTTCAATTTTTTTCTCTTCTTCCTTTTCTTCTTCTTTCTCTAAAGAAAGTACGGCATATAAGTTTCCTGCATTATATGCTTGTGACCAAGTAGTTGGTGTGGGATTAGCAGCGATTTTAGCAAAGTCAAGAGTTGATTCAGACATTAACTTATAATATAACAATTGCTAATAAGAAAAGCAAAATTGCCAAGATTATATTTATGAAAGCAACAAAAATTAGCGTAAACGAGACTTGAGATTGTGTAATTGTGCGATTCATTATTTGTACTCTTCTTACAATTACGATAGATAAAACTATATAAAATATAATTAAAATAATTATGCCAATTTTAATTAAAAAAAATGGATTCAAAAAAATTGAATTTAATAATTGATTACTCTGCATGTACTCCTCCAATCAATATTTCTACTAAGTTTACAACTCTTTCAGGATTTGGAACACACATAAAGCTAAAGGTAAGCGTTTTTCCGGCGGTTTCAACAAAAACATCACCGTAGCCAAAAAATGAAGCAAAGAAGCCTGATTGAACATAATTAACGTCTTCAATTAAATTTAGTTTGGTAATTGAAACGTGATGATAAATAATATCTTGAAAATGAATATCAACAATTTTTTTATTAGTTATTAAATCAGCGTTATAATACCAGGTAATATAACTTACAAATAAAAAGCAAAAAACTACCAAGTAATATGAAAAGGTAAGAACAATAATTGTTTGCATGGATAATAAAAACCCTGATAATAAATTTGTAAAATTAAAAAGATAAAAAAGAAGGAACGGGAAAAGAATTAATATTATCCCAAGTATAATCCAGGGGACATTAGTAACAAAATGTTTTCTTAAGATAAGCAGTATTTGTTCTCCTTCGTCTTGTTCGTGATATTTTATTCCTTTAGGTTTTACTTTAAAGGCGCTAAAGGGACCAATCGGAGAAGAGATTATGGTATATTTTCCGTTTGATTGATCGCTTGGAGATTTAAGAGCAGCTGTAATTAATTCTTTTTTCTTACTTCCTTTTCTTAATTCGGTAAGTACATCTTCTCCATGAAGCATTACAGGATGTTCTTCTTCCCAAGCATCATGTTTAATTTTCTTTTCTTGTTCTATTTTTTTGTCGGCAGGTATAAATATATCCGGCATGTTTTTATCTTCTTTCTACATTATACAACGGATTAACAACTTAAATGATTTGTTTATTATTTTTTCTCGATATTAAAAAAAGCAAATCCGCTTTGAGGAATGGATAATCTTCCTGGTGCTCTTAAATTAAAAGCCTTTTTGAATTCAGCTCCGGACAAAGAAATGCCATTAATAGTGACATTGTTTGTTGTCCCATCGCCTTGTGAAACAGTAACACTGTTGGCAGAACTTATTCCACCTACAAGATTTTTTAACTCATCCATACTATATGGATTTCCGCCCCAGCAAGAAGTAGTTATGGGAGTAATTCTGGAAGTATCAATTCCCGATTTAGTTAGGGCAATGGCTGCATTGACGATATCAGCCATTTCTTCTGGCGAAAGCCAGGGGTTTGAACGACCGCACTTATCAGAGCTAACACTATATCCTTGTGTGTACCATGCTTTATAAAGCCATGGAGAACCTCCTATTTTATCGTAAGTATTTTCAATAAAGTTACTCCCTCCGGAGCCATTTGTTGTATCCCATCCAATAGGATTTGCATAGCCACCGTGAGTAGATGCATAGTAAGTTACAACGTCTTCTAAAACTTCTCCTTTTGTTGATTGTACAGCTTGTTTCCATGCTTCCGGAGGATTATCTGCCTTTCCTGAATTAAAAACTTGACAAGCCTCTGTTGTGCAGATACTTTTACCTTCATTTTTATATCTATATGCATAGGTTCTTGCTGCAATTGCTTGAGCCTTAAGTGCATCAGGATGCCAAGAGGAGGGCATTTCTGCAATCCCCATAAGATATCTGTCTTCGAAATTCATTGCGTCAAATCCGTCTACGTTTATATCTCCTCCGGTATCTTTATTTACCGGTTCTTTTCCATAGTAGGCTCGAAGGATTGCTTTGTAATCCTGTCCGCTTTGAGCTCTTCCCCGTGCACCGTATTGGCTCATGCCTTTTCTGTGTGTATATGCTCCAAAAGAAAAAACTGCAAAATATCCTGATGGAGCAGATTCTCTAAATCCATTAATTGAAGCATTATAATCATCTGCAAGATTACTGTCCCCAATAGTTGCAGTAAAACCACCACTTCTTGCATTAATAATCTCTTGCTGTCTGGCAGATAATTCGGCAATTTGAGTTGAAAGTTTTGATTGATATGCTTTTGCACCACTAACTAGCGCATCAAGCTTTACTGATTGTTCATCCAGATCTGCTTTTAACGATGAAAGATTTTTTTGTTCCGATTCAAGTTTTTGTTTTTTTGTTTCTAGGTCCTGAATGGTAATTGCAATATTGGTAATTATTAATTTATCCTGGTCGGTTGCTGCTTTTTGGTAAGCCAGAAGTTGGGTAATATCAGAGGCTTTGGATGAGGAAAGAAAAATTAAAATAGGGGAGTAATAATAACTTTTAATGTAATAATCATTAATTGCTTTGTATAAAATCTTTTCTTGTTTATCCAATTCTTTATATCCTTCATCAATTTTTATTCTCTTAGAGGTAACGTCCTTTTCAATTGTTGTTAATCTTAACTTAATGCTTTCGACTTGTTTTTTTAATACGTTTAATTGATCTTCGTGTGGTTTAGTTGCCTTAATTGATTGATCAAGCGCTGTTGTTAAAGTTTTAATTTGCTCTTTTAAATCGTCATATTCATCTGAAAAAGTTAAGCAAAGGTTGTTAAAAGAAAAAGATATCACTAACAGAATAGAGAAAAATAAAAATAGGAGTTTTTTCATGGTTATTTGATTATATCAGATAAAAAACAATCTATTGAAAAATGGAAATTTTCTGTTATACTTTGCTCAAAGGTTTTAACTATGGAAGATATAGCTTTTCAGGAACCTTCTCAAACATTTTCTGCTCCTAAAAAAAGAAATCCGAAGCGTTTAGCACTTCTTATAATTGCAATTATTATTGTTGTAATTTTTTCCGTTCTTATTACCACCTCAAATCTTGGCAAGGAAAAAGAAGAAGCAACTACAACTACTTCTACAACAATAACCCCAACTGAGACACCAACTCCAACAGAAGTTGAAGAAGATGAAGAGGAGGATGAAGAAGAAGAGGAGGATACACCAACTCCTAATCCAACATCAAACCCTATTGATAAAGAATCAGGGCTTGATAGAAGTAAATTATCAATTGAAATCCAAAATGGAAGTGGTGTAGCAGGGGTTGCCGGAGAGGCAAGTACAATTTTAAGAAACCTAGGATATAAAATTTTAACAACCGGAAATGCTGATAGTTTTGATTATGAAGATTTAACAATAAGAGTAAAAAGTAAAAGCAGTGATTTTTTAAGTCTTTTAGAATCGGATCTTGAAGAAAAATATACAATTGGAGAAACTTCATCTGATTTATCTTCGTCAACTTCAGCTGATGCATTAATTATTATTGGTAAATAAAACTTGCTTAAAGTCTTCTAATAATTGTATAAATAGAGTATGAAACACTTTGATGTTATTGCGGTTGGTAACGCCACGGTTGATGTTTTTTTATCAATTGATGATGAAAATAAACATATTAGATTAGATGAGAAAACAAAAGAAATATGTTTAAAACATGGAGATAAAATCCCAATAGATAGGATTCAATTTTCTATTGGTGGAAATGCAGCTAATGTTTCAATAGGACTTAGTAGGCTTAGTTTAAAAACAGCAATTGTTGCTGAAATTGGACAGGATGAATTCTCCGAAAAAATAACAAATATCTTAGATAAAGAGGGGGTAGATAATAATTTAGTTATAAAATCAGCAGGTGAGACTTCTCCGTTTTCAGCAATTGTAAGCTATAAAAAGGAGAGAACTATTTTTTCTGAAAACAGTGAAATGGAACATGATTTTAGTTTTAAAGATTACGAAACAGATTGGATATATTTAACATCGCTTAGTAAAAAATGGAAAAGTACATACGAAAAGACTTTGGAGTTTGCAAAAAAAACAGGAGCAAAAATTGTTTTTAATCCGGGAGTTCCGCAAGTTGATGCAGGAGAAAATCATATCTCTAAAATCTTAGAAAACACACAGATTTTAATAGTTAATAAAGAAGAAGCAGCAAGGATTTTAGACAAAAAAATACCAACAGAAAAAGAAGAAATAATAACTCTTTTAAAAGAGCTCAAGGCACAAGGACCTAAAATATCTGTAATTACAGACGGTAACAATGGAGCTTATTCTATTGATGAAAATGAACAATATTTTTACCAGCCCATAAAAGATGCTTTAGTAGTAGAAAAAACCGGAGCAGGTGATGCATTTTCTGCAGCTTTTCTAGCGGCAATTGCTAATAATAAATCAGTTAAAGAGGCACTTTTTTGGGGAACGATAAATGCAGCATCTGTTGTTGGAAAAGTTGGTTCTCAAAATAAACTTTTAAATAAAGAAGAAATAGAAAAAGAATTAAAATGACAAATACTTTAAGTGTAGGATACAAAGAACCGCTATATATTTTACCCTTTGATCATAGAGCTTCTTTTGAAAAAGGAATGTTTAATACAGAAAATGATTTAAGTGATTTACAGAAAAAAGAAATAGTTGATGAAAAAAAAATGATTTATGAAGCATTTAAAAAAGCAATTTTAGAAAAAGTCCCAAAAGAATACGCAGCAATTTTAGTTGATGAACAATATGGGGATGAAATTTTACAAGATGCTATAAAAAATGGTTTTAATGTATGTTTAACAACTGAAAAAAGTGGACAGGAAGAATTTGATTTTGAATACAATGAAAATTTTAGAGAGCATATTGAAAAATATAACCCAAAGTTTGTAAAAGCACTGGTTAGATATAATCCTCAAGGAGAAAGAGAAGTTAATAGTATTCAGGAAGAAAAATTAAAAACATTAAATGATTATTGCAGGGACAAGGGTTTTTGGTTTTTACTTGAAATTTTAATTCCACCAACAAAGGAACAACTAGAAAAAGTTAGCGGAAATCTTTTGGTATATGAAGAAACAATAAAACCGGATTTAACAATAGCAGCAATTGCCATGCTTAGAAATGCAGGGATTAAGCCGGATGTTTTTAAACTTGAGGGTATGAATACAAGGAAAGATTATGAAAAAGTTGTTTTAGAAATAAAAAAAGATGGAGGAGAAAATGTTGGGATGGTAGTTTTAGGAAGAGGAGAAAGACAGGAGATGGTTGAAAAATGGATTATCGAAGCAGCAGGCGTTAGGGGAATTAGTGGGTTTGCAATCGGTAGAACTATTTTTTGGCAGCCACTTGTTGATTATAGAGATAAAAAAATAACCAGAGAACAAGCAGTAGATAAAATAAGCAAAAACTATCAGTATTTTTACCAATTGTTTATTGATAGCAAAAATTTATGAAAATTTTTTTAGCAACAGATCACGCAGGATTTGAATTAAAAGAACAAATAAAAAGATACTTATTAAGTAAAAGCTATCAATTGGAGGATTTAGGCGCATTTGAATTTAGCGTAGATGATGATTATCCTGATTTTATTTTAAAAGCAGCTAAGAAAGTAGCGATGGAAAATGGTTCCATTGGTATTGTTTTTGGAAAATCAGGAGCAGGTGAGGCAATTGTTGCCAATAAAGTAAAGGGGATAAGGGCAATAGTTGGTTTTAATAAAGAAAATGTAGAACTTGCCAAAAAACACAATAATGCAAATGTTTTGTCTTTAGGCTCACAGTTTATAAACATAAACTTAGCAGAAGAATTAGTATCTTTATTTATAAATACTCCTTTTTCAAATGAGCAAAGACATTTAAGAAGAATTGAAAAAATTAAAACAATCGAGAAAGAAAATTGATTTATGCTTGAAATTATCCCCGGAATTTTAGAAAAAGACTGGGAGTCAATTGAGAAAAAAATAAAACTTGTAAAACCCTTAGCAAAAACTGTTCAAATTGATGTTATAGATGGTAAATTTGCCCCAAATACAACTTTTTTGGACCCTCTGCCTTTTAAAAAGTATACAAATGAATTATTTTTTGAAGTACAGTTAATTACCGATGAGCCAATAAATTACATCGAAAAATTTGCTAAAGCAGGTTTTAAAAGATTTATCGGTCAAATTGAGAAAATGTCATCGCAAAAAGAGTTTTTAGCTTATGCAAAAAAATTTGGAGAAGCAGGTTTATCTATAGATTCTTCAACTGCTCTTGATGAAATTAAAGTTGATTTAAATCTTGTTGATTGTTTTACAATTATGACTGTTAAAGCAGGGTTTTCAGGACAGAAATTTTTATTTGATGTTTTACCTAAATTAAGAACACTTAGGGAAAAAACAGATAAGCCAATTGAGATTGACGGAGGAGTTAATGAAGAAACAATAGGACAACTTAAAAGTTTAGGAGCAAATAGATATATAGTTAATAGCGCTTTGTTTAATGCAGTTGATTTAGAAGCAAAGTATCAAGAACTTTTAAATTTAATATCCTAATTTATTGCAACAGGAGCAGCACTTGGGGTTGCTTTATGATTACAATTTGCTAGGTTTTCCGTTCCTTTTATAAAATATTCAGTTCTACCGTTACAAATTTTTGAAATAATATTATTTGGTATATTTTGTGTTTCTAAAGGTTTATCTTTAATAAGATTAGTTATAATTCTGTTCCAAATAGGAGCAGCTCCGGTTATTCCCGATGCAATTCCGCTCATTGGTGAATTATCGTTATTTCCAACCCAAACAGAGACTAGAACAGATGGGGTATAACCAATTGTCCAATTGTCCCTGATGTCGTTTGAAGTACCTGTTTTAACAGATACGATTTTACCAGAAATATTAAGTGGTGAATTTGCTCCAAACTCAATAAGCCTTGCTTTATTGTCCGCTAAAATATCAGAAATTATAAAAGCGACTCCGTTATCTAGCACTCTGGTTTTATTATTTTCCTTTTTTTCAAGAAGAACATTACCTTTTAAGTCTGTAATTTTTAATACCGGGTCAAGACTTACTCTTTCTCCCTGATTTGCCAGCGTGCCATAGGCTGTTGCTAAGTCCGTCATCTTAACTTCTGCTGCTCCAAGAGTAATCGCTAGGCCGTATTGACTGGAGTCTTTCCAAGTAGAAATACCCATTTTTTTTGCTAAATCTACCATTGAATCTATTCCAATTTTATTAAGTACTTTAACAGCTGCAATATTTATCGAATTGCCAAGTGCATTCCTAAGGCTCATTTGTCCATGGAATCTTCCGTCGTAATTAACCGGAATATAATCTTTTGCACCGGGATTTTTAAAAACAATTGGCGAATCATTTATAAATGATGCGGCGGTAAATCCATTTGAAAGAGCAGCGCTATAAGTAATGGCTTTTATGGTTGAACCGGGTTGTCTTTGAGCTGTGGTGACATTGAAATTTCCACCATTTGGATCGTCGTAATCCTTGCTGCCAACCATTGCTAAAATATCACCATTTTTAGGATTGGTAATAAGGGCTGCTCCGTTTGTTAAATTATAATAATAATTATTGTTTACCTCTTCTTTAACAATTTCTTCTGCCATTTCTTGAGTAGTTAAATCAAGGCTGGTTATAACATTTAATCCGCCTTTTTCAACAATTGGCAGACCGTATTTTTTAATTAAATAGTCTTTAACATACATTACAAAATGTGGAGCTCTAATTGGTGTTTGTAGTGGTAGAAAAACAAGCTCTTCTTTTTCTGCTTCTTCTTTTTCCTCTTTAGTTATCATACCTAACGCTTGCATTCTACCAAGAACATCTAATTGCCTTTTTTTCCAAAGACTTGGATCATCTGCATACGGAGAGTATATACTTGGTGCTTTTGGCATTCCTGCTAAAAAAGCCGATTCTGCTAAGGTTAGTTCTTTTACAGATTTTCCAAAATATGTTTGTGAGGCAGCCTCAACTCCCCAGGCTGTTCCACCATATGGAACTTGATTAAAATACATTTGTAAAATTTGATCTTTAGTGTATATCTGCTCAGACCAAAAAGCTAAAATTATTTCCTTAATTTTTCTTGAAAAAGTAACCTCCGATGTTAAAAGTCCGGATTTAATAAGCTGTTGAGTAATAGTTGAACCTCCTTGAAGAGATTTTCCGGAAATATCGGCAATAGCTGCTCTTACAATAGCAGCGATATCAAATCCGGGGTTTTTATAAAAATCTTTATCCTCAATAGCAATTGTTGCATTTATTAGGTTTTTAGGGATACTCGATATTGGAACAATTGTTCGGTTTTGATTAGCATAAATTTGATATAAAAGCTTGCCATTTCTATCATATATTTTTGTTGTTTGTGCTATTTCGGCACCATCTAAAATTCTTGGATTAGGTAGATTTTGTAGAAAGATTAGAAGTAAAAGTGGTACAAAAACTAAAAAGAATGAGACAATGGCCCCGATTAAAAAATATTTTAATTTAGCAAAAAAGGGAAGTGGGAAAAGCTTTTTTGTTTTTACTTTTTTTGTTTTTTTTAATTTAACTTTACTTTTTCTTTTTAA
>CAYWVK010000020.1:0-10193 GCA_964461865.1 uncultured Gammaproteobacteria bacterium
ATAACTTACAGTTGATGAAATTTTTCCAAAGGTAGGAAAATTTTTTAAAGCATAATTCGTTATTACCAACAAATCATAAGTTGTTGAGTATTGATCACCGTCTCCTTCAAGTCCACTTGGATTTGTAAAATTTGTATCTTTTAAACCAAGTGCTCTTGCTTTATCGTTCATTGCTTTTACAAAAGCCTCTCTTCCATCTTTAAAATTAAAAGCTAAAACTTCTGCTGCATCATTTCCTGAATGAAGTATTAATCCATAAAGTAATTCTTTAAGTGTTAAAACCTCTCCTTCATCAAGTCCCATCATGTCTTCTCCAACTATGCAATTTTTAGCAACGTAATATTTATCATCCTCTTTAGGATTTTCAAGAGCAATTATGGCAGTCATAATCTTTGTTAATGAAGCCATGGGAAGTTTTTCTTTTGGATTTTTTTCGAACAACACTTTTTTAGTTATTAAGTCATAAACCAATGCAGACTTTGCAGTTATTTCCGGCTTTTCTATGCTTGATTCTATTTTTTCATCAATTAAAGGAAACCAAAGGTTAGTAGTAGTCACTTGATAATTTTGAAAAATAGTTAAAAAATCCGGAATAGGGGAGAGTAGTGTGATTTTTTGATCAGTTCTTACATTGTGTTTAAAATACAAAAAAAATATGTATATAGAAACAAGAATAATTACTAATACAAAAAGAAATATTTTTTTCATCAACAAATTAACAAACTAAAATTTAACTGCATTATCTATAGTATATTTCCCAACAGCTGTTCTTATAAGATCTTTTAAATATCCACCTGTTTTTAATTCATTACCTAAATCTCTAGCAATTGCCCTAATATATGTCCCTGAGCCACAAATTATCTCTAATTTAATAAGTGGATATTTATAATCTAATAGTTTTATTTTATAAACCTTAACTCTTCTTGCTTCAAGTTTAAAATCCTCATTATTTCTGGCTTTTTTATAAGCTCTTTGCCCTTTAATTTTTATTGCAGAAAAATTTGGGGGAATTTGTAAGATTTCCCCCTTAAACTTGTTAAGACATTTTTTAACCTCAATAAGTTTTGGGATAAAACTGTTTACCGTTTTTATTTCACCTTCGCGATCATCTGTTGTAGAGTTTTTTCCAATTTCAATTTCAGCTAAGTAGGTTTTTTTTGTATCTTTTGACAATTCTCCAAGTTTTTTAGTTGCTTTTCTTCCAACTCCCACCACCAATACGCCTTTTGCCATTGGGTCAAGAGTTCCTGCATGCCCAACCTTTTCTCCTTTATACTTTTGCTTAAGATTGTATAAGATTTTATTTGACGAAACCCCTTCAGGCTTATAAATTGCAAAGATTTTATTTAAATAGTCCATCTAAAAAGTATAGCAAAAAGAGCCTATCTATGGTATAATCTAACTCCATTGAATGAAAAAAACTACTAATCGTACATGTTTTGAGTGTGGCTCAAAATTAATACTTATCAGTAAAGTAACTCAAAAAATTGAGGGTTCTAAATTTACACAAACAGTTTGTGAATACCGTTGTTCAAATCCTACCTGTCAGGCAAAAAAAGACAAAGATAAGGAAAACAGAATAAAACTTATAAAAGAAAAAGAACAAGCAGATATAAAAAGAAAAAACAGTAAACTAAAATCAAGAAAAAATATCTCACTTAAAACAAATAAGAAAAAATAACCCTATCTAAAATAAGTCTTGTGCTCAGCCTTGTTGCATTTTATAATAATAACAAAAAAAATATTTAGTGATTAAATTGCTTAACAAGCATAGGCTAAAAAATGATATTATAAAATGATGAGTAAAATAGGAAATATAATTAAAAAACCTTTTATAAAATTTCAAAAAATTTCGAAAGTAAAAAAAATAATTGTTGTAATAATTGTTGTAATAATAACAATTGGACTACAGCAATATTTTCAAAACCAGAACAAAAACGGATATATATTAGAAAAAGCAAAAATATCTTCAATAACAGAAAAAGTGTCTGAAACCGGAAACATTGAAACCACTGGCAAGACTGAAATATATTCCTCGGCTAATGGAATAATTGAGGAAATATACGTTAAAAACAATGATACCGTTACAAAAGACCAAGAACTGTTTAAAGTAAAAAGCACTGCAACCATTCAGGAGCAACAAGCAGCTTACGCAAACTATTTAGCGGCAAAATCAGCCCTAGATTTAGCATTATCAACTGCTTACGATTTGCGATCAGACATGTTTACCAAATGGGATAGATACAGAGATATGGCTACAAGTGATGAATACGAAGATACTAACGATTCACCAAAAGAAAGTGAAAGATTAGCTGCTGAATTTCAATCTACACAAGATAACTGGCTATCAGCTGAAAAAAAATATAAAGATCAACAAACTGCAATTGCTAAAGCTCAAGCAAGCGTAAGCTCAACCTGGCTTTTATACCAAGCAACTCAAAATGCAACAGTGTTATCACAAGCAGACGGAACAGTTTCAAACTTAACAGTTAGCGTAGGAGACAACGTATCAGCATATATAAGCCCTGCTGTGCCTGTTTCACCTGTTTTAATTGTTGCGGATTTTTCAAAACACACAGCAAAGTTTATGATAGGCGAATCTGATATTCACAAAGTAAAACCAGGACAAAAGGTAGAGCTTGAAGCTGATGCTGTTGATAATAAAAAATATGAAGGAGTAGTTGAGAGAGTTGATGAAATAGGAACTAATTATAATGGCGTTGTTAAATACAATATCTACATTGAAATTATAAATCCTGATGAACAACTAAAATTCGGAATGACAATTGATGCCGATATTATAACTAAAGAATTAAAAAACGTATTAACTGTTCCTAATTCTGCTGTTAAACCATATAAAAACGGAAAAGCGGTAAGAGTAGTTAATCTAAAAACAAAAGAGATGGAATATATACCGGTTGAAATTGGCATTAAGGGAAATAAAGAAACTCAAATCATCAAGGGAATAAATGAAGGACAAGAAATTATTACTTCGCTTAAGAATGAACAAATTAAACGAACAGGAATGTTTGGAATATAGTTTTAATGCAAAAAAAAGCCCCATTATTAATTGAATTAAAAGATGTTATAAAACGCTATCCACTAGAAAGCGGTGAGTATTACCAAGCATTAAACGGAGTTAATTTAAATATACATCAAGGAGAATATGTAGCGATAATGGGACCATCAGGAAGCGGAAAATCAACATTAATGCATATTATCGGAGCACTGGATACATTAAGTGGCGGTAAATATTTTTTAAAACAAAAAGATATTACAAGTTACACCAGTGATCAATTGGCAGAAATTAGAAACAAAGAAATTGGTTTTGTTTTTCAATCATTTAATCTTTTACCAAGAACCACTGTTTATAAAAATGTTGAAAGACCTCTTCTTTACGCAAAAATCAATCTCGAAGAAAGAAAAAACAGAGTAACGAAAGCCTTAGAATCTGTTGGGATTTTAGAAAAAGCAAAAAATTTTGCAAATCATATATCAGGTGGGCAAATACAAAGAGTAGCCATTGCAAGAGCTTTAATTATGGACCCCTCAATTGTTTTAGCAGATGAACCAACCGGAAATCTAGACACAGCAAAATCACACGAAATAATGGATATCTTAGATAAGCTTAATAAAAATGGAAAAACAATTATTCTTATAACCCATGAAGAAGATATTGCACAACACGCAAAAAGAATAATAAAACTACTTGATGGAAATATCATACTTGATAAGCAATTAAAAAAATAACTTATGGAATATAAAGAATCATTTTTTTCATCGATATACGCCTTAAAGATGAACAAGCTTAGAACTTTTTTGACTATGCTTGGAATTATTATTGGAATATCATCAGTTATTATCATTATTTCAATAGGACAAGGAGCGGTGGCCTTTGTAACAAACGAATTATCCTCATTTGGCACTAATGTTTTTTCAATTAATCCTGGAAGCAATTTAATGAGTGCAACAGCTGGTGCAGCAAATACACTAAGCATGGATGATGTTGAAGCAATAAAGGATGACTCTTCAATTTCATACAATATTGAATTAATAGGTGTCAACGCAATGGGAACAGTAAATATCAGCGCTAATGGTATTGATAAAAGCGCAATGACTGTTGGAGCAACGCCTGAAATGTATAGCATTTTTAACCCAGATATGGTTTATGGAGAGTTTTTTCAAGAAGAACACGAATTATCATCGGAAAGAGTAGCTGTTTTAGGAATAGATGTAGTTGAAACTTTTTTTGGAAAAGATGCTAATCCGGTTGGAGAAACCATAAAACTTGACAATATGCCTTTTAAAATACTTGGAGTTGCAGAATCAACCAGTTTTTTAGCAGGGGGCATGTTGAATAAGTCAATTTACATCCCTCTTTCAGTTATGTTTAATCAAGTCTTAGGAGAAGAATATGTACAAGAAATTGATATCACAGTAAAAGATACTGAAATGATAAATCAGACAATGGAGGATACGGAAATATTACTAAGAGACAGACATAACCTAAAAGATGAGGATGAAAGTGATTTTATTATCCAAAGCTTTCAGGATATGCTGGCAACTGTTGAAACAATAACTAACTTATTAACCTTAATGGTAGCCTCAATTTCCACAATTTCATTAGTGGTTGGTGGAGTAGGAGTAATGAACATAATGTTTGTTTCAGTAACCGAGCGAACTAAAGAAATTGGGCTCTTAAAAGCAATTGGCGCAAGAGAAAGTGACATCTTAAAACAGTTTTTAATCGAGTCGATTGTAATGACTTCATTTGGCGGAATTATCGGAATAATAATCGGTATAACAGTTGCATTTTTTATATCTTTAATTGTTGGTATTCCGTTTGTTGTAAGTCCCGTTGCCGTACTTATAGCTGTTGGGGTATCAATGGGAGTTGGGATTATCTTTGGTATTTACCCAGCTAAAAAAGCCGCCAGACTTTCCCCAATTGATGCATTAAGATACGAATAAATTTATATTTTTTTAGGGTATTTTTCGCCTGTAATTTTTTTAGCTTTATCTTGCTTTTCCCATTTATCAAATATGTCTTTTGTTACGTTTATTTTAACCTTTTCACCCTCATTTGTTTCAAAATATAAGCTATAAACATCTTTTGTATAACTTTCATCATCATCCTCGTATTCAATGTGCTCTTTGTCTACTAATTTACCTTCCCAAGATGAAGCTTTTTGTTTTGCAACTCTTTTGGATGCTCCTTTTATAAATAAATAAATAGGCAATCCAATAATTACTAAAACTACAATAATAAGAATTAATGCTGTCATTTATCTAATATTTTCACCTACCTTATAAAACCTATTGCAAACTACAATTATTATACAACTTTTTGTTTATTTTAATATTATCTAAAAAATTACAACCAACGCCTTAACTGATTGGCTAATTGAATACAACTTTCATAGACCCCATCAGACCCTTAATTACAAGTCACCACTAGTGTATCTTGATAGTTACTACCAAACGAAAGTGTCAACGATGTACTCATCTTTAACAACTTCTTGACAAAAATACCCCAAAGGATATATATTCTAAAATTATGGAAATGGAAAAATGCAAAAATCTTTGCGAAGAAGGGAAGTATTGCGAACAACACGGCCCTGTAAGATATATAAAATCCGAGGATAAAAGTAAAATTGAAAAATCATATACTACTATACGTATGTGTTTAAGAAATAAAAACATAAAAGCATCACCACACGGAACAATTACATGGTTACCTCAAGGAACAAAATATTATTAATCAATACTAATACTTTTAAATAGGAGGAAAAATATTTATAAACTTATAAAAGAAAAGGGCATCTGGAAATAAATTCCTCGGTTGATTTAGATAAATAAAGTTTTTTTAATTCTTTGGGATTGAAAAAATCAAGTAATTGATTTTCTGCTCGCTTAATTTTGTTTACATGATCATCTGTAAGCCTTGCATGATAACGTAATTTAGAAACACATTCAATATTTTCTATTTTTATACCTGCTTCTTCCTCAACTCTTCTTTTTATCGTATCTTCAAAAGATTCTTTCTCCTTTTTTACTCCTCCAATAAAACACCAAGGATGTTTTTCTTCATCAATTACGCTTTTTTGCTTATACATAAGTAGTACTTTCCCTTTATATGTTAGAAGAATTAAACCTAAGGAGCTTGTATTGTTCATAAAGTTGGCATCTATAGTATAACCTTTTTAAATTAAAAATGCTGAAGAACAGTATTTAATAAATCACACTAAGGCTAATTACAATACTAGTTCTAGTTAACGTATCAGAAAGAAACTTTTTATCTATAAAAATTTCTGGTAATATAATGTGCAATGAATAAAGCAGAACTTGGTAAACAAATTTATTCCGTATCTCATTTAACAGGAGAATTTGAACTCCATTCAGGAACTATATCAAATGAGTATTTTGACAAATATCAATTTGAATCAAACCCTACCTTACTTAAAGAAATAGCTAGAAAAATGGCTCAATTAATCCCACCCAATACTGAAGTTTTAGCTGGACTTGAAATGGGGGGAATTTCCTTATCAACAGCATTATCGCTAGAAACCGGTCTTTTGCAAGTACAAGTAAGAAAAGAAGCAAAAAAGTATGGAACAAAAAAATTAGCAGAAGGAATAGATATTGCAGGAAAAAACCTAACAATTGTAGAAGATATTATTACTACTGGAAAACAAATTATTCTAAGCGCTAACGACTTAAGAGCATTAGATGCAAATATAGAATATGCATTAGGTGTAATAGAAAGAAATCCTCAAGGAAGAAAAAATCTTGAAGAAAATGGAATTAAATTAATAACCTTATTCACCTCTGACGAGTTACATACATAAATTAAGGCTTATTTGAAACCCTTCGATGCGACTCAGGACTATAGCTGCGGAGCTAGGGATTGAACCTAGACTTTCCTGTTCCAAAGACAGGCGTGTTACCATTACACCACTCCGCAATTTATACATATTCCTTCTATCCAACCCGCAATCTTTCTGTTAAGATTTACACTTTCACGTATCTGTACTCTTAATAGTCCGTAATAATTATTACCAGTATTTTTTCTTACAGTCTTAGGCTTATGTTTCTTATAATAGATTTTATCAAATTTCGAGACTGAAAATCCAGTAACTCCTGACCAATACTTTATAAACCTATTTGTCTTATTTTTATGATTATCATGAATATACATAACAAAATACACCTTATCGCTTGGGACTTTCAAGCATAATTGTATCCATTTTAAAAAAAGTTTAATCATTAAAGGATCAGAATTAGAAAATATAACTGATACCCCAGAATCATACTCTTTTTCTTTACTCCCCTCAGCCCAATAAAGCATTGTCCCCATTAACCATAATTCTTGTTGATTAATTGCCCAATTAATTTCATTTTTTGCTTTCTTTTTTATTTCTTTCGTAATATCTAATCTTTGTTGTCTTCTTTTTGCTGCCCCCTTCATGGCAGACAATAGTTTTTTCTGTGTTAATCGCTGCTTTTGTTCTTTTGCCAAGCTAACTTTCCTCAGCCATAAAGACAGGGAAGATTTAGCTACTGGAACAGATGCCAATATTTCTCTATAAGAAAGCCCATCTTTTCTTAATCTCAAAGCTAATTCACGTTCTTTATTTTTTCGTATCATCAAACAAAGCTTATCATATCTAGAATAAGCTATTGTGGTTCAGAAGTCAATTTAAAACATCTTTGTTGTACTATCACTATACGATCCTTCAAAAACTATCAACTGTACGTTATGAAGCAAGTCCTAAACAATTGAAAGAAATTAAGTATCTTATTTGTAATATATATTAGAGAAGAGAGGGGGTGAATAAAATGAAAAAAATATTAACAACAATTACAGTTTTAACATTAGCAGTAGTTTTAGGACAAGGGCTAATCACATCTGTTCAAGCATACAGAGGTGATGCTACTAAAACAGGGCCAAATTGTACTAAGGAAAGACATGAGGCAATGGAAAAAGCCTTAGAAACTAAAAACTATGCCGAATGGAAAAAACTAATGGAAAACCGTCCTATTGTAAATAGGATAACAGAAGCAAATTTTTCCAAATTTGCACAAGTCCATCAACTTATGGAAGAAGGAAAAGTTGAGGAAGCAAACAAAATAAGAGCTGAGCTTAACCTTGGCCAAGGACTTAAAAATGGACAAGGAGAAGGTCAAAAAACAGGCAATGGTTATGGAAGAAATTTATAAAAATAACCATTAAGAAATAGCTTAAATCTCTACTACCTTGGTAGTAGGGATTTAGCTAGTATATAATATGAACGATGCAAGATTTAACAAAAAAAACAGACGAAGAAATAGTAATTTTAGTAAGAAAAGATAAAGAGGCATATGCTGAAATAGTTGAAAGATACCAAGAAAAACTACTTCGCTATGCTAAATATTTAATAAGGGACGATCATAAGGCAACAGATGTTGTTCAAGAAACCTTTATTAAAACATATGTTAATTTAAATTCATTTAATACTAAGCAAAAATTTTCAAGCTGGATATATAGAATTACACATAATTTAGCCATTAATGAGGCTAAAAAGTATCAAAAAGAGATAAAACTAATTGACAATATTGAAAACAAGGAATATGAAAAAATACAGGAAAATCTAGAAAAAGATGAAATAATAAAAGAAGTTAAACTTTGTTTAAATAACATGCCCTTAATATATAAGGAACCAATATCTCTATATTTTTTAGAAGAAAAATCATATGAGGAAATTTCAGATATTTTACGAATGCCAAGCGGAACAGTTGCAACCAGAATAAACAGAGGAAAAATAATTTTAAAAAAACTATGTCAAAAAAAACTAAAATAACGGATATTGAAAAATCCGTAATGAAAAAAATAAAAAAAGGGGAAATCAAGATGAAACCTAAAATATTATTTATTTTGGGTTCAATTCTTATGACAATAGGAATAATTGCTACTATTATAGTATCTATAATATTTCTAAGTATTAATATATTTTCCTTAAGACTTCATGGCCCCTTATATCAAACAAAAACTTTATATGTGTTTCAAAGTCTCCCATGGTGGGCGCTTGTTATTGCCCTAATTGGAATAATTGGTGGATATTTCTTACTTAAAAAGTACGATTTTTCATACAAAAAAAACTTTAAGTTAATTGTAATATTTTTAGTAATCTGCATTATAATATCTGCTTATTTTATTGACTACTTTAATTTAAATAATTTATTTTTAAGACAGCCTCCTTTTAGGGGATTTTACCAGGAGCAATTTGATAAAGCTTGCAAGTATAATCCGGATTGCAGACTTAATCCAAGAATAAACAGAGAATTTAATGATAAAAGAATTCCGATGCCTAAAATGCTAAAAAAGCAAATGATAAATCCTCCAGGTAATTAATTATTAATTGAATAATAAAAAATATTTACATATAATATTTGGATGATAAAAAATGACCCATGGAAAAGAGCAGTAAAGCAGCTTCAAAAAACAGCCTCCATAATTAACCTAAACGCAATACTTTTAAAAAAACTTTCTAAGCCACAAAAAATTATCAATGTTAAACTACCACTTAAAATGCAAAATGATAAAACAAAAATTTTTAATGGATACAGAGTTCAACATAATAATATTTTAGGTCCATATAAAGGAGGCTTAAGATATCACGAAAAAGTATCCATGGAAGAAGTAAAAGCACTATCTTTCTGGATGACCATGAAAAACGCTGTTGTTGATGTTCCTTTTGGCGGAGGAAAAGGAGGAATAGTCGTTAATCCAAAAACACTAACGGAAAACGAACTTGAAAAATTAACCAGATTATTTACTAAAAAGCTTTTTAAGTACATTGGTCCAAAAATTGATGTTCCGGCCCCTGATGTTAACACAAATCCAAAAATAATGTCATATATAGTAGATGAGTATAGTAAGCTTTTAAAAAAATGGACACCTGCCGTTGTTACAGGAAAACCAATAGAGAAGGGGGGATCCTTAGGAAGAACCGAGGCAACAGGACTAGGTGGAGTATATACACTAATCTATATATTAAAAACTTTAAAAATAAAACGTAAGGGCTTAACAGTTGCTATACAAGGCTTTGGAAATGTTGGAAAATATCTTGCTTATTTTCTTGAAAAAGAAGGATTTAAAATAGTTGCACTCTCAGATTCAAAGGGAGCTCTATATATCCCAAATGGAATTCCAA
>CAYWVK010000021.1:0-9664 GCA_964461865.1 uncultured Gammaproteobacteria bacterium
CATCAATATCTCCGATTTTATATGTTCTTCCTGTATAAAAAAGAATACGCTCTGTTGTGGTGGTTTTTCCCGCATCAATATGCGCTATTATCCCAATGTTTCTAATTTTATCTAATGTATAATCTCTTTTTGTTGCGGCAGCCATATTTAAAATCTAAAATGGGCAAAGGCCCTATTTGCTTCGGCCATTTTGTGGACCGTATCACGTTTTTTAATTGCATTTCCTTGCTCTGTTGAAGCGTCCATTAATTCTGCTGCTAATTTTTCAGCAAAGGTAGGAAATTCTTTATTTGCTCTGGATTTAGTTGCATCTAAAATCCAACGAATTGCTAAAGATACCTTTCTTTCTCCCCTTACTTCAACCGGAACCTGGTAAGAAGCTCCACCTATTCTTCTTGGTCTTACCTCTTGTCTTGGACCAACATTTTGAATAGCTTTGTCAAAAACATCCAGAGGATTTTTATCTTTTTTAGAAATTATAGAAAAAGCATTATACACTACTCTTTGAGCAGTAGTTTTTTTACCATCTTTCATTAAAACATTAATAAATTTTGCAAGCAATTTACTTCTGTAAATCTTATCCCCCTCTATTTGTCTTTTTTGAACTTTTTTATGTCTCATATATTATTTTTTTTAGGCACTTGGTGCTACTTCTGATGCTGGCTGACTTGCAGCAGTTCCGCTAACTACTTTTTTTGCAGAACCACTTCCTTTTTTGGCTCCGTATTTACTTCTTGAACTTTTTCTACCCTCAACTCCTAGTAAATCGAATTTTCCTCTAACAATATGATACTTAACTCCTGGTAAATCTTTTACCCTTCCTCCTCTTACCAAAACTATTCCGTGTTCGGATAATGAATGACCAATACCCTGAATATATGCCGTAACTTCTGTTTTATTAGATAATTTAACCCTAGCTACTTTTCTTAAAGCTGAATTAGGCTTTTTTGGCGTCATTGTTTTAACTAATGTAACAACCCCTCTTTTTTGAGGAGATGTATAGTTTTTATATATTCTATCTTTAGCATTAAAACTACGTCTTAAAGCCGTTGCTCTTGTTTTTTTAGTTTTTCTTTTTCTTCCTCTTTTTGATAATTGTGATAATGTTGGCATATTTAAAATTTAATTATATATTATACTTCTTCTTGTTCCTCTTTTTCTGATCCCTCAACCGGAATTAATCTTCCGATAATAACATTTTCCTTAAGCCCAATTAAGGTATCTTCTGCGCCCCTAAGTGAAGCCTCCGTTAACACTTTTGTTGTTTCCTGGAATGAAGCTGCAGACAACCATGAATCTGAAAACAATGCTGATTTTGTAATACCTAGTATTGTTTGCCTTGCTGTTGCAGGCTCTCCTCCTTGAGATAAAACTTCAGCATTTATATCTTCAAAAGTTGTTTTAGTAACAAAATCTCCAGGAATAAGTGCAGTGTCGCCAACTGTTTCAACAATTACTTTATCCGACATTTTCCTAACAATTGTTTCAAAATGCTTATCATTAATGCTTATTCCTTGAGACTCATAAACTCTTTGAGCCTCTTTAATAACATATTGTTGAGATTCTAATAATCCTTTTACTTTTAAAACTTCTTTAGGATCAAGATAACCCTCTGCTAGTTGCGTTCCTATTCTTACTTCGTCTCCGTCTTTAACCTTTAATGTTGCAGCAAGAGGAATAAAGTATTCTCTTTCTTCAACCGGCTTAACTCTACCGCTTTTTATTTTTAGAACAAAACCATCATCATTTGGTTCAATTTTAACTTTTCCTGAAATATCAGAAATTGGTGAAAGATTTTTAGGTGTTCTCATTTCAAAAAGCTCTTCGACCCTTGGAAGACCCTGTGTTACGTCAGACATTACTACTCCTCCGAAGTGTCTAACTCTCATTGTTAACTGTGTTCCAGGTTCTCCAATTGATTGAGCAGCAACAACACCAACAGGAACACCTGAACTTACAACCCTTTTATTACTAAAGTCCCAACCATAACATTTAGCACAAATTCCATGTTTTAATTTACAATTAAGAGGAGATCTAATTACTACTTCTTTTACTTCACTGCCTATAATTTCCTTTACTTTTTCCTCCGTTATTTCCTCGTTTGCTTTAAGGATTTCTTTTTTTGTTTTTGGTGAAACAACACGAGCTGCTACAAATCGTCCTAAAATTCTATCTTTAAAAGAAGCAGATCTTCCCTGTTCCCCGTCAACTACCAATAACCCCTCTGTTGCTCCACAATCTTCTTCCCTAACTATAACATCATGAGAAACATCAACCAATCTTCTGGTTAAGTATCCTGCATTTGCTGTTTTTAAAGCTGAGTCTGTTAATCCTTTTCTGGAACCTCTTGCTGATGCAACATATTCAAAAATTGACAATCCTTCTCTAAAATTAGACTTAATCGGTAATTCAACAATTTTTCCAAGCGGATCTAAAATTAAACCTCTCATAGCAGAAAGTTGCTTTAACTGTTCTTTTCCTGCTCTTGCTCCTTCAGAGTCAATAATTGTTTTAATAACATTATCGTCTTTTAGATTATTCCAGGTCAGATCTGCAATTTCGTTTGTAGTCTTAAGCCAAATTTCATTTGATAAGCGTTTCTTCTCGTCATTTGTAATAAGACCTTCTTGATATTCTTTTTCAACTTCCGTAACTTTCTCTTCAGCTTCTTTGATAAGTTTTTCTTTTTCCAAAACAGCATGATTATCAAATACAGAAACTGAAATACCGGAAATTGTCGCCCCGTAAAAACCAAGCGATTTAACATTATCAATTAAATCTGCTACTTCATCATGTGAACAATCAACAATTGCTCTTGTAATAATTCTTTTTATTCCTGATGCTTTAACGGGTTCATTAATAAAACCAATAACTTCTGGTAATTGTTCATTAAACATAATTCTTCCTAAAGTTGTTTCAACCAATTTTTCATTAACCCTAACATTTATTGGTTCTCTTAATTTAATCTTATTAAGTGAATGGGCAAGGTGTACTTCGTTATAGTTCATAAACGTTGGCAAAGTTTCTCTTCTTAAAGCATTATCAACGCTTGTTAAGTAATAAACTCCAACAGCCATTTCTTTATTAGGAAGAGTAATTGGACTTCCGTCTGCAGGCTTTAATAAATTATGTCTTGGCATCATTAACTCAATTGCTTCTTCTTGAGCTTTTTTAGAAAGCGGAATATGTACCGCCATTTGATCTCCGTCAAAGTCAGCATTATATCCTGAACAAACACAAGGATGAATACTAATTGCTGCTCCTTCAATTAATACAGGATAAAATGCTTGAATACCAAGTTTATGAAGAGTTGGTGCACGGTTTAACAAAACAGGATGATTTTGGGTAATTTCTTCTAAAATATCAAAAACTTCAGGTGGTCTTTTTTCAATAAAACGCTTTGCGCTCTTAATATTTGGGGCAAATCCTCTAACGATTACCTCTCTTAAAACAAAAGGTTTAAACATTTCCAATGCCATCTCTTTAGGAAGTCCACATTGAGAAATCTTAAGCTCCGGCCCAACAACAATAACCGATCTTCCCGAATAATCAACTCTTTTTCCCAAAAGGTTTTGTCTAAATCTTCCCTGTTTTCCTCTTAACATATCTGAAAGTGACCTTAAAGGAGACGATACTATTTGACCTGTTCTTTGTGATGCATCAATTAATGAATCTACAGCTTCTTGAAGCATTCTTTTTTCGTTTCTTAAAATAATCTCCGGTGCTCCAAGAGATATTAAATGCTTAAGCCTGTTGTTTCTATTAATTACTCTTCTATATAAATCATTAAGATCTGATGTAGCAAATCTTCCTCCTGATAATTGAACCATTGGCCTTAAGTCCGGTGGAATAACGGGTAAAACTGTAAAAATTATATCTGCTGGTGAAACACCTGCTTTTCGCATAACTTCTAGTAGCCTTAACCTTTTAATAACTTTTAGATATTTTTGTCCTTTTGACTTATCTGCTTCTTTTCTTAATTCAACAATTAATTCATCTATATCAATCTTTTCGATTAACTCCAATATTCCTTCTGCTCCTGTTTTAATGGTGAAGAAAATTGGCAAGTCGTATTCTAAAATCTTAAAGTATTCATCTTCAGATAAAACACTACCTCTTTTTAAGCTTTTCGTAAGTTTTCCTAAAGCATCATATATTTCGTCTAATTTTTTATTTTCAACTGCTAATTTTTCCATAAAAGCAGTAACTTTTTGTTTCTTTTGAAGCTCTATTTCTTCTTTAATTAATTCTTTTTGCTCCTTTTTAACTTTTATTTCTTTTGTGTCTTTTTTCTTTTCTTCAATTTCTTTTTCAATCTTTTTTTCTTCTTCTTTGAAAACTTTTTCCTGCTCTTGTTTTCTTTCTTCAATGCTTTTTTGCAAAGTGACTAGCGCTTCTTTTTTCTTTTCTTCATCAATATCAGTAACCAAATATGAAGCATAATAAATTACAGATTCAAGGCTTTTTTGAGACATGTCTAAAATTAAAGGCAATGCAGATGAAGGACCCTTGAAAAACCAAACATGACCAACAGTAGCTGCTAGAGTAATATGACCCATTCTTTCTCTTCTTACTCTTGAAAGAGTTACTTCAACTCCGCATTTATCACAAATTATTCCTCTGTTTCTAATTCTTTTATATTTACCACAATAACATTCCCAGTCTTTGGTTGGTCCAAAAATTCTTTCGTCGAAAAGACCTGATTTTTCCGCTCTTAACGTTCTATAATTTATGGTTTCAGGTTTTGTAACCTCACCATATGACCAATTTAAAATATCCTCTTTTTTTGCAAGAAGTACTTTTAGAGCATTAAAATCTAAAATATTTATATCTTTTTGTTTTTTATCGTTATTCATTTGTTTATCCTTCCTGATTGTCTCCAACACTTAATCCTTCTACAACCATCTCTTTTCCACCTAATTCTTCAATCATTTCTTCTGCTTCTTTTTCTACTTTTTCTTCAATCTTTTCCTCTTCTATTTTTTCTGCTAATGGCTCTTCTTTATTTTCCTCAACTATCTTTGCTCCAACAGGAACAACATTTAATCCCAAAGCTGCTAATTCTTTAATTAAAACCTTAAACGATTCAGGAACCTTAGGTGTTGGAATATCTGTTCCCTTAACGATTGCTTCAAAAGCCTTAGCTCTTCCGACAACATCGTCTGATTTTATGGTTAACATTTCCTGAAGAGTGTATCTTGCCCTATGAGACTCAAGCGCCCAAACTTCCATCTCTCCCAAACGTTGTCCTCCCATTTGTGCTTTTCCTCCCAATGGTTGCTGAGTAACCAAAGAATATGGCCCTGTTGATCTGGCATGAGTTTTATCTTCAACCATGTGAATTAACTTCATCATATATTCAATTCCAACAACAACCGGCTTTTCATAAGGTTCTCCCGTTCTTCCATCATAAAGAATTGTCTTGCCATTAACCGGAAGACCTGCTTTTTTTAAATCTTCAACTATTCTTTCTTCCTTTACTTCTTCAAAAGCAGGAATACCAACTTTTGTTTTAAGCGTACTTTCAGCCCAACCAAGATGAGCTTCTAATAATTGCCCTAAATTCATACGAGCAAGTACTGAAATTGGAGAAATAATAATATCAACAGGGGTACCGTCTGCCAAGCGTGGCATATCAACTTCAGGCAAAATCCTAGAAATTACCCCTTTATTTCCGTGTCTTCCCGCAAGCTTATCTCCTATTACAACGTGTCGAAGTTGTGCAACTTCAACAATAATTTTTCTAATTGTTCCAGGCTCTAACTCATCTCCTTTTTTTCTATCTAATATTTGAACATTAATAACCGTTCCTCGTTCTCCGTGCGGTATTCTAAGTGAAGTATCTCTTACATCTCTTGCTTGTTCTCCAAAGATAGCTCTTAATAATCTTTCTTCCGCTGTTAACTCTGTTTCTCCTTTTGGTGCAATTTTTCCAACTAAAATATCTCCGGATGAAACTTCTGAACCAACAACCACAATTCCTTCTTCGTCTAGATTGGCTAAATCTTCTTCAGAAACATTTGGAATATCTCTTGTTGTTTCTTCCGGTCCAAGTTTTGTTTCAACTACCGCTGCTTCGTGTTTTTCAATATGAATTGAAGTTAAAACATCTTCTTTTACTAATTTTTCAGAAATTACAATTGCGTCTTCGTATCCAAGTCCATCAAAAGAAGTATAAGCAATAAAAAGATTTCTTCCTAAAGCTAGTTCTCCTCCGTCAGATGCCGGACCATCAATTAACAAATCTCCCTTTTTAACTTTTTGCCCTGTTTTAACAACTGTTCTTTGAGTATATGCCGTTGCCTGTGATGTTCTTCTAAAAGAATCTACTATATATGTTTCTTCTTCCTTTTGTCCTTTACCCTTAATCGTCACTTTTGTTGCATCGGCAAAAAGAATTGTTCCGTCAAACGGAGCAAGAACTACTCTTCCCATAACTTGGGAAATGTCTTTTTCTATTCCTGTTCCAACAATTGGACTTTCAGGCTTAACAAGTGGTACTGCCTGACACTGCATGTGAGTTCCCATTAAAGCTCTGTTTGCCTCGTCATGACTAACAAACGGAATAAGAGAAGCTGCTGCTCCAACAACCTGTCTTGGAACAATATCAACATATTCAACTTTTTCTTTTTCAATTTCTAAAAATTCTCCTTTATATCTTGCTGGAATTCTTTCACTTTTTACTAATCCGTTTTCTTCTAATGCTTCTGCATGAGTAACATAATGATTTCTTTCATCATCTGCTGTCATATAAACAATTTCATCTGTTGCCTTAGAAACAATATTTTTTCCGTTTTTACTATGTACTATTTTTCTATATGGTGTTTCCAAGAAACCAAATTTATTAACCCTTGAATAAAGTGCCATATAGGTAACAAGACCAATGTTTGGCCCTTCAGGACTTCTAATCGGACAAATTCTTCCATACTGCGAACTGTTAATATCTCTGATTGAAAAAGCCGCTCTTTCTCTTGAAATCCCACCGGTTCCCATAACCGTTAACCTATTTAAATTATCAACTTCTGATAATGGGTTTGTCTGATCTAAAATTGTGGACAACTGTGAAGTTCTGAAAAATTCATTAATTGAGGCCATAATTGGTCTGGCATTAATAAGATTAGCAATCGAAATAGGTGCATCTGTTTGAATTAAGCTCATTCTTTCTTTAATGCTTCTTTCAAGACGTAAAACTCCAATTCTAAATGCTGTTGTAGCAACTAACTCACCAACACATCTAACTCTTCTGTTAGCAAGGCTATCTATATCATCAACGCCATCATTTCCTTTTGCAAGTCCTATTAAAGAGCTAATTGCTCCAACAATATCATCAATGGTTAAAATTTTAACTTGTTCATCAGAAGCATTAAATCCGGGAGCATCTTTTAATTTTTTATTCATCTTATATCTTCCGACAACTCCCAAATCATATCTTCTGTTATTAAAGAACATACCGTTAAAGCTTTCTTTTACCTTATCAACAACAATTGGTTCTCCCGGATGCATTTTTTTGAAAATCTCAATTACTGCTTCTGTTGAATCTGTTGTTTCATCTTTATGTAAGGTGTTTTCAATAAACGAAGTTTTTCCATCTGCTTCTAGTTCTCTGAATTTTTCTTTTATGTCCTCATTTGAGGAAAGCCCAACTGCTCTCAAGAATGTTGATGCTAAAAACTTTCTCCTTCTGTCAATCTTAACCATAATGGTTTCGTGTCTGGTGGTTGTAAATTCAAGCCAAGAACCATGAACAGGTCTAATTTCAGCCATGTATAAATTCTTACCGGTAACATTATCCTGAACTGCCGTGAAATAAACACCCGGAGATCTAACCAATTGGTTTACAACTGCTCTTTCGATTCCATTAACAATAAATGTTCCCCTTACAGTCATTTGAGGAATATCTCCTAAAAATACTTCCTGTGTTATTTCTCCATTGGTTTTTTTATTAATTAAAGTTGTGTTTACGTAAAGCGGAGCATCGAAGGTTAATCCTTTTAAAAGACAAGTTTCAGGAACATTAGATGGTTTTCCAAAACGATAATCCTTAAGGGTTAGTGTCCAGTTTTTTTCGGTAAAATCCTCAATTGGAGAAATTTCATCTAATGTTTGTTTTAAACCTTTTTCTAAAAACCATTGATAAGATTCTTTCTGTATTGAAAGAAGGTCTAATTTTGGCAATGAGGAATATGTCTTACCCCAATTTTTTCTGACAAGAGTCTCTACCTCTTTTTTGATTTTGTTGCTATTTTTTGGCATTTGAAAAATGTTTTAGATAAATTCTTTGTAAATACAAAAAAAATCAACCAGACTTTCGTCCGTTAGGTTGTTTTTAAAGTATTTAGGTTTATACCATAGCTTCTTAAGCTGTGTCAAGAGGGTAAATTTTCTCCTGTTTTTACAGTTCCCTCTGTTAAAGCAAGTAATTTACCAAGTTCCTTTAAAAATTTTTTTGCATGACTTCTACTCATTCCTATTCTTGAAACAATTTGTAATTGATTTGTTGAGCCAAGTTTTTGACAAAAATCTAAAACCAAACCATCTTCACTAGTTGTCATAAAAACATTCTCGGTATAATTAACCGGGGTCTTTTCGGGATTAACATTTACTGAAAACTGCTGATCATTTGTTTTTTTATCCATTTTTATCACCTCTTCTCTAAAGTATCTATTCTCGCTTATCTTGTTTACCAAAAATTTTTCTAAAACGCGCTTTAATTAATTTTTCATTATCTGTTTCTTTTCTTGTCACATTGTTTATTTTTTCTAAAATCCCCAATATCTCCAAGGCCTCATCTTCTCCAACAATACTTTCTCCGGATTTTCTCATCTTCTCTCTAGTATCATCTCTGTTTGATAATTCTTTAAATATTTCCGCAACTGCTTTTAATTCTTCTTTCTCCGATAAATTCATTCTTTTGCTTCTATCTTGTTTTAATTTTCTATCTTCTTCTGTTTCGCTTTTTTCATATTTATCCATTTTTAATTTTCCTTGGTCTTTAAACACTTGGTATTCAATAAATGTAAAAGCTGATGTTAATGGATCATCTAATCTTTTAAGTCTAACCATCGCTAATAAATTATTTGAACCTCTTCTTTCTTCAGAAAGAGTTACTCTTTTAAGAGTATAATTAACATATCCTTTAAATTCGCTAGGGTTTAATTCACCATAATTTTCAAAACAGCTATACGAGGGCTCTCCTTTTTGAGCAATTAAACCAATTCTATCAACAATACTTGTAACTGTTTCCTGTGAGGCCGGTTCTGTTTTCTTAAGCGGCTCGTTTCTTACCAGTTCCATTTGATTAGTATAATAAGAAGTACTTATTAAATCAAGAAAATTATTTCTTTTTAAAATGTAATAATTTTTCTCCAAGATGTCTATATTTACACCATGAACAATTCGGATTTTCAGGTGGAGTAGGTCCTTCCAATAATTTATTTATTTCTCCAATAAATTCCAAAAACGAATCTCTTTTAATGTCAATTTCTAACCATTGAGGCGGAAAATCAATAACTGCTTTTCCGTTTTCAAATTTAGTTTTATCCGGATACATAATAACAAGACCAAGTTTTGTTATTTCTTTTGGTTTACCAATAGATGGATGTTCAAAAGCATAATGATATGCCTGAAGCTGTGTTTGATATTTAGCAATTTTTTCCTCTGTTGG
>CAYWVK010000022.1:0-5492 GCA_964461865.1 uncultured Gammaproteobacteria bacterium
ATCCAGAAAAACGAAGATAAAGCAAAACCAAACAGTATTGAAAATGCTAAATTTACAATATATGATTTTTTAAACTTTAATTTTGACCAAAGAAAGATTCCGTAAAATATTATAAAGGGCAAAAAGATTAAACTTAAGGCGTTATGAGATAAAACCAAAAAAGCAAAGGATATTGCTAATAATATCGAGTAAATATAATTTTCTTTTTTAAATAATTTATAGGTAAAATATAAAACTAAAGGTAGCCAAATAAATGCAAAATTTTCCCCTATTGCTCCTCTAACATAAAGATCAACAAATCTATAAGGAGCATAAGCGTAAAGAATAGCACCAAAGATTGAAGCATCTTTTTTTAAAAATTGAGACAACCAAAGATACATAAATGTTCCTGATAAGAAAAAACCAAGCGCAAAAATAATTTTTGTTGAATCAACAAAATTAAAACCTATTAAATAAAAAAATGAGGCAAAATATGAGGGAAGCGGATATAAAAACATTGGAATCGGATGTCCGTATCCCCAATTAAGATTTCCTGCCCAGCGAGGAATAATATTTCCTTCAGATAAACTCTGGTAAAAGTTTGCTATCCTTGCAACATGATCTCTTCCGTCATGCGTAAAAGGTAAGCCGTTGTTTAAAAAGCTTAGTAATGGGAAAATTAAAAAACATGCAAGTATAATTATATGCCAATATTTTTTCATTTCTCTAACCTTCTTTCTTGTACCAAAAATCCACTTGGCAATGTAACTGTTTTTATTATTTTACCTTCTTTAATAACCGTTTTTAACCATCCTTCATAACTCCATGGCTTACCAGGATCTTTTTCTATTAATAAATAAAAAGTATCTTTCTTTTCACTTCCAGGAATATATCCATATTTTTTTTGTCCATGCCACCAGATTAAGTAATCATACGGATATGTATAAACTGGTGGAGTAAAAACTAGCAAATTAAATGGCTTTCCTTTAGCATCTTTGTAAATATAATCTATCGCATCTATTTTTCCTTTTAATTTTGCTGTCCCTCCATAATCAGAATAATCATGATTAAATGTTTTCACTGCACTTACTATTCCTAAGATAGATAAAACTACAATAACTAACAATGAAAACATAAATAATTTGCTTAATTTTCTTTTGAAAAATGAGTAAACAATGTAACAGAATAAAAGCAAATAGACTACATTTAAGTGTAATAAATAAATATTCCAAACGGTATTTTTAAGTGGAGCAAATACCAAAAAGGTAATTGGAATTAAAATGATTAAATAACTAAAAAAATGCTTAAACTTAATATTCTTCTCACTAACAATAAAATAAATTGAAAAAGCGATAATCAAAAATAAGAAAATGTAAGAATAATAATTTGTTGGAAAAGTGTTTCTAAATCCATCCATAAACGATTTAAAGTGGTCTAGTGCATAGAATAAATTTGAATGACTAGCAACAACTGAATCATGTTTCGTAGTAAAATAAGAAACAATTCCTCTGAATCCTAAAAAATTATGACGCACCTCAAAAAGGAACATTGGTAAATATCCTAAAATAAATCCTAAGACTAAATATAAATATGGTTTTATTTTTGTTCTAAATAGAAAAATGGAATAAGCTATTAATCCCAATGATAAAGGTACCGCAACCGCAAGTTCAAAATTATATATAAAACCGGCGAAAAATGCTGCTAAAAAGATGTAAGTTTTCTTTTTTGAATCTAATAAATAAGTAAAATATAAAGAAACAAAAATAAAAAAAGTTGGAGGATTAGGACTCCAAATAAATCGGGACTGAGCAATAAACACCGGCGAAATACTTATAAGCAAGGCTAAAAGTAATCCTCCGAATTTGCCAAATAATTTCTGCCCAAAATAGTATCCAAAGAGAACCGTTGCTAAACCAAAAAATAGCATTAACATAACCACATTTGCTGGATTACCATTAAAAAGAACAAAAGGAACCGTTAACATATAATAATACATTGGGCCATGAAATATTCCCGATAAACCCGCTTGTCCGGCTCCAACCTCTGTTCCAATTAAAATTAATTTATGATTTACTACAATATTTTTTGCCGCCTGCATTTCTCTACCTTGGTCAAACAAAAATATAGGATTTTGATTAAGAACTTCTGTTGATCTTGGAAAAAATGAGAGAAAAGCTACTAACAAAACAACAATTATAAAAAACGACTTATTAATTCGTTTATTTCTAATCAAATTTGAAAAAAATTTACTCATCTAATAAACTACAACTCCTTTTTTATTCATATAATAATAGTATAAATAAGATTCCGGATCACCTTCGGTATATTCTATCCTCATCGTTTTATTAATTTTTTCTAAAACATTTATTCTTCTGTCGTGAAGCGTTGTATCGTTTCTCGTAAAAAAACCAATTAAATTAAAATATGCATAAAATCCAAGCAGTAATATAATAATAATTTTGGGAATAATATTTTTTATATTAAAAATAAGACTAAAGAAATATGAAATTATAATTAGAGTTACAAATCTATTTACGCTGAAATAATAATCGCTTATCTCACCTTTATAAGTTGAAAAAACTAGAAGGGGAATTAAAAACCAAAGAACCATTAAAAAACAAAACATTACTTTTTCTCTTGACCTATTTTTATAAAGGTATAAAACGATAAATAATGGTGGAAGCAAATATTTCAAAAACTTTAATATCTTAAAATAAAAATAATGTTCAAATTGAATAAATCCATCCCCCACTAATTGCATTACTCTTCTTAAATGAAAACCATGATAGTAAGTAGCCAGATAATTTGATAAGTTAGATGTTTGTGAATTTCCTTGCTTAATTTGCGCAATAACATTTGGAACAAGCCAAATTAAAAATAAAGGAATAGAAATTAATATATATTTAATTGTTTCTTTGTTTCGTGGAAAAAATGGTAAAGAAAGAATAACAATTATTGGAAAAAATATTGATGTAAAGTGAATTTGAAAAGAAAACCCTATTGCAAGAGAAAGAAAAATTATATATTTCGGATTTCCTGTAATTACCTTATATAGAAAATAGAAGATTAGAATTGATATTCCAGGAATAAAATTTACTGGCCACTGAATTCTATCAAATATTATTCCATTAAATGCTACAGTATTTATAAATACTGCAATAATTGCAACTTGATAAGAAAAAATTTTCTTTGCAACATAAAATAATGCCCAAAAAGTAAATATACCACTAAATCCTGCAAATATACCCGATGCAATTGGATCTAGGCTAAATACCCAATAAAACAGAGAAATTAAATAATAATAAGCCGGCCCGATAAAAATACCACTGTTTCCTTTAGCAACCATTCCAACCAATGGCCATCTCCCGTCTTGAATGAGTCCTTTTGCTACCCATGCATTATCAACTTGGTCATATCCGAATGGATTCATTCCCTCAATGTTATAAAAACGAAGAAATATATCAAGAATAAATATTAATATCGTAACTATGAAAAATTTATTTTTAAAATTTGATTTCCAGAATTTTTTTAATTTTTTTTTCATATCTTAATGAATTCTTGTTTGCACAATAATCCCTCCTTTTATTTTTTCTGATTTAATAATCTCTCCATCTTCTTGTCTTTGCTTAAGCCAATCATTAAGCCTTGACTGATATTGCAAATCCGGTTCAATAATAAAAAATGCTAAGTTCTCCTGAACCGATGATTGATACTTGTATTTTTTTTGACCATACCACCTGAAAAGGTATTGATAAGTATAATCATGAACAGGAGGCGTATAAACTACATACTTAAATCTTTTACCATTTGCCTGATTATAAACATAATCAATAACAGCAAGCTGGTTTCTGTAAACTGAAGAATCTCCCTCCCATAATGGAGCAGTTACGTTTTTAACCACATTAAAGGGATTAATGTTAACAAAAAATAAAACAAGCGCTAACAATAAAGCAAACCACTTACTTGGGAATTTCATCCAAACCAAATAAGTAGCAATTCCTAAAAGAAGAATGTAAAACACTGGAAGACCAACTAAATAATGAGGCCAAATATCATGGCTAAAAAACGTTGTTCCAACAACAAAAATAAAGACAACAATGATTGATGTTTTACTAAAATTTTTAATTACTAATTCTGCTTTCTTATATAAGAAAAGAAAACTAATAATGATAAATATTAAAAATGTAAAACCTAATATTTCATTTTCCATAGTTAATGTTTGATTAAATTGATCAAAAAATATACCAAGTCTATTTGACAAAATATTTGCTATAGATGGTAAGTTATTAGAAGAATCACCATTTGTTAAAAAGTTTAAAAATGCCTTTGTCATTAAAAATTGATGTCTTAATTCAAATAATATTCTTGGCGAAAATATAACAAGAACTCCTATTATAAAAACGCCTATCTGTTTTAATGTTATGTGTTTATTCACGATTAAGATAACTGAAAAGATAATTCCAAAGAATAATAGAAGTCCAAAAACAATTTCCAAATCAATATTTAAAGCAAGAAGCACTCCTAATAAAAAATAGTATCTTAATTTACTTTTGTTTTCTTTAGAATAGATTTTATTTAAAACAAGTAAAATAAAGATAACAAATAAAGGGGCTATATTAGGATTCCATATTTGAGCTGATAGAGAAATCATTGTCGAAGAAACTGATATTAGTAATGATAATAATATCCCCAAGAATGTTTTACCAATTTTTTTACCAAGAATAAAACCAAGAAATATTGAAACAATTCCAATTAACGCCATTATAAATGCTATTCCCTGAGGATTACCCATAAAAATTATAAAAAAAGGAGTAAGCATGTAGTACCACCATGGTCCATAAAATACACCTGGAAGACCCGTTGTAGCACCTATAAGAGGAATTCTATGATCATAGACTATATTTGCCAGAGCAAGCATGTCTCTTCCTACATCATAAGTAAATGCAAATGAATTTGTAAAAACACCCTGAAGTCTTAAAAAAGAACCAAATATTAAAAATAGATACAACAATAAATATTCCTTTTTTAGTAAAAATGATAATTTCTTTTTCATTTTTTAAGTCCCTGCTATTCTCATTGCCGGAGTTCCGTCTAAATTATATATAGTTTTAAGAGCTGCTTGTTGAGGAATTTCATCAGGATTTCCTACATACAATACGTTTTTTTCTAATGAATCATTTCCCCAGTTAATTGGCCTAAATTCGTATTTTCCATAACTTTGATGAGCTGCAAAACTTCCTGAACTATTTTCTCCGATTTTCTGATATTTACTTGGCGGATATTTTAAATAAAAAGCAAAAAACATATAAGACTTATCCATTGGCTGTTTATCAGAAATTACTATTTTTTTGAAATTGTCTTGAATTGGTTTTATCTCATTAATTGCTTTTTCATATCCATATTGCCAATCCTGTGAGTAATAGTAATTCTGTTGTACAAAATATTGATTTAGGAAAAATGAAAAGTTAAAAATAAAAACAGATGCAAAGATTACGTACAAAACATATTTTATT
>CAYWVK010000022.1:5592-9525 GCA_964461865.1 uncultured Gammaproteobacteria bacterium
ACTTGTTCCCTTAACTCTTAAAAGAGATGAGCTATCGCTTAATATATACATTACCATTGGCATTAAAATTGCAATTACAAGAATTACAGAGGAAATTAAATATTTTTTACTTAAAAGCAGTAACTGCTTTCTGTAAATTAAAATTAATGCAATGACAAGAAGCGGAGTAAAAACCCTGGTGCTCTGATATATGTATGGAGATAATCCAATAAATATTGCTGATATTAATAATAGCCATGGTTTTTTAAGCCCCTTTAAAAAAAATAAAGTAATTAAGATATTAAAAGAAGAACCAACATTTGCCTCAAAAGCAACTCTTGAGAATTGCATCGACCAAGGAGAAATTGCTAATAAAAAACTTGATAATAATGCTAAATAATCTCTATATTTATAATCCTTAAATAACTCCCTGATTAAAAAGAAAACAGAGATAACTGAAATTACCCCAAAAATTGCTGATGGAAGCCTAACTGCAAATACATTTAAGCCAAAAACTAGAATTGATGGAATCGTAAGATAAGTATAAAGTGCAGGTTTATAATCATCAAAAGAACGAAGAACAACCGGTAAAAATTTATTAAATTCATCCCTTCCTGTTTCAATAATTGAATAAGCATTAAAACCTAGGGCTACCTCATCCCAATCAGGAGAAGGTGGAACATTACCTAATTGCCATAATCTTAACACTAAAGCAAAAAGTATAATTATTGAAAATAATATCCAAGTAATTTTTTTAGTCATATGTATAAGCAACTAAAGCTTCTTTTCCGTCTAAACGGTAAAAAGTTTTTAATATGTTTATGTTTTCCGGTAATTTATAATGCGTATTTACATATAAAACTTTATTTTCCTTACTTAATGAATAATCATAACCCTCTGGGAAAAGATATTTACCAAAACCTAATATTTTTACAAATCCAAACGGGTCTCTTTGAACCTTCATTGTTTTTCTAAATTCACTAGGATCTGTTTTTGTGTAGAATAAATAATAAACATAAGGTCTTCCTAATTCACTGGTAACTTGTATATAATCATAATTTTTTTCAACCGACTTTACATATTCAATTGATTCTTTGTATCCATATTGCCACTCGCTTGAATACTCAAAAGAGTAATGATTAAAATAATTATGTAAAAAGTAGGAAACATTTAAAAACAAAAGGATAGATAAAATAATTATTACTGTATTTTTTATCCATTTTTGTTTATATTTTTTAAGCCATAATAAAAAACAAACAAAGCCATAAGCAGTCAATGTTTGAAACATAGGAAGAGTCGTCTCAATCCTTAAAGCATGAGGCGTTTCCCTTGCAGTTGCAGCAGGAATTATACCAAGCAATAACCAGCTTGGAATAAGCCACCAATTATCCTCTTTTTTTCGTATTAAAAGAAATATTCCACTAATAAAGAATACTATATCCCATATATACATTTGACCAACATCCTGAATAGAAAACTTTGGATTTCCATCTCCTTTTATAAAAAGGAAATTTGGATTTAAATTATCAAAATAATGTCTGACATATTCAAGAGAATACAAAACCCTTCTGTTATTAATAATATTTGACCACAAAGCATTTCCATCGTTTTGAATTTGCTGATTAGCTTTCTCAACCACACTTATATCTGAGAAAATATTAACTTCTTTAAACCTTAAACTTGCCTGCGGAGATAATAAAAAGGAAACAACAGGAGCAAGGATTAAAAGACCAAGAATAATAGCAAAAATTGTTTGTTTTTTAATTTCTAATAGTTTTTTTCTAAAAGCATATAAAAGAAGCAATAATAAAAGCGGAGCTACTATTCTTGAGGTATTAAACGTATATATTGATAAGGCAAAAGAAAAAGCCGAAAGCAAGAGATACCATTTCCTATCCTGTACGCCTGCTAAAAATGCCCAAACACCCAAAACTATAAAGAAGCTAGCAATATTTGCTTCAAATGCTGCACGAGAAAGCATAATATGCCAAGGAGAAATTGCTAAGAATAATGCAGAAAATAAAGCATATAAATTATTATTTTTTGATTTAAAAAATATTCTTTTTACCAAAAAAAATGTCATAAATACCGTTAATACTCCAAAAAAAGCAGATGGAATCCTTACAGCAAGCTCATTAAGACCAAAAAGAAAAATAGGCAATACTGTTAAATATGCATAAATAGGGGGCTTAAAATCTCCAAATGACTCAAGATAGTCATAAGGTAAAAATCTTCCAAACTCATCTTTTCCGTCAATTCCTATTGAATAGGCATTATATCCCCAGGCAGCCTCATCCCAAGTTAAACTTGGTGGGTTTTGCCCTAAGTTATAAAAACGAAGTGCAAACGCAAGAATAATTATTAATACGATTAAAAAATTTTTGTTTAAAAACCTATACATCATCAATTGCTCAATCCTTCCTTATACTCTTTATTATATTTTAACAGCTCCGATAAGTTAACTGCCTTGAATAGAATATTACCCAACCTATCTTCGACAACAAAAACTGGTTTAATTTCCTTTGGAAAATCTACTGGATTAGAAATAATAAGAATTTTCTTTGTCGAAAGCTCTGAGTTTTCATCAATTACTGGAGGATTTTGAACGAAGTAGATATTTTCTATTCTATCTATTGATAACCAACCATTTTCTTCTTGACCGTATGAGACATCTTTCTTACCTTGATATTTTACGGGGTCATATTTATTAAAAAAGAGATAATATATATATTGTTTAGCATCATTTAGGTGCCTTGTTATATAAATCCTCTCATAACTACATTTTAATGCATGTGTTTTTTCCATCAAATCTTTATATCCATATTGAGAAAAAATAGAATAATTGTTCTTAAAATAAGTCGTATAAGTAATAAAAAAGGGGGCAGTACTAAAAAGAATAACCAAAGAAAATAAAATGGTGGATAAATATTTAATGCCTTTTTTTTGTTTTAAAATATTAAAAAGATAATAAAACCCTAATCCGTTAAAAAGAGCTAAAAAGGGAATCATTATTGATGATCTTACATAATTTCCATCGCTTGTAAATGAATCAGGTACAGGAGACAGCAAAAACAAGAAAACAAAAGCAAAGTTTATTTTCTTGTGCTTATTGTTTTTTATTAAAAAAACTAATCCCAATATTAAAAATGGAAAACTATAAAGATAATCTAATCCTCTTTTTGGCAATATTGAAAATTGAGTATCATTGCCACTTATGTATAAAAAATTTGTAGAGAAATGAGATAAGTAATTTTTAATAAAGGTATTTGTAAAGAGAAGTGGTTTATTATCAACTATTTTACATATAAATGGATTTACTGTTTTTTGACATTGACCTCTTTTATCATTAAGTGTATTTATTAAACCTACACTATTTATATTTGTATTCAAGCCTACTTGAGAAAATCTTACTGAAGCAGCGTTTTTCTGAAAAATAATTGGTGATATGATAATTAAAAAAAATATTAATAGCTTTATTAAAGACTTAAATCCATCTTCTCTTTTATAATTTATAAATAAGATCGCCGCTAAAACAAGGGGTGCATAAAGGATATAAGCAGAGTATGTATACATGGTAAGTGCTATAAAAAAAGCTGACAAGAATAAGTCCTTACTATTTTTTTTAAATACTCCAAAAAAAAGAGCTATAATCAGAAATAATATTGCAATATTTGACTCATGTGCGATTCTGTTTAATCCTACACTCCATGGCATAATTGCCAAAAATAACGAAGAAAAAATAGCAGCTTTTTTATCAACCAGTTTTTTTGTTAAAAAATATAAAGCAATAACAGATAATACACCTGCCAATGCTGATACAAACCTAACAGAAAATTCATTTAAACCAAATAAAAATATTGGGATTACCATTGAGTACCTATTTACAGGAGGTTGAAAATCACCAAAACCAATGAAATTATTTATTGGAAGAAAAGTTCCCCACTGATCTTTTCC
>CAYWVK010000023.1:0-8919 GCA_964461865.1 uncultured Gammaproteobacteria bacterium
AAAAGCGCCATGGATACTGAAAATATTCCATTGGAGAAAATGCTTCCCAAATAAACCTTGAATATGGAAGTGTTAAAAAGATTGATAAAAAAAGACCGATAATTGAAACTAAAAGAATAATTAAAGACTTTTTTTCTATTTTCTTTTTTAGAAATAAAACTAAAATTAAGCCAAGTATTGATAATAATATAAGAACGATATTTAGCCTTCCAAGCATAAAAGAAAGGCCATCATTACAAGTTGGGGTCGATCCGCCAAAGCCCCACTGACTATACCAAAGCTGGCTTAAGCAAACGAAATGATCTCTAAAGTCTGCTCCTCCACCAATAGTTGATGAAACACTGGTAGTAGCCATCTCCAAAAGCGCCGGCAGCCAATAAAAAGAAGAGATTAAAAGTCCTAGTGAAAATGCAAAAATTAAATGAAGAGTATTATCATTTTGTTTCCTTTTAAAATTTATAAATGCAAAAACAATAATTAAGGCAATTAAAAACGGACTAACCATCATTGCCGTTAAATTATGTGAAAGAATAATAAAGGAAAACCCAATTGCCAAGACTAATATATAAATATATTTATTTTCCAAAAATAGTTTATATAATCCATAAAAAACAAGCGGTATAAATGCATAGGCCCAAAACTCGCCAACTGCTCCCCTAACGTAAATGTTTACAGCGTGATAAGGAAAGTATACATACAAAAGAGCTGATACTATTGCTCCATTTTTTCCAAAAAAACTTTTAGCCAACAAATACATTGTTACTCCTGATAACAATATTCCAAAGATAAACATTATTTTTGTAGCAATTAAAGCATCTAGTCCCAAGATTACAAATTTTGCTCCGAAATAATAAGCAAGAGGGGCATAAAAATTAAAAATAGGATAACCTAAACCATAACCAAGATCACTAACCCATCTGACAGGAAACATACCCATCCCAAGTGACTTTGCCATTTCATAGACCCTTTGTACTTGTGTATCATCGTGAATTGGGAAAAAACCGATGTTTAAAAGAGGTAAAATAGCAAAAACAGATAATAAAATAACTAAAATATATGGAATTAATTTTTTAAATAAAGCCATAGCCATATTATACAAATAACGAATTCAAATTAAAAGAAACTAAGCTTTTAAATTTCTTATCTATTTTTTTCTTTTCTTTGATATTAAAAAATAAAATAAAAAGAAGATAAAAAAGACTGAAATAATATCTGAAAAAAGCCTGATTGTTGTTTCTTTGAAAAGGACAACTACACTATGTCTTCCTTTTTCTACATTAAATTGAATGAGCCCTTTTTCGTTATCATAATTAATTAAACTTTCCTTGTTGTCAATTTTTACAACCCAACCCGGATAATAAATTGTATTAATTGAAACTAAGGTTTTTTCCTTTGCTTCTATATTAAAACTAATTGTATTTCCATTACTGATAAGATTTAATATTTCCCCTTTACCTTCTAAAACCTCTGCCTTTTGGCTTGAATTAGAAAAAGGAATACTTTTTACCCATTTTGGCATATATTCATTCCTTACAGTAGTTGTATCCTGATTGGTTGAATAAAAAGTATCAGGGTAATTAGTAAACTCTTTTGGATAAGCAAAATCCTTTGCTGAAAAAATTAATAAAATTAAATAAATAATTATTAAAATTACTTTATTTTTCCCCTTTAATAAATTTAATTGAAGTGCGACAAAAAATGAGGTTGCTAAAATCAAAATTGAAATAAGCCTAAACGGAAACTGAATAAGATTTGAAAATAATGGCCAAATAAAATTTGACATTGGAAACATTAAAAAAAGACAAATTAAAGAAGCAATAAAAAATAACCAATAATTTTTATCATTTATTTTTTTAAAAATAAAAAAAGTTAATATAAACGGTATTAAAAATACTAAACCGATAAGATTTAAATCATTAAAGTTTAAAAAATAATTAGAATAATTAGAAACTAAAACCTTATCAAAGACAACAAATTTTCTCTCGTAAAGTGCCGGTAACCAAAAAAAACAAGACATTCCAAGGCCAAAAATTAAAGTAAATAATATTTTTTTTATATCTTTTTTTGATAAATAATAATAAATAAGAATTATTGGCAAGAAAAGTAGGGCTAATGTGTTGTGCGATAAGATAAGAAGAGCTATACCAATTGATATAAAAAATAAGCTTTTTCTTTCTATTTGCCATAAAATAAACGGGACAATAGAAAGCGCTAAAACCTCACCGATTGATCCTCTTTTATAAACATCCCATAAATGATATGGAAAATATAAATAAATCAATGAACCGATAAGAGATGATAAATTATCAAATTTTTTTCTAAGCCAAAGAAACGAAAAGATAGCAGAAGACAATAGGCTTATTGCAAAAATTATTTTTATGCTATTAACAAAACTAAAACCTAATACATGAATAGGTGTACCGATATACATAAATAACGGATATAAAAAATTGGCAACAGGATAACCAAAGCCATTATTAAGTCTTGGTAAAAACCTTACGGGAAACTGACCGTTTCTTAAGGCTTCAAAAAATGCGGAAAATCTAATAATCATCCAATTTCCGTCATCTGTTGTAAAAAAGCCTGTCTTACATAAAGCGATAATTGATGGAATAGATAAAATTAAAACAATAATTAAATATTTTAACAACTTCTTATTTTTCATAAATTCTTTTAAAAAACATTAGATAAACTAATAAAATTATAAATCCAAATAGAGATATTTTAAGTCCTAAGGTAAATGAATTAGGATAATAACTCATAACTAACTCATGCTCCCCCTTGGTAACGGGAACTGCTCTGAAGCTATAATTTGCTTTATATACCTTAACCTCCTTCTCATCAACAAAAGCCCTCCACCCGGGAAAAAAATTATCAGAAATAAAAAACAGAGAATTTGCATCTGTTGTTATCTTAAAACTAATTTTATTTGGTTGATAATCGACAAGTAAGATATCGCTTTTAGTAATTTTTCCAAGTTTTAAATCAGGTTTTTCATACAAAATTAAAGTTTTTCTTAAATCAATTGATTCATCATAAATTTTAAGAATTGCCTCATCTTTATTTTTTACAATCTCATAGTCATCTGTTAAATAAAACCTTTCAAGCGCTAATTTATTCTCATAAATTTGCCAGGGATTTTTTTGCCAAACTAACTCATATGAACTTGGGGGGAAAGTTACGTAATCCGGATTAAACTCTCCTGATAGTAAATCGTCTTTATGCAAAACGTATTTTATACCAAGTAAATTAAGTATTTTCTGTCTGTTCTTATTCGTTTTTAAATCTGCATTGCCAAATCCCCCTGCGATATTTGCATCCGGCCTTGGTAAAACTTTTGGCAATTCTCCATATTTTGAAGAAGCTAATAGTTCTCCGTAAGAGGATATATGCAATGGATCGTTTCCCTCTGGTGAATAAGTACCATCTACGCTTTGATAATTGGACGGAATGTAACCTGATCCATATCCCCAAAAACGATTAATCCCTGCATTCTCTTTTAAATACTCCATTACTGCTGTTTTCGAATAAGTAAAACTGCTTGGTGAAAAAGGCGTAATTTTATTAAAAAAGTACAATAAATCAAAAATAAGAACAAAAAATATTAAAACTAAAGCAATCTTTTTATACTTATTCTTAAGATAAAAAATAATAACAGTTACGAAAATAAAAAATGTTGGAAGCACCATGTTTCTTATTGAAACCTTAAAATTTACGTCTGTTAAAGTACCTAATTTAAAAAGTAAAAAAACTATTAAGAAAATAAGAATTAATAAAGCCATGTAAATTATTGGGTATTTTGTTTTATTTTTATTCTCTAGCCAATAGTTAATTCCCATTGCCCCCAAAATTATTAAGGAAAAAATAAAAATACTAAACTCTCTAGTTGGAATAGTTGTTGAAATAACCGGAATTGGAAGCATGTAAAAATACTTAACCAGGGGAATGTTAGTTGCGATAATTAAAGAAACAAAAGAAAGAAGAGCAAAAAATCTTTTATCTAATGACTTAACCTTAAAGATTGTATATATTGCAAAAAATAAAATTAAAGCTCCCGGATACATTACTCTTTCAATGTATGTTCCATCAAGATAATAATTTCTAGTTGCGGGATTTCCAAAGAAATCAGGAAAAACTACAGTTATCCAATAATAAATAGGTGCTAGATTTTTTGAAAACTCAGCTAAGGTATAAGAACCTCTTGTTGAATTACTAAAAATTTCAAGAGTTGGGAAAAGCAGAAACAAAGATAAAACAAATGGAAAAATTAATGCGGTTATAAATAAAATACTCTTTTTTAATTTTCCCTTTACTTTCCCAAAGAATAATAAATATAAAAAGTATAAAACACAAACTGCATAAACATAAAAAAGCCCTTGAATATAACCTGCTAAAAAACTTATTGTTAAAACAATTACTAAATATAAAAAGTTTTTTAATGTTTGTTTTTCTAAGATTTTTTTAATTAAAAGAAGAGCTAAAGGTAACCAAAGAATAGTTGATGCAATGTTTCCATACTGCATCCAAACCACCATGTAAGAAGAAAAAGCAAAAGCAATCCCTCCTAAAATCGAAGCCTCCTTTTTAAGATTTAAACCCCTATTTAGAAATAGGAACATAAAAATTGCAGAAAGTAAGGGCTGAAGCATAATAAAAATAGTCCAGGAAATATTAAACGGTAAAACAAAATAAATTAAATTAAAAGGATAAAAAGAGGCTGTTTGAAAATTTGCCATTTGTGGATTTCCTGAAAAATTATGCGGGTTCCAAAACGGTATTTGTCCATTTTTAAATTGCTCGATTGAAAAATATTTCCAAGGATAAATTTCCGTAATAACATCCGGGCCTTGAGCTTTATTTGGATAACTCCCCGGTAAATAACCTAAATAAGATTCCGAAGAATATGGGTTTGTATTAATTAATAAATCGCCGGGGAATGGAATTTGTCCTTTAAAAATGGGATTAAAAAAAATAACTACAATAAAAAAAATTAATAAATAAGGCCAAAGTTTTTTAAAAATTTTCATTAATTTTCAAGCGGTTTAATCTTATAGACTCTGTAATAATATTCACTGTTTCCTGCTCTTACCTGGAAAACTAATTCAAGCGGATAATTAGGAGAAAGCTCAACGTTATTTGGCTGATAGAAAACGAAAAACGATGGCATTATTTTTGAATATTCAATTACCTCATCAGAAAGTTCATGTTCAACCGGCCAATATCCTTTTATTGTAATGTTTTTATTATCAATTAAATACAATTCTAAGGATTCCGGCATTAACCCAAATGTCCCCTCCGTTGCTATAAAAATCTTTTTATCTACTGCTTCTTTTTTGAAAAACTCGATGCTTTCATTAACACCCCAACCGGCTGACCAACTATTTATGTATTGCCTACTATCACTTCTAATTATTGGTGCATTAACCGGATCCTTAGCAATTGAAAAAGAAACAAAACCTGGATAAGAAACAAAAATTACCGTAATAATAATATAAATTAAAAATGTTAAAGTTTGTTTTTTTGTTTTATTTATTTTTTTATCTAATAAATTAATTATTTCGTATAACGACCATGCAGCAAGCGGAAGCAAGAACATGCTCATGAAGAAAACAAATCTTGGAAAAATTACTTTTCCAAAAAGAGCAAGTGCTAAAAACGGCAGTAAAAAATAAATTATTAAAAGGAGTTTTTCTTTTACAAACTTGTGTATAAAAATAATTGAAATTAAAATTAATAATACGAAAGGCGCTGTTAGATACCCAAGCAACCAATCAAAAAGACCGTAAAGATTACCGACAAAAAAAGTAAAAGGATGACTTATCCACTCTGAAAAAGGATAAACAAAAGTTGCGTTTTTTGTTTCAATCATTTGAAAAAGCGGAGAAAGTCTTAAAACATTATAGATAACCTGAGCGATAACAACGGATAAAACGACAAAAAAAATCCACTTTAACAATCTTTTTAAGAAATCTTTTTTTGAGAAATTAAAAAGTAAAACCGTAAAGGGTAAAAGATAAAGACTGAAAAAATTACTGCTCTTTGTTAACGCACCAAGCCCTGCTGTAATTCCTAATGTATAGACTATACTTAAATTTACCCTTCTTACCAAAAGAATTGAAAAATACAAAGACCAAACGGAAAAAGTTGCCACCATACTATCCATTAAAGCCATCCTGTCGTTAATTTGGGCAAAAGGAAGAAATACATAAATAATTGAAGTAAGAAAAGCAATCTTTTTATTTTTAAATAGTTCAAATGATAAAAACCAAAGCCCAATTAATGTTAAAAATCCACTAAAAACAGAAACTAACCTTGCGGCAATCAATGGATCTTCAATAAATTTCATAAAGACCATTGCTACCCAAACAAAAAGAGGCTGCTTTCCATCAGTTAAGGAAATAAAACGCCAACTTGCATCATTTAGGGCAATTTGTGCCCATCTGGTATAAATTGCTTCATCTGTAAAAATTGGCATTGAGGAAAAATATATTAAACGAAGTAAAAAATATGAAACTATTATTAAGATCGAAACTATAATCCCCAAGAGATTTTTTCTAATAAAATTCATATGGCTAAATTATACATAAAAAAAAGAATTATTAGCAAATAAAATACTTATTTACCCACCTTTTTAATTGAAAAGAGAAAAGAAATAAGAAGAAAAACCAAAGGCGAACCAATGATTACATATTGCTTTATTGGAATAACTATGCCGTTCCAATCTCCCTGATATAAGAATGGAGCATATCTTAAAAGAAGTCCTAAGGTTAATCCAAAAATAAAAAATAAAAGATGTCTTTTTAACTTAATTAATGCAAGAAAAGGCATCACCCATAAAAAATACCATGGTTGAACTTCCATTTTTGTTAATACATAAATAAAACCAATAATTGAAAATAAGACACAAAGCTTTAAAAAAGTATTACTACTAATTTTAATTTTTTTAACAAAACCTGAAAGCAGATATAAAACAATCGGAACAATTAAAACAATAGTTACGCTTTTTATAAGATAAGAAAAAATAATAAATACAATACTTAGCATCCACTTTTTTCTTAAGGCATAAAAAACAGCACAAAGGGCAAAAAAGATCATTGAGATATCATTATGCCCAGACACCAAGCACTCTATTAAAACTAAAGGATTAAGTGCAAAAAAAGCTAAATTAAAAGTTACCTCTTTATTATCACTTACCTCTAAGATTTTTTTAATTACGAAACAGGACCCAAGATAAAAAGCAATTGCTAATGCTTTAAAAAGAAGAAGGGTTGGTAAAAAGTAATTTAAACCAATAAAAGATAGGGGAATTGTTAAAACAAGCCAACCCGGCCCATACGGATAAACTCTGTGGGTCCAGTGCATAAATGAAAGCATCGGATCATTTGGAAAATCCAATGCCTTAAAAAGATAAGGATTTTGTCCATAGTGAGTAAAGATCTTTGCATCAAAAATATAATTAAATAAATCGTAGGAGAATGCGTTATATGATAAAAACAAAACACCGCTTGCTAGAAATATTATTTTGAATACCTGTTTTAAATTAATCTTATTTTTTTTTATTAAATATAATGTGTAAAAATATAAACCAAATAAGAAAATTAATATTATTAAAAAAAGGTAAGTTGATAATGGCCTATTAAAATAACCGATATATTGAAAACTTTTTTGAATAGATTGCCATACAGAAACTTTTGATAAGGTTAAACTTAAATCGACTTGGGTAAAAGAATATAACAAAAGAGCAATCAAGCTTATTACATACCCTATAAATAATCCTTTAAATTTCATTATTGAGGTTTAATTATATTTTCCCTTTAAAATATTATTTCTTATCTTTAATAAATCCAAAAAACCATTTATAGAATCATTAATCGGACTAACTCTTCTTGTTTCAACATAAAGCCACTTAACCGGAATTTCTTTAATTTTATAATTTCTTTTTTGCGCAAGATATAAAAGCTCTACATCAAACCCTGCGGTTACGGATGAACCTGAAATGTGCTTAAAACCATTGTGAATTTTCTTAATTTTTTCAAAAAGATCCTCTGTTGCTTTTTTATTAAACATCTTAAAACCACACTGTGTATCACTTATTCCCCCAACCCCGACAATTATTGTCCTAAGTAAAATCATACCCTTAGCCATTATCGCTCTTGTAAAAGGAGCTCCTTTTCGCTTTGAATTTCTGCTACCAATAACTATGTCGTATTTTTCGTTAAAAAACGGCAACAATTTATCAATTTCTTCAATTGGGGTTGCCTGATCCATATCGGTAAACAATCTGTATTCTCCTTTTGCTTCTAACATCCCTGTTGTTACAGCTCCTGCTTTTCCTGTATGAGAATTTTTAATTAATCTAAAATTTTTATGATTTTTAACAAAGGCTTCAACAAACTCTATGCTTTCATCGTCTGATCCATCATCAACAATTACTACTTCAAAATTAAATTTTTTATGATTTAAAAAACTTTCAAGTTTATCCAATACACCTTTTTGAAGATTTGCCATTTCGTTATAACAGGGAATTACAACCGAGAGGTAAATATTACTCATAAAAGGATTATACAAGAAAAAAAACATCCAGACAATTAAAGTTGTTCAAAAACCTAATTTAGGGTAAAATTACAGATACGCCGCCATCGTCTAGTGGCCTAGGACGTCACGTTCTCAACGTGAAGATCGCGGGTTCGACTCCCGCTGGCGGTACCAAACAGGATAACTCTTCAAAAAGGTCTATTTTAGTTTTAAAAAGTTGAACCAAGCTCAAACCCTAAATTAGAAAGTGTAATTTAATGTATTTTTAAAGATACTATTGACAATACGTTATAACGTATAATACAATGTGCTTAATATGATAAACACAGCATCAATTACTGATTTAAAACAAAACACAGCAAGTATTATTAAGAAATTACAGGA
>CAYWVK010000024.1:0-8903 GCA_964461865.1 uncultured Gammaproteobacteria bacterium
TTAGTCTTTCAATTCTTCTTGTTAAAAGCGCAATTTGAACTTCAGGACTTCCTGTATCGCCCTTAACTGTCTGAAATTCTTCAATAATTTTTTGTTTTTGTGTAGTGCTTAGTGGCATCTCGTCTTTTTCCTATTTAATTTCTATGATTATAGCATGTCTAAATTATATTATCAACGGTTATTATTAAAAATTGGTAGAACCCTTATAAATTTTTGGCATTAACCATTCATCGGGTGGTGTTTCTTCTTTTTGAGAAACATCTTCTTTTTTTTCAACTCTTTCAATTTTTTGTATTTCTTCTTTTATATCCTCAACTCTAGTATTTTTTGTAAAAGCACTGGTTAAGCTTTGATCATAAGCTTTTCTTGATGCACCGTTTCTAATTAAAAACCCTGCCATTTCAAATGCTAATGGGCTGGTGTTTTCATTTTGAAAATTTCCGGTTCCGTTTTGAATTCCCTGCATTAAATTTTGTGCTATATCAGTATCGATTTTTAGATTAAGCCCTAAAATTAAATTGGCAACAATTTCCGAAACTGATGAAAATCTTGGGGAAACCATAACTATATCTCCAAATTGTTGATTTTCCTTATTATTATCTATATTAACAACAGTTATGTTTTTAAATCCGTTAATATCAAGAAGCTGTCCTAAATCCGAAAGTTGTGATGTACCAATAACAAAAATAAGCTCGGGAAGTCCTGCTGATCTGGTAAATTTAACATCTTTTTCGCTAAAAGATAATCCTTGTTCACTTGCTTTAACAATAATATTTAAATATCCATTTTCTAATGTATATGAAGCTTTTTCAATTTCTCCTTCTTTGTATGGAAAAGACACTGTTAAATCTCCGCTTTTACCTTCGAAGTTTGATTTTATCTTGTTAACTCCGACTAAATGAGAAAACTCAACAATTGGACCATCTGCTGTTACAACAGAAACATTTTTATTTAAAGCTAAAAGTGAAAGATATAAACTAAGCGATGAGGCCATGTTATCAAGATTGGGATTTTTACCAACAACAATGCCTATATTATTATGTTTTTCGAGGGATTCTTTAACCTGCCTTAAGGCTGAATTATCCATATTTTCCTTTTATGCATGGGATATTAACATATCGCCTATAGTAAAGTCAAGAAAAGGAGAAAGGATAATTCCACCCTCTTCACCTTTTTCGATTTTTGAAGTTTGTTCTTTTCCTTTTCGAACAGAAGTAATTGTACTTTCTCCTAATACTTCTTCGTCTTTTACCAATCTTACCTTATCTCCTTTTGCAATTCTTCCATCAAGTACCCCAATTCCCAAAACCTCTGTCTTTTCAAAGGGAAATCTGGCTAGAATTTTTGCTTTTCCATAAATTTTTTCCTGCATCGCTAAAGCTTTTCCCTCTAATAAATCACTTACCTCGTCCATCATTTCGTAAATAATGGTGTAATTTTTAAATAACACTTTTTCGGTCTCGGCAAGCTTTATAACATCCGGTCTTACTTTAATATTAAAACCTAAAACCACAGCTCTTGCTGATTTTGCAATTAAAATATCCGAAGCTTCAATATCTCCGGTTTTTTGCACGATTATTCTTATTTCTTTTGGAAAAGTATTAACAATTGCCTCCAATGAACCCAGGGTATCTGCACAAAGAACAACTGATAAAAAATTTTCTTTTAAGTTTATATTTAAAAAGTCTTCTTTAGAAAATAAGGCTTTTTCCTCTTTTACCTCTTCTTTTGCAGTAAAAGCTATATCTCCCTTTGGCCTTACTACTTCTCCTACCTTTGGTGTATTTTGAAAACCTAAAACCTCAACTGCATCTCCAACTGTTGCTGTTTTTAATTGTATTCCACTTGAGCTTAAAATACTTCTTACCCTGGCACTGGTATCACAACATAAAAGATCGTCTTTTAGGTTAATTACGCCATTTTTAATAACAATAGTTGCTTTTGGACCTGCTTTTAAATCAAGTTTTGATTCAATAACAACTGCTTCTAGAGGATTATTGCTAGAATAGGAATAAAAATTTGCTTGTCTTTTTAAATCATAAACCAAAAGAATTAAATCCAATAATTCTTTAACGTTTGTATTTGTTTTTGCTGATACCTCTATTAAAGGAATTTCTCCTGCGTATTCTTCTAAGACTACGCCTTCTTTTTCCAATTGTTTTTTTATTTTTTCAATTTGTTTTTCTTCAAGGTCTATTTTTGTTATTGCTACAACAAAGGGGATTTTAGAGTCTTTTAAAAGATTAATACTTTCTCTTGTTTGAGGCATTACACCATCCGCTGCCGAAACTACCAAAATACCGATATCTGCTGCTCTAACTCCTCTTCCTCTCATTAACGAGAATGCTTCGTGTCCGGGAGTATCAATAAAGGTAATTCTTCTTTTTTTACCCTCATGCATTATTTCAATTTCCGATGCACCTATTTTTTGAGTTATCCCACCATGTTCTCTTTGAGCAATAGTAGTTTTTCTAATTGCATCCAATAATGTTGTTTTTCCATGATCAACGTGTCCTAAAACCGTAACAACGGGTGGGAAAATAGCTTCATTATTAGTATTTTTATTATTTTTCATAATTTTTAAGAGGAGACTTTTTGAAGATCTATGAAGATTTAGTTAATTAAACAGAAATTTTCATACTATTTTAGCTTTTAGTTTCATCTTCTTTAGTCTCTTCTTTTACTTCTTCCTCTTTTTTATCTTCCTTTTTATCTTTCTTTTCTTTTTTTTGTTTAGTTTTTACTTCTTTTGTTACAACTTCTTCTTTTGGTTCTTCTTTTACTTCTTCTTTTGGTTCTTCTTTACCTTCTATTTCAATTCTGTATCCGGTTAATTTTGATGCAAGCCTAACATTTTGTCCATCTCTTCCAATTGCTAATGATAATTCGTTTTCAGGTACTAAAACATTAGCAGTTTTTTCTTCTTCGTTTATATCAACTTTTATGTCTTTTGCCGGAGATAAAGATTGAGCAATATAGTTTTTAGCATTTTCCTGCCATTGAATAACATCAATTTTTTCAAGGCCTGAAAACTCTTGAATAACTGCTTGAATCCTAACTCCTTTTTGTCCTACACAACTTCCAACAGGATCAATTCCTGATTGGTTTGAAAAAACAGCAATTTTACTTCTGTTTCCCGGTTCTCTAACAATTGCTTTTATTTCAACTGAACCTTGAGCAACTTCCGGAACTTCTCTTTTTAAAAGTCCTTCCAAAAGTCCATTACTTGCCCTAGAAACAATTATCTCTTCCCCCTTTTGTCCTTCTTTAATTTCTGCAATATATACCGAGAGCCTTTGATTTAAATAATATTTTTCGTTTTGAATTTGTTCTGAAGGCGGCATTATTCCTTCTGTTTTTCCAATATCAATAATAATGTTTGGACCTGCAAATCTTAAAATCATTCCGTTAATAACTGTTCCAATTCTGTGTTTATAATCCGACATTATTGCTTCTTTTTCTTTTTCCCTGATCTTTTGAAGGATTACTTGTTTTGCGGTTTGAGCAGCTATTCTTCCAAAACCCGGTGGTGTTATATCTTTTCCCTTATCTAATATCTTTGCCTCTCCTGTACCTGCATCTAAAGCTACTTCATATTCATCAACTTCTTCAGATGGATGATCTTTTCTGTAGGCTGCAAGGATTGCATTTTTTACTGTTTCTAAAATAACAGAAACATCAATCCCCCTTTCGGCGGCTACTTGATTTAATGCTAATGCGAATTCACTTCTTTGTATTGCCGGCATATTATTTTTAATAAAAAGGTGGGATTACCCCACCAACATATTACTCCTAAGTTTTAGTTATTCTAGCAGAAAATTAGCTATTCGTCAATGAAAGAAGGATAGTTAAGACAAGGTTTTATGAATTTTCCTTATTCTTTTTTCTTTTGAAGAAAAGAAAATATAACAATGTCGCGATTACAATAATTGCAATAATTATTATTAACCATCTATAAAATGTATTTTGCCAAACCGAAGAACTTATATCTGTAGTTTCTCCTAAAACATCTTTTTCTAAATCGCTATCATTAACAGTTTCTTCAACTGTTGTATCTTCCTCTTTTTCCTCGTCTTCTTTCTCTTCATCCTCTGTTTCAGCTCCCAAAACCTCTCCTCCAACCCCTCCAACTCCCTCGTATGCTAAAGTGGATGTAGAAGCCCCAAGTACGCCTGCTGAAGCACCTCCTGTTGATCCACCGTCTGATTTCCCATCAGATCCACCATCAGATTGCCCGTCTCCCGGAAGACCAAAGATAAAGTATGGAGTAAAGGCTATTTCTTTTCCTGTTGCTTCAGGCGAACCATGAGAAACAGGTCTGAAATAATATGTTGTTCCAACAGTTAAACCAGTGATGGTGACACTATGTGATTTTATTTTATTAGGATCTTTATCAAAAGTGTCTGTTGTGTAGGCATAACCATAATTATCTCCAGCTCCAAGAACTTTATGAGATTTTGTATCATACACTACTCTACTGGTAGATAGATCATCCGTTGTCCAGGTAATTACTGCAATAGTATCATCGACTCTTGATGATGCTTCTGCAAAAATAATAGGAGGAACTCCATAATGACCGCTAAAAACAGAGCTTGCGTTTCCAAGCACATCATAAGCAATAGCTTTAAGTGTTAAATCGTGATCAATAGTAATATCACCTGTGTATTTTGCTTTTGACTTATCAGGTTCTGTTCCATCAAGAGTGTAATAGATTTCATCTAAACCGCTTCCGACATCTAAACTTAATAAAGTAACTATTTGGTCACTATCATAATCTCCTGCGATGGGGCTCGCAGCTGGTTCACTCGGCCCAGTGTTATCAATAATTACATTAATGTCTGATGTTGCTAAGGATGATGATCTGCCAGAATTATCAAATGCCCTTCCACGTAGAACATAATTACCATCATTTAAGCTTGTTGTATTCCAATTAGTTTCATAAGGAGAATTGTTGTCTTCAACTATAGTTTTCAAGTGGCTTGTATCTATTCCGTAGCGAAAACGAACAAAATCCATACCAGAGCCCACATCGTCTGAATTAACGCTTAAACTAACTGTGCCTTTAACATAATCTCCATCCAAGGGATTTGTCCATTTAACTGTTGGATTATTTGCATCAACCCAAAATGGACCATAATGAGTTGTATCTGACCAGTTGCCTGCATTATCAACTGCTCTTATATGAAAATATATTGACTGACTTGTTGATCTATTTCCGCTTGTAGTCGAATTAATTGTACCCTCTGATGTAGTATCCGGAATTGTTGACGTATTTGTATCCCATTTATGGGAATATCCTGCAATCCCTGATGAATCAGATGCGCTCCATGAAATTTCTATTGTCCTGTCTTTACTCCAGGTGTTTAGAATATGACTGGATGAATCAATATTTGGCTTTTCTGGAGCTGTTTCGTCATAGGTATAATGTACAGGGTCACTCCATGATCCTATGTTGCCTGCATTGTCAATTGCACGAACATAAATAGTTACACCACCTTGTTCATTAATAGTAGGTGTATGATTACGTGAAGTTACATTTCCAGAAACATCACGGCAACCACCATTTGGTAAATCCGAACAGGTACTGTTTGAAAATGTATGATGATCATCATAAACATAACCCACTTGATATTTAGCAATATCAGTTGTATCTGTAACTGCATCCCATTTCGCTAATATAGGTGTTGTTGTAAAATAATCTCCATCGTTTGGTTGAGTAATTTTGGGAGCAGCGGGAAAAGTATTATCAATAGTTAACTCTCTCATCTCGCTCCACGGACCTTCATTTCTTGCCGCATCAACAGCTCTTACTCTCCAATAAAAAGTAATTGTTTGCATTCCTCCTACAGTTCTGCTGGTATTTTTTAATTCAGTATCGTAAATTGGATCTGTTCCATCATAATCGTAATAACTTTCATAAAAATAATGATCAATATCTGCTACTGGACTCCATGATTGAGTAGGATTACCCTTAACGATCGCACCATCATCCGGAGAAAGAAGAATTGGTGCTGATAATGGTGCTGTTTTATCGTAAACAATTTTACACTGATTACTCCATTCGGAAACTTCTTCTCCTGAATCATATTTATTATTATTGTTTACATCAACATAAGCTCTTACTCTTGTTTTCCATAATCCTTCCGTACCAGTAGCTCCTCCAAAGGTAACAAAATTTGTATAATTATTACTTCCTGCTTCAAAATAGCCAATTGAACCAGAAGGATAAGTAACTTCACGTTGATATTTTGTATTTACACCTCCAACTGCTGACCAGTTTTGGGCAACACTATTTTCATTAACATATAATGTACCCGTAGAACATACTAAATCCAAAGGCGTTTCATTTGGGGTAGATGATTTAGACTTAACATTCCAACCTGAATTAACAGGTTTTTCAATATCAGCATATCTTACAAAACCATAGCCACTATTATCTGCTGTATCACAAATCCCATGTGGATATAGCAAATTAGCACAATTATGATTTATTACTTCTTCTATTTGATCGAGGTTATTTTGATTTACAACTGACCAAGTATTATTTCTTCCATCAACTGTTGTTCCATTAACGGTATTTTGTATATTTACCAACATATTCGTAAATATGTTTCCGTTTATAGTAACTGTTCCCGCGGAGGGATTATCTTCAAATTGAACACCTATTGCATCAGATGGTGATTTATGATCAACAAGGTCATTAATTATATTTCCTGTCACGACTGCGTTTGGAGTATCTCCTTCAAGTCCAATTCCATGTGCCCAAAGGCCCTCAAGATCATGAATATTATTGTTTTTAATCTGTAAATTGTTATTAAAGTGATTAACTAATATCCCATATGCACCATGACCAACTTTCCAAGGACTTGTATTACTTCTAATGTTACTAATATTATTGTTTTCAATAATTACATCATTAAATGCCTTTGAACCATTACTCCAACCAAGAGCAATTCCTCCTGCTGAAAAACCAGGATCTAAGCTACCAGTATAATGGACAGCACTAATTTTATTATTTTTTATTTGAATTCCAGAAACATCTAAAGAACTAGATACAATAGCTATTCCATATACATTACCAGAAGCATTTTTAATATTTTCGATAATATTGTTTAAAATACTAAGATTTTTATGATCAACAGCGTAAATTGCTTCTTTTCCAGTTAAATTATTAATAGTAAAACCTTTAATTATTACGTCATCATCAGTAACGTTTACTGCTATTCCTCCTTGACCCTCAATTACTGATTCTGCTATACGAGCTTCTGTATTGGGGTTAATCTCTGAATTTGCTCCTTGTAACAATAATGGCTTATTTATTTGGAGATTATTAGGATAATTTCCCTCTGCAACATAAATTATTCCTCCAGAAACAACAGCTTCGATACCAAGAACAATTGTTTTAAATGGTTCGTTAAAATTACCCTTAGCTGGATGGGCTGCAATAACTGTGCTGTCATCGTCTACAAATATATGGCTACGATTACCTGTTAGATTAGCACAAGTAGAAGCATCATTAGCTCGTCGATCAAGCACATAAGCATCATTATTTGTTTTTGAAAGATTTAATACGCTTTGTTGATAATCGGGCACATAATAGGCTGTGTTCCAAACAATATCCCACTCATTGTGGACTGTTTCCCATGAATTATTGCTTATTGTTCGATTATTCGCATCTGCAAGATTACTTGTATAATTCATTATGCCACCTTTGGTGTTATGTATAATATTGTTGGCTATAATAGCTTTATTATTACCTTGAACAACAATTCCGTTACGGGTGTTATAAATTGTGTTCCCAGTAATCGAAACCGAACTTACAGCAGATGAGCCAACAGTAATAGCAACGCCATTCCATGTGTTCATTGCACCTGTTTGAGAAGGAACATAAAGTTTATTATCTAAGATATTAATACTTGAAAAATCAACTCCTAAAGCTGGAATACGAATTAAGCTATTTGGTAATTCTGCCCATGGCGAAGGTAAACCTGCAGCAAGAGCATTATGAGTAACTTCGAGATTTTGAATAGTAATGTTACTTGAAGCAATTTCAAAAATTGAAACAGCACTAGGATTTGTTCCTTGTGTTTTGGAAATATCACTCGTTGACCCTGAAATCGTAAGAGCTTTATTTAAAACAATAGTTGTATCAATATTGTATGTTCCCCCTGCAATGTTAACATTACCGCCTGCGGTAACTGCCTCAACTCCTTCTTGAATACTAGTAAAAGCATCATATTCCCACACATGACCATCGTTTTTTGAATTAATACCATAATCATCATCAACCCATACTGTACTAGGAGCAATATTTGGAGCAATAAGCACTTCATCTGCAATTACATAATCTGTACCACTAGAATTGTCAACACTTGTTAAAACTAAACTTGAACTGCTATTTAGATTAAAAGTCCCTACATAATACCAACCTGACCATTGAGTTGGACTTCCTGTAGTTATTTGATCTGCTAACTGTTCTTGGTTAATATTAAAACTAGTATTTCCTCCATTATAATTAAGGGTGTAAGGAGCACTTGTTGTCCTATTAGGGTGTGTTGACCAACTAACATATACTTTATAAGAATCTGGTGTGATGATGGATGAAAATGTCCAAGTAGCTGTTTGACCACTAGGGACCGTAGCTAGATAATGAACTCCATCTTCAGAATATCCCTGTGTAGCGTAATCAATCCATGTTCCACCAGAATAAGTAGCGCTATCGTCAGTAATAATAAAAATAGTAAAGTGGTCAAGGTTTGAAACCGAAACTGAAGTATCTGTTTTTGTAAGGGTATTTTCTACTTCCTTCGCTTCTTCTATTTTTGATAGCTCTTCTGCAAATTTTACTTCAACTTCTTTTCCTCTTGATGATTCCGGAATAGGAAGAGAAAGAGTATAACTAA
>CAYWVK010000025.1:0-8135 GCA_964461865.1 uncultured Gammaproteobacteria bacterium
ACAGGAAGTCCTGAAGTTCAAATTGCGCTTTTAACAAGAAGAATTGAAAGACTAACAGATCATTTAAAAGATCATCAGCATGATAATCATTCAAGGCGAGGACTTTTATCGATGATTGCAAAAAGAAGAAGATTAGTTAATTTCTTAGGAAAGGTAAGTAAAGAACGCTCCTTCGGAATTACGAAAAAAGTAGGACTTAAAAATTAAAAATAAATGAAAAAAACCTCAGTAGAATTAGAATTAGCGGGAAAAACCTTAAGTTTTCAAATTGGAGAACTAGCCAAACAGGCAACTTCATCTATTTTAGCAAGACTTGGAGACACAATGGTTTTAGTAGCTGTAACTCAAGGTAGAGAAAGAGAAGATATTGATTATTTTCCTCTAACTGTTGAATATGTTGAAAGACTTTACGCAGGAGGAAGAATAAAGGGAAGCAGATGGGTAAAAAGAGAAGGAAGACCATCTGATGACTCAATTCTGATTGGAAGATTAATTGATAGATCAATTAGGCCTCTTTTCCCAAAAGAATACAGAAAAGAAGTACAAATAGTTATTACGGTTTTATCAGTTGATGGAGAAAACGAACCGGATATTTTATCTTTAATTACAGTAAGTGCTGCTTTGGCAATTTCTAAAATTCCATGGAATGGTCCTGTTTCGGCAGTTAGAGTAGGTTTTGTTAAAGAACAGGGAAATGGAAACGCAGAATATGTTGTAAATCCGGGAATGGCAGAATCTGAATTTTCAGAATTGGATTTAGTGGTTTCTCAAACAAAAGAAAAAACTTTAATGATTGAAGCAGGTGGACTAGAAGCACCTGAAGCAGTTGTTTTAGAAAGTATTAAAAAAGCACACGAAGAGAACAAAAAACTAATTGATTTTATTGAAAAACTTGTTAAAGAAGTAGGAGAAAAAAAGGAAACAGTTAAAGAGAACGCAAAGCTTTATGAACAAATTGCAATAATTGAAAAAAACTACAAAGAAGAGGTTTTAGCATTAATTCCTCAAAGAGTAAGTAAAGAAGCAGGATATTCAGGTGTTGATGATTTAATAAATAGAATTTTTGATGATGAAAAGGTTAAAAACCCGGAAGAGGAAATAGATAAAAAAACAATTTCTAAAGCATTAGAAGCAGTTTTATTCAAAAGCATCAGAGAGGATATTTTAAAGAAAAGCAAAAGACCAGATGGAAGAAAGATTGATCAGGTAAGGGAAATTTCAGGTAAAGTATCACTTTTGCCAAGAACTCATGGCTCAGCGATTTTTCAAAGGGGAGATACACAAGCTTTAACAGTCGTTACGCTTGGTTCATCAAAGCTTGAACAACTAATTGAATCAGCGGAAGGAGAAGAGATTAAAAGATATATACATCATTATTCTATGCCTCCGTATTCAGTTGGTGAAACAGGAAGAATTGGAACTCCTTCAAGAAGAGAAATCGGACACGGAGCACTAGCGGAAAGAGCATTACTTGCTGTAATTCCAAAACAAAACGTTTTTCCATATACAATAAGAGTAGTTTCTGAAATTTTATCTTCTAACGGATCAACTTCAATGGCATCAACTTGCGGATCAACACTTGCTTTAATGGACGCAGGAGTACCGATTAAAAGCCCTGTTACAGGAATTGCCATGGGAATGGTAAGTAACGAAGAAGGTTACGTAATTTTAACCGATATTTTAGGACTTGAAGATTTTTCAGGAGATATGGATTTTAAAGTAGCCGGAACAAAAGACGGAGTAACAGCAATTCAATTAGATGTAAAAAATCAGGGATTAACCATAAAGCAAGTTGAAGAAACGCTGGAAAAAGCAAAAATAGCCAGACTTTTTATATTGGAAAAAATTTTAACAGTTATGCCAAGTGCTAGAGAAGAAGTTTCGGAATTTGCACCAAAAATTGAACTTGTTAAGATTCCGGTTGAAAAAATAGGAGAATTAATCGGACCGGGAGGAAAAACAATTAAAAATATTATTGTTCAAACAGGAGCAACAGTGGACGTTAGTGATGACGGAACAGTTTCGGTTTCATCAAGTTCCGAAGAGATTGTTCAAAAAGCAGTTGATTGGATAAAGGGTTTAACAAGAGAAGTAATGGCTGGAGAAGTTTTTGACGGAGAAGTAAAAAGAATTTTGCCGTTTGGTGCCTTTGTTGAACTTCTTCCAGGTAAAGAAGGAATGGTTCATGTTTCAAAAATATCAGGCGAATTTATAAAAGATCCAAGTGATGTTTTATCAATCGGACAAAAAGTTAAAGTAAAGGTAATTGAGATTGATGAACAAGGAAGAATTAATTTAACAATGAAATTTGGCGAAAACCAAGAAGAAAAACGAAATGACACTACCCCAAGACCGGAGAAAAAATTACATCCTTTATCAATGCAGCTAAGAAGAGAAAGATCGGTTGGTAGCGGTAATTGGAGAGATAAAAATAAAAGAGGATATCAGCCAAGAACCGGATTTAAAAAAGACCGTTATTAAATTTGTTGCCACTTTTATTAAAAATTAACGTATAGTAGAATTAAGATATGGACACTGCCTTGTCGTTTGATACACAAATTCAAAAACTTGAAGAAAAAATAAAAGCTTCTAATTTTCCTCCTGATTTACTTGAGAAAATAAATGGAATGTTAGCAATTCTTAAGGTTAGTTTAAGTAGTAGTTCGGCAACTTTTGTAAATTATGAGGGAGTTTCAAGGTATATAGATTGGGTTTCATCTCTTCCTTTTAATAAAGAAACTCAAGATTTATTAGATTTAAATAAAGCAAAGCAAATTTTAGATAAAAATCATTACGGTTTAGATAGTGTAAAAAACAGAATTTTAGAATATTTAGCGGCAATTATGTTAAGTATGCAAAATGGTGAAAAAGATAAGGTAATCAGAGCTCCAATTCTTTGTTTAATCGGACTTGTAGGTACAGGTAAAACAACACTTGCCTATTCGATTGCAGAAAGTTTAGGTAGAAAGTTTGAGAGAATTCCCTTCGGAGGGATGGGAGATGCAAGAGCACTAAGGGGTCAGTCAAGAGCTTTTGCCGATGCAGAGCCAGGTTTTATTGTAAAAAAATTAGTTAATTCACAAAGTAAAAATTCAGTAATTCTTCTTGATGAATTAGATAGAGTTACGGAATCTGCAAGGGCAGATATTATGGGTGTTTTGGTTGAGTTATTAGATCATGAACAAAACAAAGCGTTTATAGATCATTATATTGATTATCCTTTTGATTTATCACATACGCTTTTTATTGCAACTGCTAATAATACAACTAATATCTCAACAGCAGTTTTAGATAGATTAGAAATTGTGCAAATGCCATCTTATACAGACGATGAAAAAATTGTTATTGCTAAAAGCTATTTGTTTCCAAAGATTAAGAAAAATTCAGGACTAATGGATAATCAATTGGTAATTGATGATAATTTATGGCCAAACATTATAAGACCATTAGGGTTTGATTCGGGAATTAGAAGTTTAGAGCGAACAATCGAGGGAATTTGTCGAAAAGTAGCAAGATTAATAGTTGAGGGAAAAATTGCTAAAGAGTCGGTATATAGAATAACAGGAGAAAATTATAAGCAGTTTTTACCAAGTTAAATATGGAAAATAATCAATTAAAATTTATACCATTGGGAGGAATTTCGGATGTTACTAAAAACATGTATCTGTATGAATACGGAAATGAAATTCTAATTATAGATTGTGGCTTGGGTTTTGCAGATGAATCAATGCTTGGTGTTGATCTTTTACTTCCTGATATTTCTTATCTTTTAAAATCTAATAAAAAAATTGTCGGTATGATAATTACTCATGGACATGAAGATCATTTAGGTGCCCTACCGTATATTTTGCCTCAACTTCCTTCATTTCCAATTTATGCTCCGCCACTGGCTGCTGCTTTTGCTAATCAAAAACTAAAAGAATTTAATGTTAACTCACGAGTCCAAGCAGTTAATTTTGACGGAGGAGAAATTAGTATCGGATCATTTAAAGCATCTTTTATTAGGATGACTCATTCAGTTCCGGATACCTCAAATATTTTTATTAAAACACCTATTGGTAATTTTTACCATGGCAGTGATTATAAGTTTGATTTAACTCCTGTAGATGGAAAAAAAGCAGAGTTTGATAAAATTTTAGAGGCATCAAAACAAGGCGTATCATGTTTAATGTCGGATTGTTTAAGAGCAGAAAAAGACGGTTATACTCAATCAGAAATAACTCTTTTTGATAGTTTTGAAACGGAAATGCGAAAATGTCAGGGAAAGTTTTTGTTAACAACCTATTCTTCAAACATTTCAAGACTTAATCAGGCAATTCAGGTGGCTCAAAAATTAGGCAGAAAAGTATGTTTCGTAGGAAGGTCGCTACTTAAGGCAAAAGAAATTGCCTGTAATCTTAATTACATGAAGCTTGATAAAAATATAGAAGTTCCCATTAATCAGCTAAAAAGATTTAAGGATAATCAATTAGTTTTATTTGTTGCCGGAAGTCAGGGTCAGGAAAACTCAGCGCTTTCAAGAATTGCTCACGGAGAATTTAGAGAAGTTAAATTAAATTCAGCAGATGTTGTAGTTTTTTCATCAGATCCGATTCCAGGTAATGAAGTTAGTGTTAATTCTTTAATTGACGCAATTTCTAAAAGAGGCACAAAAGTAGTTTACTCTGAGATTAGTGATGATTTTCATGTATCAGGCCATGGTGCATCAATGGAATTAATGTTAATGATGGCGTTATTAAAACCAAAAAGAGTATTGCCTATTGGTGGAACATATAAACAAATGGTAGCTTATAAAAATTTGGCTAAAAGACAAGGTTATCAGGATAACGAAATTTTACTTCCTGATGATGGGCAAGAAGTTATTTTTACCAAAGAAGCAACAAGTTTTGGTAAAAAAATTGAAACCAGAAGTGTTTATGTAGATCAAATTTCAGGGGAAGAGGTTGAACATTTTGTATTAAGAGACAGGCAAAGAATCGCTAAAGATGGAGTGGTAATAATTTTGACAGAAATAGATTCAACAACAGGGGCAATTATTGATAATCCAACAATTATCATCAGAGGAATGGGTACAGAGGATAGCAGTTTTATTTCAGAAAAACTAAACGAAGAGTTAAAGAAAAGCTTAGTTAAAACAGATGTAAAAATTACCGATTGGTTATATATTAGAAAAAAAATTGGTAATATTTCCGAAGGCTTTATTTATAAAAATACTAAAAAAAACCCCCTTATTCTTCCTGTTGTAATTAAAGTATAGCTTATCAACTTGTAGTATTTTTGAGTAGTGTATATAATTATTTCATGGCCAGGAAAAGACATTATCGAAAAAGAAAATTTAAGTTTAATTTAAAACTCAAAAACAGTACTGTTTATTCAATTTTTTCCTTTGGACTTCTTCTGGCAGGAATAATATTTTTACTATCTTTCACGAAAAGTGAGCCCACTTTTATTTCAATTAGTAATTCTTTAGAAAAGTATTTTGGATTCGCAGCTTATCTTTTTCCTTTCGTTTTAATCTTTTTTGGTTTTTTATTCTTGCGTCTTAAGCTCTTTTTATCAAGACCAAATGTTGCGATCGGATTTTTGCTTTTCTTTATTTCTTTTTTATCTCTTCTTAAAGGGGGAATTTTTGGTAAATATTTATTTGGGATTTTAGAGGAGATAATCGCCAGTCTTGGAGCAAATATTGTTTATACAGTTGGGGTTTTTGTAGGTTTAGTTGTCTTTTTTGATACTTCAGTTGATGAGTTGGCGAATATGTTTTCGGCACTTGGTAAAAACCTCAATAGACTTATTCCAAATTTTGTTATTAATTTCTTTAAAGTTAAAAAAACTCCATTTAAAGATACACAAATGAAAATAAAGGGAGGAGAAAAAGACATGGAAATGGTATCCGCTAAAATTGCCAATACTCCGATGCAAATCGGTAAAAAAGACGTACCTTTTATTTCGGATAAGCTAGTAGCAAATGCTCCAATGAAAGAGGGTATATGGGAATACCCGCCACTTAGTCTTTTGTCCGATTCAACAGAACACAAAGCAGATAGAGGAGATGTTAAAAAAACTGCTGCAACTATTGAAAAAACTCTTCAAAGCTTTGGAGTCGGTGCTAAAGTAGCTGAGGTAAATTTAGGACCTGCAGTTACGCAATATGCTTTAAATATTGCTCAGGGTACAAAAATTTCAAAAATTACTTCACTTTCAAATAATTTGGCATTAGCAACAGAAGCGCCAACAGGTCAGATTAGACTGGAAGCACCAATACCGGGAAGAAATTTAATCGGAATTGAAATTCCTAATAGAAGTTTAGAGGTAGTAACTTTAAAAACAATGCTTGGCTCAGATACAATGCGAAAACATAAGTCTAAGCTTGCGGTATCTTTAGGTCTTGATGTTTCAGGAAATCCTTTGGTTGCGGATATTACTAAAATGCCTCACGTATTAGTTGCCGGAACTACAGGATCTGGAAAATCTGTTCTTATTAATTCCTTCATATCATCACTTCTTTTTAGGACTTCTCCAGATGAATTAAGGTTAATTTTAATAGATCCAAAAAGAGTTGAGTTAACAATGTATAACGGAATTCCACACTTAATGACTGAAGTAATTGTTGAGGTTGAAAAAATCTTGGCTTCATTAAAATGGGCAATGGATGAGATGGATAGAAGATATAAAAAATTTGCCGAAAACGGAGTAAGAAATATTGATTCATATAATGAATTATCCGGATTTCAAGCAATGCCATATATTGTTATTTTCATAGATGAATTAGCCGATCTTATGGCTTTTGCTCCGGTTCAGGTCGAAGATGCAATCGCTAGATTAGCGCAAATGGCAAGAGCAACAGGAATTCATTTGGTTGTTTCAACACAAAGACCATCTGTTGATGTTATAACAGGACTTATTAAAGCAAATATTCCTTGTAGAATTGCTTTTAATGTTTCTTCAATGATCGATTCAAGAGTAATTTTAGATACCCCGGGAGCAGAAAAACTTTTAGGAAGAGGAGATATGTTATATATTCCTCCTGAACAAGCAAAACCAACTCGTATTCAGGGTGCTTTTGTTTCGGAAAAAGAAGTAAAAAGATTAGTTGACTTTTTAAAGACAAAAAATCCTGCTGTTCAATACACAACTGAAGTTACTGCAGCGCCAATGGTTTTGAAAAAAGGAAATTTATCAACAGGAACAGATGGTAAAGATCCTCTTTATCAAGAAGTAGTAAGTCTTATTTGTCAGTTTGATAAAGCATCGGCATCACTTCTTCAAAGAAGGCTTTCAATTGGTTATTCAAGAGCAGCCAGAATATTAGATCAATTAGAAGCAGATGGGATTGTTGGTCCGGCCGAGGGTTCAAAACCAAGAGACGTATTACTTAAAAATCCTGATGAATATTTCAACTCAGCAAATACAGAAAATGAATAATTATGATAAATATCGGTCAAAGAATAAAAGAAGCTCGTTTGGAAAAAGAATTAACACTTGAAGAAGTTGCAGAAGTTACAAAAATTAAAATACCCTTTTTAACTGCAATAGAAGAGGGTGAATACGAAAAGCTTCCATCAGTTGCATATGCACAAGGGTTTTTTAGAAATTATATAAAATTTTTAGGCCTTCCTGAAAAAGAAACACTAGCTCTTTTCAGAAGAGAATTTGACACCAATAAAACCTATAAAGTTTTACCATCTGGTTTTAATAAAGATAATAAATTTTCTTTTTCAAAAATCAGAATAAAACAATCATTAATGGTTATTATTGTTATTTTTGCTTTACTTTTTTCTTTTCTTTTTTATCAATACAGAGATGCAATTTTTAATCCATCCCTAGATATTTTCTCACCTGAAGAAAAAGCTGTTTATTCTTCTTCGATAATTTTAGTATCCGGAAAGACAGATTCTAATGTTACTGTTTTTGTAAACGATACTGCTGTTAGCGTTGATCAAAGTGGAGCTTTTAAAAAAAACGTTGTAGTACTTTCCGGTAAATCAACAATCGAAATTAAAGCAGTTAATAGCTTTGGAAAGGAAACAATTATCAAAAGAGAGGTTGAAATAAAAGAAAGTCCTTGACTTAAATAATTAATTAAGGTAATTTATACATATGAGTGATCCTGCCCAATTAGCTTTATTTATAAT
>CAYWVK010000026.1:0-8124 GCA_964461865.1 uncultured Gammaproteobacteria bacterium
GCTGCCATTAAATGAACATCTGGAAAGTTTTTAGAAATTCCATCGGCAATTTCCTTAAGAATTGTTGTTTTTCCAGCCTTTGGAGGAGAAACAATCATTCCTCTTTGACCAAAACCAATAGGCGCAATTAAATCCATTATTCTGGTTGAAAGAGGTGTTTTTCCCGTAGTTAAAACAACCTGTTTTTTAGGATAAACCGGAGTTAGATCGTCAAAATATTCTCTATTTAATGATTCGTCTGCATTAATACCGTTTACTTTCTCAACTTTTAAAAGCCCAAAATATCGCTCCGTATCTTTTGGTGGTCTTCCAATTCCCTCTACTAAATCTCCCGGGCGAAGTAAAAATCTTCTAATTTGAGATTGAGATATGTATATATCTTTGTGTGATGGAATAAATTTTGGCCTTAAAAAACCATGACCTTCTGGCTGAATATCTAAAATTCCCGATACAGGATAGGTTTGAACAGGTTGATCATAATAGTTATCGTTATTAAATCCTCTTTTTGGGAAATCTCTTTTTACTACTTGTGGCTTTTCCTCCTCGCTAGCTGGCGGACTTGCTTTTTCTTCTCCGCCGGCTGGCGGATTCACCTCTTTAGCAACAGGCTCTCCTACCATTTCATCAACGGATAATGCTTTTTCTTCTTCAGCCGGTTGGCTATCGGTTTTTTTCTTTGTAACCATATATTTAAGGTTTGCCTTTATTTTCGGAATTTAAATGAGTTTCATTTATTAAAAATTGGGATTTGCTTTTGAAGTTATACTACTTAAGTAAAGCTTTATTATTAGACCATATTGCATATTTTTTGTCAAGAGGTCAAATTTAGCTTTATTCTAACTACTTGACATATCCTATAATATGTGATATTCTACTTCCCACTTAAATATTAGTACTGTTAAACAGTGCCTTTTTAAATATAAATATGAAAAAACTTTTAACATTTTCTTTAATAACATTAACCTATTTATTGTTAAGTGGTAATGCTCAAGCAGCTACTTCTTGCCAACCAATTTACGGTGGCGGAGAAACTTGTATTCAAACAGGAAACGTTTTACTTGATAAAACAGTTCAAAATCCTGTCAATGGACTTTATGTTGATAATTTAAATATCAATGATGTTAAGTTCACACCAGGTCAAACCGTAAACTTTAACATCACCATTAGAAATACTGAAGATACAGTTTTATCAAATGTAGTTATAAAAGATGTACTTCCACAATATGTAAGCTATGTATCAGGACCTGGAACTTATGATGCAAATACTAATACTTTAACCTTTGAAATAAAGGATTTTCCAAAAAATGAAGCAAGAACATATGAAGTTAAAGGTAAAATTGCCGATAGTGACAAATTCCCCTTTTCAGAAGGAGTAACTTGTGTTGTAAACCAAGCAATTATGAATGCATCAAACAATCAATCTGCACAAGATAATGCTCAATTTTGTATTGAAACAAAAGTAAAAGGTATTGAAACCAAGGCAGGACTTCCGGTTTATCCTGCACCTGAAATTAAAGTAACACCATCAACAGGACCTGCTGCTTTACCCCTTTTAGCCCTAATCCCAAGCGCAATTGCTGGATTCTTTTTAAGAAAAAGTAAATAAGCTTAGTTAAGAAAGGTAAAATAAATATGAGCGAACGAAATTTATTTAGAAGAATTAAAGAAGAGTATTTAAAAACATCTCCTAAGCATGGTTTGAAAACAACAGGTTTCATAGATGTTCCAGCTACAAATGACGATATTACCATTAACCCGGATAGTCTCACATGGGAGACTACAGAAGATAAAACAGCACATGAACCAAGTACGCTAGCAAAAGACTCACAAGTCGAAAGTTTAGACAATGAACAAAAACCAAAAAATAAAAATAGAAAAATACGACATATTTTCGTAAAGGAGGTGAATAACATGACAGAAAGAAGAACTGAAAGAAATACACATACAAAAGAAAAAAAGACAAAAGATTGGTTAAAAAAAGGTACCGCTACAGCATTAGTTGGAGTTGGTGTTGGCGCAGCTGCTTTAGGAATTGGTTTTGGAATTAAAGAAGCAAAAAGCAATGATGAAGTTAAACCTGCAACAGGAATAACTCAAACAATTGCTACTCCTACAACCAACGAAGCTAGCGCAGGACCTGGAAATAATCCTGAAGTAACAGCAACAACTATTGCTGAAATGACTTCTACGACAGAAAAAGTTAACACAGAACCAACAAATAGTACAACAAGTACTACGGAATCTACAGAATCTGCAGTTAAAAACGCAGATGGTTGGTCACTTAAAAACCCTGACGGTCAAGAAGTATCTATTAATCTACCTGAAGGATTCACACCTGATAAAAATTTAGTTATTCAAAGCGATCTTCAAATGAATGAAATAAACAAAGATCTTTCTAAATATCAAGATTGGGATAAAGTAGTTCATGAAGTTGCTGGATACAACTATGATGAAAATGATTTTTCAGGAAATGCCGACTTTAAGGAAAATGTCCAAGGAGATATGTGGGCATGGAGAGTATTTCAAGGAGATAGAGTCGAAGTTCCTGGCATAGGATTATTAGAAGGCGACGAAAGAACATCTGTTGTCGTTTTATTCTTAAACCTTCAACCCAAAGTTATTGATTGGGATAATGAAGGATATGGACAAACTTATACAAGACATGGATTCACTGCAACAGGAAGAATTTGGGATGCAGGAAGCCCAGAAAAAATAGCTAAAACTGAGGAGTTATTATCCGGACACTGGTTATTCAGACAAAAGGAAGGTACTCCTGAAAAAAGCTATATTGGTGTAACTGACGACCCAGATAATGCTAAAAAAACATTGTTTGTAAGCGCTGCTTATAGACAATGGGGCAATAATGAAGACGGTACACCAAGAGAACAATTCCAGCTATTAAGAGCAGAGTTAGTTGATTTTAATAAATAATTAACTTGGAATTAAATAAACAGGGTAGGGTTAATTATTCTACCCTGTTTTTATTTGACACTAGTTTTTTAATATGATAGACTACCAAAGTTATGTAAATCTGCCCACCCTATTTTGTTATTTAGCCTCAATATTTTAACTAAACTTATGAAACAAACAAAACCATTACTGTCAATACTATTACCTGTTCACAATGCAGAACAGCATCTAGCAACATGCCTTGAAAGCCTTATTAATCAAAGCTACAAAAATATTGAGATTATTGCCATTGATGACTTCTCAAACGATAAATCTAAAACAATTTTAAATAGATTTAAAAAACAAGATAAACGAATAAAAGTATATAAAAACGTTAAAAGATATGGTATAGCTATAACCCTAAATAGACTCTTGGAAAAAGCCAAGGGTCAATTTATAACCGTTACCAGCTCAAACGATATTATGGCTTCACAAAGACTTAAAAAACAGCTAAACTTCCTGCTTAAAAATGAGGGCGTAGTTGCAGTTGGTACCCAATGTGCTTTTATTAATGAGCTTAATAAAAAAATCGGCTTTAGCAAATTCCCACTTATTAATAATTCTATTTATCAAAACCCTTTACACGGAATATCAATGCAATTTGAAACTGTTTTAATTAACAAAACTCTTTTACCAAAAGATCTTTTAAGATTCAATACTAATTCAAAGCCTTTTATTTATAGTGATATTTTCATGAAATTAATTCCTTACGGAAAATTAGCCAATCTTGACGAAGTGCTTCATTTCCATAGAAGAAATCCACAAGATTATTTTGTTGATATTAAAAAAAATATCTTGTCGCTTTTTAAACTTTGGGTTAGATCAAAAACATCTTATTCTTATCAACCCCCAATTCGCTCATTTTTCTCCCCCATTATAAAATCTGTATAATATATAGTGTATGTTTAAAAAACTAATTGGTAATTATCCGTTAGTAATTCTTGTTTTAATTTCAATTGTTCTTTGTTTCTTAAATTACACTCCAAATACATATCTTTCAGGTTGGGATACACTTCATCCGGAATTTAATTTTAATCTTAATATTCAAAGAGTATTAAACGGTGTTTTTAGAACAGAACAAGGTCTTGGGGCAGTTGCGGCTCATTCACACATAGCAGATTTACCACATATTTTAATTCTTTATGTTTTTAGCTTCTTTTTATCTCTTGATTTTCTTCGTTACTCTTATATCTTTTTAAATTTAATTATTGGACCATTGGGGATGTATTTTTTTCTTAATAAATTTATCACTAAAAATAAATTATGTTCGTTTCTAGGTTCTCTTTTTTACCTTCTTAATTTAGGAACAATGCAACAATTTATAGTTCCTTTTGAGATGTTTGTGGTTCAATATGCCTTTCTTCCATGGCTTTTTTATTTTGCAACCGCCTTTTTATATGAAAAAAAATACATAAGGACTTTACTAGCTTTTACTGTCGTTAATTTCTTAGCCTCACCTATGGCTTATGCAGCAACCCTTTGGTATGTCTATTTTTTCTCTTTTTTATTATATTTACTTTTCTTAAATATTCCCGAATTATTAAAAAAACGGTTTTCATTGTTTAAAAAAAGCATTATTTTAACATTAACAACACTACTTATTAATGCGTATTGGATTTTACCAAATATTTATTATATCTTAGCTAAGGGAACAGAAGTTTCAAGAGCAAACATTAACAAACTATTTTCCGCACAAGCTTTTCTTTATAATAAGGAATTTGGAAATTTCCTAGACATTTCGCTTTTAAAAACCTTTCTTTTTGATTGGGGTGTGTATTATGGAAATAATAAATTTGATAATTTACTACTTTCCTGGATTCAACATTTAAATAATCCTTATGTTTTACAAATTGGCCTTATCTTTGCAATTTTAAGTATCTTTGGAATTGTTTACTCTATTTATCTAAAAAGTAAAATTGGAATATCTTTTTTACCCATACTTATTTTTAGCTTGTTTTTTTTAATAAATGACAATTGGCCAACAGGTTCTCTATATATATTTTTACAAAATCACCTCCCCTTGTTTAAAGAAGCTTTAAGATTTCCAGATGATAAAATTTTAGGCATTTACACCTTTTTATATGCATTATATTTTGCATTTGCAATGCAGTTTATCTACTCTCTTTTTAGAAAAATAAAACCTAAAATACTTTCAAAAAGCTTAATTATAATTCAACTAATAATTATATCCTCTTTGCTGTTTTATTACATGCTACCCGCATTCAAGGGACAATTAATCAGTCCTTTTATGCGTATTTCAATCCCTGAGGAATATTTTGAAACATTTAAATGGTTTAACAGCAGAGAAGAAAATGGAAGAATTGCTTATCTTCCCGTTAATTCTTTATGGGGATGGGATTACTATAATTGGTACAAAAACAAACCCAGTTTTCAAGGCGCCGGCTTTATCTGGTTTGGCATAAAACAACCGGTTTTAGTTAGAGATTTTGACCGCTGGAATCTTAAAAATGAACAATTTTATAAAGAAATTTCCTATGCTGTTTACTCACAAAATGAAAAATTAATAAAAGAAATTATTGATAAATATCAAGTTCAATACCTATTTTTAGATAAAAATATTATTGCTCCTGACAATGATCATAAGTCTCTTTTTTATGAAGAATTAGAATCTATTCTAAAAAAATTGGAAGATAAAAATATTATAAAAAATGAGGCTAATTTTAATAAAATTCATATCTATAAAACTGTTAAAAATTATAATTATGAAAATATTTTAACAAGCGTTAAAAATGTACTCCCTAAAACTCAAAGCCTTTACGAAGATTTTGCTTATTTAGAGAACAATGGATATTTTTCAATAAATAATTATCCTTTTCTAAGTTATCAATTTCGAGATATTATAGATAATCAAGGAAAAATTCTGCCAAACAAAATTAGTCTTAATTCTGAAGGAATTAAAATAGCTTTAGATTCAAATAATCTTTCGCCTAATTCTTTTCTTGATTTAGAGGAAAAGCTTTTCGCAAGTGTTTTAGTCAAAAAAAACAAAAATAAAATTGAGGTTAACATTTATCCTCAACCCCCCTATCAAGAAAAAAATGATTCTTTACCGCTAACTGCCCTTATTGATATTCCTGATGATTCGGGAATCGTATTAAGTATTAATAAAAATTATACTTTCATAATCAATAATCTTATTGAAAACTCCCCTCTTGTTCTAGGAAGCGTATTTTTAAACACCAAAAAAGAGAACACAATTTCTGCTTATTCTCTAAAACCAGATAAAATAATAATTCCTGATTTTTCAGAATTAAACCTTTCTATTGCACCCTGTTTTTCTGATAATCCAACCGCTCTTTTTGGAATTGAGCTTGAAGATGAAAACAATAGTTTTTCTGTATTTGCTAAAAAAAGTCCAATTTGCATCACAATTCCCTTAATGTCTTTATCTAATCAGATAATTGAAGAAAAAACATTATTAAGCCTTGATTATGATTATGTTGGAAAAGTAGGCTCATCGCTTTGCATGATGAATATATCAAATGGATCCTGTTTAAATTATCTTTCTAAAAATATTTCTGAAGGAATAACTAAACCTACTTTAAATTATTTTGAGATAGATAAAAAAGACTTTAAAAACTTAGCCATAAAAATTCAAATAGATGAATACTCCGGATTCTTAACTGAGAAAAATACCTTTAGTAATTTTATAACAGCTACCACCAACCCCTTTTATACCGCTAGCTTCTCAAAAGATCTTTTAGAAAAATCCTTGGGTAAATTATCAAACATTAACTCTAAAACTATTACTATTCCCTTTTCGGGACAAAACGAATTAAGCAAAGATATTACAAACCTTCCAATAAGTGATGTAAATTGCAAAAAAGATCCCTTTTCAATAAACAATAATCAACAGAAAAAGATCTTTAAAGAACAAACTCAAAAATATATTCGTTATTCCTCACAAGACGGATCTGCATGCGATCATTTTTCCTATTCAAATTTACCTCAAAATCAAGGCTATTTAATTGCAATTTCCTCAAGAAATATTCAAGGATTACCGCTAACAATTTGTGTGTTAAATCAAAAATCAAGACATTGTGATATTTACGCCAATCTAACTAACTCAAAAGAATTTAATAGAGAGATATTCCTACTTCCTCCTATGACTAATATTGACAATGACAATAATGACTCTGGATATGATATAAACATCAGCAATCTTGGTATAAAAGGCACTCCTTCTGTTAACGATATTGAATCAATTCAAATAATTCCAATCCCTTATTATTTCTTATCTAATCTTAAAATCGATTTAAATAATGAAAATAAGCAGATATTTATGCTTTCATATACTTTTGAAAATGGATTCAATGCGTATCTTGTTGATGAAAAGAATATATTCCAAAATATGTTACCATTCATCTTTGGTAAAGAACTTAAAGATCATGTATTAGTAAATAATTGGGCAAACGGGTGGATACTGGATAATTTAAATGATAAAAATTCTAAAATTATAATTACTTATTGGCCGCAGTATTTAGAATATTTAGGCCTTATTATTCTTTTAATAACTATTGCTTATCTATCTATAAAAGCTTTTAAAAAACACTAATAATTCTTTCCCCACAGTTATCCACAAATATTTTTACTTGTTTAAATATCCTGATTTAACAACCTAAACTCACTTAAATTAACTATAAGATATGCTAATTTTTGTCATTTTTTTGCTATAGGATTGACAGACTTGACAAGGTGTGCTAAAATCCGGCTAGGTATGAAATTTCCGTTTTTAGCTTTAAGGAAAAAGGGCGCTAACAAAACATTGTCTGACTATAAACAGGATTTTTTAGTAAGACTAGGAAGAGAACAATTTAAAAAACTAATGGAAAAAGGGATCGGGGTTCCGATCGCGTTTTTATAAAAAAAGAGCATCGCTTTCGTTACTCAAGGTATGATAATTTCAGGTACGATAAGCAATGCTCTTGGAAAAAGGGCATTTAGTTCCTTAGGCAGGAATAAACTAATTGCCTTGTTGTTTTTTATAACAAATATTTGAAATTTGTCAAGTAAAATTAATGAAGCTAAAAACATTAATTCGTCTTGATATTGCTTGATATATTTTGATTTAAAAAATACTTTTTTTAGAGGCTAAATCAAAATTTATAACGGGGATACGATTATTGGGCAGGTAATCGTATCCCCTTTTTAGTG
>CAYWVK010000027.1:0-4489 GCA_964461865.1 uncultured Gammaproteobacteria bacterium
TTCCCAAATCTTTTGCCACTTTTGCTCAATCTCTTTTGGTTGATATTTATTCATAGCTTAACTTTTTTGAGTATAGCATAGAGTTAAATGTAATAAAACTTGCCTTTTTAAGTTAACTTTCTTATTATTAAAGTATGAAATTCTTTTCTCAAAGTCTAATCTTAATCCTCTCTTTTGTAATTATTTTTGTTTGGCAACAAACACCGCTTTCTTCATACACCGTTCCAATTTTAGGCTTATTAATCTTTGTTTATCTTTTACTTAGTGCCAGAAAAAGGGGTAAAGGCTTTTTAACCATGGGAGGAGAAGGTCCCTGGGGTATTTTTATCTTAAATACACTAATTTTTCTTCTTATCTTTTCAACTAACGGGCTTTATTCTCCTATTTTTTTCCTGTTATATTTCTTAGCTTTTGGCATTGCTTTTGTTTTTGAACCACTAAGTGTATTTATCTTTATTTTAGGTGCAATTTTAGTGTTTATGCCACAAGCTCTAACAGATGATGTTACGGGAAACATGCTTCGTCTTGGCTCACTGGTTTTAATTTCTCCTTTGGCTTTCTTTTTTGGCAATGAATACAAAAAAACAGAACAAAACGAAGCTAAAATTGAAGCAATGGAAGAGAGAATTAAAGAAGCAGCCGATATAATAGCAGAAGATGTCGATGAAATCTTAGAAGACGAAAAAGATGCTTTAAAAGATAAAGACATTGAAAAATTAAATGAAATATTAGAAGAAACAGAAGACTTAAGAGAGGAAACAAAAGAAGAGACTAAATAAATTATGTATGAAGAAAATAAAAATCTTTATTCCCCTATTTATTCTTAGTATTATTTTTTTAGTCTTAATAGGCAGAACTCATGCTCAGACTATGTCTAACGAGGATTATATTATCTGGATGGGAAATCTAAATATGGCTGCAGGAGCAAAAAGTGGTTCGGGTTATAAATTAACCGATACAGTTGGTCAAACTGCACTTGGCCTATACAGCAAAACCGGTGTTAACTATAAGGTAAGAGCCGGTTTTCAATATATTTATTCCATTATTCCTTTTACTTTTACAATTTCTGATACCAACATTGACTTTGGTAGCTTAACAGCTACAAATCCTGTTACCAGAACTAATACCCTAACTGTTTCTAATGGCTCTGCCAGCGGTTATCAAGTAACAGCCTCTGAAAACCACGCTCTTTTATCACCCGGAACAGGAAAGATAATTCCGGATACAACTTGTGACAATGGTTTATGTACCCCGACAAATGCCACTGAATGGTCAAATAGCTTAACTTATGGCTTTGGCTATAGATGTGATAATCTTTCAGGAACTGATTGCTCAATTGATTTTACAAGCTCCAATTACTACAAACCCTTTGACGCATCACCCTCTGCCCAAGTGGTTATGAGCGGAAATAACGTAGGAAGAAATAAGCAGGTTGAAATTACTTATAAAGTAAACATTTCAGGAACTCAACCTTCAGGAGTTTATACTAATGTAATTACATATATTGCAACACCAACTTTTTAATATGAAAACAAAAACTTTTATAATATTTTTTCTCTTACTCTTACTACTCCCCCTAAAAGATATTGAAGCAAGTGGAATTAAACTGGGAATTTATCCCCCGTTAATTGAAATAGAAGCTATTCCACCGGCAAAAACAGAGGCAACTTTATCAATTATGAATTATGAAGAAAAAGAAATTAATTTAAAGATTATCTATAAACTTTTTAAACCATCTGCTTTGGAAAACGGTGAAATTGAATTTTTAAACAGTGAAGAATTTTTAAAAGATGATCCGTTGCTTTTTCAAAGAATAAAAATACTTGATGAAAACGAAGAAATAACCAGTATTACCCTAGGTCCAAAACAAAAAAAAGACTTAACAATAACTACTAATATTCCAAAGGATGAAACTCTATCAGACTATTACTTTTCAATAATCTTTGTATCAACAAATAACCCTAATAACCAATCCACTCAGGCTGTATCAGTGGGTGGAATTGCTACAAATGTTCTTCTTTCAATCGGCGAAAAAGGCATGGCTAAAGGGAATATTGAGGAATACTCTACTCCTACTTTTATTGAAAACGGACCGGTTCCCTTTACAATAAGAGTAAAAAATAAAGGTAATCACTTTATAACTCCAAAAGGTGAAATTTTAATCAAAAACTTGTTTGGACAAACAGTCGGAAGAGTTGATTTACTGGCCGTAAACATTTTATCCCAATCAATTCGCATGATTCCCGATTCATTGCAATCAATTGAAGCTACAAAACCGGCGTATTTTAAATATCAGGAAAACTCAAAACCATATGCTTATTGGAATGAAAATTTTTTACTGGGCCCATATACAGCAACTTTAACTATTGCACTATCGGAAAACGGACCGTTGTTTAAAAAAACTATTTATTTTTTCGCTTTGCCGCTTAAAATATTACTTGGAATAATTATTGCAATATTTATAACTGTTTATTTATACAAAAGAATTAAAAAATATAAAAGGAAATAACAATATAAGCTCAAAAAATTACCAATTTACCACTTGACAACAACTTGATGATTTTACATACTGTTTATTATAGAGTTAATTATATTTTATAAATGAAAAAATTACGGATTTTACTACCGGTAATATTTACCATATTATTTCTATTGAATACTCCAGATGCTAACGCCCTAACCTTAGTTTCAGACACTATCTCTACCTCAAGACCATCAACCTCAACCAATTTAAGCTCTGCTGTTTCAGCCGCAGCTACATCAGTAACTGTTGTTGATAATGGATCTGCGGTTTTTCTCTCATCAGATTCTGCAAGGCTACAACAATCATCAGGCAGTATCCTTGAAAATGTTATAGTTTCAACTGCGTCTGCAACAACTGGTCTTTGGGGGACAAAGAATGTATATTTAAACACCGGCACAACTAATCCCTTTGGTGCAGGAGACTTATTTATGGTTCCTATAACCGCAATGCATAAAGTTCAATTTACTACCCAAGTTGAAATCCCAGCCAGTGGTAAGGTTATAATTACTTTTCCGGGAAGCGCTAACACATCTGCTTCCCCATCTGCAACCACCTTTGCTTTTAACGGATTAACAAGTACAAATATAAAAACGAATGGAATCACCTGTGATGGAGGCTGGAGTGTTACTTCTCCATCAATTACTTGTATTACTAATTCAGCAGTAACTCCCGGCACTGAAGTTACTTTTTTAATTGGTTGCTCTGCAAATACAGGAACAAATTGCACAACTCAAATTCCAACTTTAATTAATCCTACTAAAAGCAACACAACCGAAGGAATTGCAGACACTTGGAGAATTGGTGTTAAAACAACTGACTCTTCAGATGCAACAAGAGAGGAATCAAGTGCTAAAATAGGTGTGATTGAATCGGTTACAGTTAGAGCCACCGTTGATCCAACCCTTACCTTTACAATTACCGGAATTGCTAATGCAACAGCCATAAACACCGGTAATACAACCGGTTGTACTAATTCTGAAACAACCAACACAGGAATTGCATCAACTGCAACGCTTGTAGATTTAGGAATTTTAGGAAATACCCCAACTGGAACAGATACTAAAATAGGAAACATTGCAGCTCAACTAATCACTATCTCCACTAATGCACCCAATGGCTATGCGTTAACTGCTACATCAAGTGGTCAATTAACAAACGTTGCCAGTGGTTTCTCAATAAACAGCAGTACGACTCCAACCGCTTTTCCAAATGGCGAACATTGGTTTGGAATTCATCCTTGTGGATTAGATTCATACGGTACAACTACTTGGACAGAAGCGGACAATGAAAACTGCAGCAGCGTAATTACCGGTTCAACTGCTAATGAATGTAAATACGGCTGGCCAACAAGCTCAACTGCTATAACACTAGCCTATGATTCAACAGGACCGGTTGGAAATGTAATAGCAGCAGGAAACGGCCTAACCAGTGTTGAGTACGCAGCAGGAATGGATGTAAGGGTACCTGCAGGTCTTTATACATCAGTAATAACCTATGTGGCAACGCCAACGTTTTAATTAACTTATGAAAAAAACTGTCCAAAAAACATTAAAAATAATAACACCAATATTAATAACACTTTTAGTAGTTATTACATTTTCTAAATACGCCAATGCTCAACAACCAACCAGAACCTTTACCCTAGTCCCTCCAACAGTTGAACACGAATTAAACCCCGGTGAAAAAGCCGAGGGAAAAGTAAAAATCATTAATGATTCAAACGAAACGCTAACGTTTACTGCAACTACTCAAGACTTTATTGTTGAAGATACTAACGGCGTTCCAACAATCCTTCCTCCCGATACCCTATCTAATAAATACTCTGCTGCTTCATGGATTGCAGCATATCCCGGAAAATTTACAGTTAATCCACACGAGAAGTTTGAATTAGATTACTACCTTCAAGTACCACAAGACGCAAAACCGGGTGGGCACTATGCAGCAGTAATTTATAAACCGGATGAG
>CAYWVK010000027.1:4589-7931 GCA_964461865.1 uncultured Gammaproteobacteria bacterium
GACTATGACCTTCTGGGTTTTACCATGGAAGATAATGTTAATAGTAATCCTAATTATTATTACAGCAATTTTGGGAATAATGTATTTAAAAAAGAAAAGCTTAAGAGTAAAAAAAGAAAAGCTTAACAAAGAAAACCCCCAAGAATAAAATATCACCTAAGGAATAAGCAGTGGTCCTACATTAGAAAGATCCCATTCCTCTTTTACTAAAGTAGCTTTTAAACCCGAATCCGTAGAAACATTTACCGGCTGCTTTTCTTCTGGTTTATTTTTACTACCAGCAAACATCTCCCACCAAGGAAATGCTTTACTTCTGGCATTTATTCTTTTTAATTGTTCTTCAACAGCCTTTTGTTGATCAATAATTCGTGGACATTGTTCTGTCTTTGACATGCGGCGATAATAAATCATTAACAATACCTTGTCAATACCCCATAAACCAGCTATGGTGAAGCTTCTTCTTCTTTCTTCTAGGCAAGAACGCTAATAGTTTACTGTCATAAATAAAGGTAAATTTCTCTGGCCATAGCTTTAAAATAAGTATAATAATCAGGATAATAATCGGTAAGGCAATCCAAAGCGGTCCTAGGCCTATTGAGGTGACAAATTTTACTATTTCTTTCCAAATATCCCTTATAAAAGCAAGAAACATTTCCCACCATGATAAAGAAGTAAGCTTTAATGTTTTAGTAGGCTTTAAAGACTCTTTATTCTGGTATTCTGCCTTTGCGTAAAGCTCATATTTTCCCGACTTAAGATTTTTTAACTTAAACTCATAATAACCCTCATTATTGGCAGTGGTCTCAATGATTTGTCCATTACTTAAATAAAGCTTAACCTTGGCTCCCGGCATAGTATAACCAAAAGCAATCGCCTCTTCATTGTCTCCCATCTCGCTTCTTGATAAACCAAGAGTTGGAGGAAGAAATATATCCTTAAAATTAACATCTTCTGTGGCCGGAGGTACATTAAAACAAGTGTAAGACTCTCCCAGTCTTTTAAAATCTATTGCCTCTAGGCAAAAGTTAGAAAAACCGGCCTTAATTAATACTCCTGTAATATAAAAGTTTCCGTTTGAATCCGCTACAGTTGATCTTAAAAAGATTCCATCAGAAGTTAATACAACTGAAGCATAAGGAGATATCCAACCGGAAAGATTTAAATAGTACTGCCCCACCTTAGCAGAAACGTTGGTATTATGACTTGCTTTTGGAAGAGTAACTTGAGCATTACAATTAAATGTAGAAAAAAATACGTAAACAGCAAGAACAGACAAGAAAAGAACAATTTTGGACAGTTTATTTTTCATTAAAATCAATTAATTAACTAATTTTAAACAGATTTAAATCTATAAAGCAACTACCTTTAAGCATATTTAAAAAGAGCACAACAAGTTATTTATATATAGAAGCTTGTTTTACTTATAGACTATAAAATCAACAAAAAACTATATGTTAAAAATAGTATCACTCTAAGAAGATGATTGCTAATCAAGACTTTCATTAAATTCATTTTTTTCAAAAAATAACAAATTTTCTTGAGGCTAAAAAACTAAAGGATAAATTTTTCGTGAAAACAGGTTATAGGACTAGTGATGTTGTTTGATGTTTTTTGATAGACTTACCGTTTTTTACAAAAGTATAATATTAGTCGAAACTAGGTATTTTAAGGCTGTAAAAACATTAATTTTCTACTTTTTTACGTATTAAAATACTACCTTACTGTATATATCACAATATATTAATATATATCAAGAGTATATTACTCTAGGTTCTTGACATCTTGTGAAAAAATTTCTTATTCTAATAGTATGTGTATATATATAAATATTTCTTATAAACTGTATAATCCGTATAATCTCGAACCTAATTGCATATTTTTAAAAAGTGAGGCTCGGGAATGAATACTGCCCAATTTATAGGTCTATTTACCAATTATCTACAAAATCAAAAAAACCAACCGTCAAAGCTAACGGTTAAAAATTACAAGGCTGATGTTACTCAATTTATCAACTGGTATGAGGCTAAACACCACGATGGGTTTTCACCGGATAATATCTCTTTACTAATACTTAACGAATACAAGTTAGACAGGCTAAACCCAAAAAAAGAAGACAAAAGCGTATCAGTTCGCTCTATTGAGAGACACTTCTCTTCTTTGAGAAAATTCTTTAATTTTTTAAAGCTAGAGGGACATATTTCACACTCTCCTTTTGAGGCTGATAAAACTAATCACCAAAAAGAAGAAGATCCTTTTAAAATAAAAGACTTTAAAGATTATCTTTACGTATATAACGCCTCACGCTTAACTATAAAAAACTACGTTATTGATGTAAAACAATTTTTAGCTTGGGCTGAAGATGTAACAGGCATAAAAGAAACCTGGGATACCTCTGAAAAAGACCTATTTTATAAACTTGACAACAACATTGTTGAGGAATACAAAAAAAGGCTTGTTTCAAATAATTTCTCGCCCCTAACCGTTAACAGAAAGCTTTCTTCTTTAAGAAGATACATTTCCTGGGCAGCTTCAGAAGGATTAATAAAAGACCTAAAACCTCAAGTTTCAAACATTGAAAAACTTAAAACTTCAACGCTAATAACTGCAAAAGTAAATGAACTTGAACTTGAAAAGAGCCTAGAAAAAAAAGAATATTCAAGATTTGCTCCTGCTAGGTTATTTCAAAAACTTGGTGGCTTAACAACGCTTATTATTGACTCTTTAATTACTGCTCCCCTAGCTTCAGCTAGTGAAAAAATAGCTTACCTTAATTGGAAAAGAAAAGGAAAACCAATTTTTCAAAAAGCAACCGATTTAGCCTCTAAAACCAAAGATGCCATGAAAAAATCCCCGATTTTAAATCCAAAAACAATCGGAAACCTTCCCAAGACAATGTATGCTCCTATTAGCATTTCTACTCAATCCCTATCCTGGCATAAAAAAGCAATTCATCATGCCAGATACACACGACCAGAATGGTACAAAAGGTATCATTCATATACAATTACTCACTATTTCCATTTGGCCATCCTAGTAATCTTTATGGCCGGACTTGGCTTTGGAATATACGATGCTTTCTTTATTGAACCAAAACTAAAACAACCTGCCTTAGCTGCTTTACCAACAGCTCCTCCTCGAATTCTTTCCTTTCAAGGAAGGCTAACTGATGATAATGACAATCCTATTGTAAGCTTAACCCCGCTTCGCTTTGCCATATATAACGATGAAATAGCAACCGGTGCTGCTCTTTTATGGCAAGAAATAGACACAATTGATCCTGATACGGATGGTATATTTAATATATACCTTGGCCAAAATACAGCAATTCCTGCAACTCTTTTT
>CAYWVK010000028.1:0-7519 GCA_964461865.1 uncultured Gammaproteobacteria bacterium
TAGACACGCAAGGTTTAGGACCTTGTGGCTTAATAAGCTGTGGGGGTTCAAATCCTCTCGTCCGCACCGATAGATACATTATGATATCAGCTATTCAAAAACAAGAAAACGGAAATATTCAATTAACCATTACTATTCCATGGTTGGATATAGCAAGGGTAAGATCTGAAATCGTTGAGGAAATGGCAAAAAATGCCCAGGTTCCAGGCTTTAGAAAAGGCAAGGCTCCTAAAAAACTGATAGAAGAAAAAATAAATGAAGAAAAAATAAATGAAGAAATACTAAAAAAAATACTTCCGCAAGGATACGTTGAAGCTGTAAAAGAACATAAATTAAATCCGGTTATCTCTCCCCGAATACAAATTGGAAAATTAGAAAAAGATAAAGATTTTCAATTTATTGCTATAACTTGCGAAGCACCAAAAATTGATCTTGGAAACTATAAAGAAAATATCAAAAAGATTAATGCAAAATCAAAAATAATCATTCCAGGAAAAGAACCAACGCCACCTAATCTTGAAGAAATAATTACAGAACTTTTAAAAGTGGTTAAAGTAAATATTCCACAAATTATTATTGATTCTGAAACAGAAAGACTTCTATCACAAACCCTAGATGAAATTAAACGTTTAGGATTAACACTGGATCAATATTTAGCCTCAAGTGGAAAGACAACCGAGAAGTTAAAAGAAGAATATGATTTAAAGGCAAAAAATGATATCAGCTTCGAGTTTATACTAAGACAAATTGCGGAAGATGAAAAAATTTCAGTTGAAGAGAAGGAAATTGAAGAGGCTATAAGCCAAGGAAAAACAGAGGAAGAAAAAAAGAATCTTGCTTCAAATAAATATCTTCTAGCCAGTATTATAAGACAACAAAAAACTCTTGATTTCTTAAAGAACCTATGATATAACGGGGAATGTTATGGCTAAGGTTAAAATAAAGCAGAGAGAAAGAAGTGATGAAAACTCCATTGAAGCCGCAAAAAGCATAGGAAAAGGAGTTGTGGACTCTTTTAAAAACGATCTTGTTAAAGAATCTGTTCACGACCTTTGGAAACAACTTCTGTCAGTTAAAGAAGAACCAGATTTGAAAACTAAGGGAGATTTAATTGAGGGAGAAGAAATTAGCTTTAAAAAAACAGAAAAAAAGAAAAATATAGTTATTGAAGCAGGAATTAATTATAAAAGTGAAATGCTATATGGAGAAAAAAGAATCAGAAATGAGCAAAACCAAATGCTTTCAGTAAGAGTTGAAGAAATAATACATGAACTTAAAAAACTTGCAAAAACCTCAAAAACACTTGAAATTGAATTTAGAGGAATTACTCAAGTCAGTATGCCGAAAACACCTGGAAAATACCATCAAAATTTTCTTGAATGGATGTTAACAGTTGTTAAAACTGCAAGAATTAGAGTAGAAAATGCTGAACAATGGCTAAAAGCAGTTAGCGGCAAAGGTAAAAGAAAAAAAGATTTCTGGGGATTATACAAAAAGCACGGAACAAGTTTTGGCCTATCTGGTGAAAGAGCAGTTTCACAACAAACAGGCTAATTCCTCTTTATAATTGTCAGCCTTAAAATTTCCTGTTATAATTTGCATATATTAGGGCCCATAGCTCAGTTGGCTAGAGCGTTGCATTGACATTGCAGAGGTCAGAGGTTCGAGCCCCCTTGGGCCCACTATCCTTATGGACAGAAACACTGCCTATCAATTATTAACTTCAATTGTAAAAAATGAAAATTTGATAAAACATCATTTAGCAGCAGAAGCTGTAATGATAGCGCTATATAAAAGATTAAATCCTCAAATAAATCCTAATGATCAAGCAAAATGGGGCATAGTAGGATTACTTCATGATGCAGACTATGAATTATCTAAAAATCATCCAGAAAAACATTCTTTAATCTTAGAAGAAAAAATCGGAAATCAATTACCAGTCGATGTTTTATACGCCATTAAATCACACGCATTTCAATATAACGGAGTAGAACCAAAATCTAAAATGGACTGGGCAATTTATACAGTAGACGAACTAACTGGAATAATTATTGCTGCAATGCTTATTCATCCTGATAAAAAACTTACATCTTTAACTTTAGATTTTGTTTTAAATAAATTTAATGACCTCAATTTTGCTAAAGGAGCAGAAAGAGAAAAAATAAAAATGTGTGAAGCAAGACTTGAAATTCCTTTAAATGAATTTATTGATATTACCTTAAAAGCAATGCAACAAATCTCACCACAATTAGACCCAAAATAATTGACAAACAAAGCTAACTCTTCTATGCTTTAAAAAGGATGGAAAAACACGAACAAGTAAAACAAAGCAAAAAACAATTAATCATAAACAATTTTATTGGAGGAATATCATGGGGACTGGGAGCAACCATTGGGGTAACAATAATTGTTGGAATAATTACCTATGCTTTAAGGGTTATTAACCTTGTACCGTTTTTAGGAGACGTTGCAACACAAGTGACTTCAATTGTCTTATCAAATTTACAATCAGCTCCATATTTGCTAAAATAACCAACCATGACTGATAAAAAACTAAAAGATCATAAACAAATCGGACAAGAGCAGGAGTTATTTTTTAATCACGACTATGCTCCTGGTGCACCGTTTTGGCTTCCAAATGGAATGATTCTCTTTAGAGAACTTGAAAAATACATAAGAGAGTTAACCGATAAAGCAGGATATCAAGAAACCTCAACGCCAATAATGATTAAATCCAAGCTATTTAAGGAGTCAGGGCATTGGACAAAGTTTGGTGAACACAACATGTACAACCTTATCCTGGCTGATGATGAAAATGATAAAAATCCCGAAAGTTATACCATAAAACCAATGAATTGCCCTGAAGCAACAATAATATATAGATTTAGACCAAGAACATATAAAGAATTACCGCTAAGACTATCCGAACTCGGAAGGCTGCATAGAAGAGAAAAGAGCGGAGAGGTAAACGGACTTTTAAGGGTTAGGCAGTTAACCATGGATGACGCGCATACTTTTGCAACAGAGGAGCAAATTTTTGATGAAGTATCTAGTGTTTTAGACATGATGATTAATTTTTATAAAAGCTTTAATTTTGAATATGAATTTAGATTCGCAACAAGACCAGAGAAGCGAGCAGGAACTGATGAAATGTGGGAAAAAGCGGAAAAAGACCTAGAAAATGTTTTAAAGAAAAAAAACATTAAAGCAGGAAATAAAAAAGGAGACGGAGCATTTTATGGTCCCAAAATAGATATGCACGTAAAAGACGCTTTGGGAAGAGAGTGGCAATTAGCAACTGTTCAACTAGATTTTCATATGCCACAAGCCTTTAAGCTTTCCTACGTTGATAAAGATGGTGGTAAAAAGCAGCCTGTTATGATTCATAGAGCAATTTTTGGTTCGTTTGAAAGATTTTTAGCAATTTTAACCGAACACTATCAAGGAGCATTTCCATTATGGCTTTCACCAATGCAAATAAAGCTTATTCCAATAACTGAAAAACATATTGAGTATGCAAAAGAAATTGAAAATAAATTAAAGGAAGAAAATATCAGGGTGGAAACTGATAATCGTTCAGAAACAATGCAATCAAAAATTCGTAGCGCCACTTTACAAAAAGTACCATATATGGGTATAATAGGGGACAAAGAAGTAAATAGTGGTAAAAACTATTCAATTTCAATTAGAACTAGAAACGGGAAGGATTTAGGAACACTAGATCTTTCTCAATTTATAAAAAGGGTAAAAGAAGAAATTGATAAAAAGATATAAGAAAAGACCAGAAGAAAGAAAATACTATAGAACAAATCAGCATATTGCTGCTTTGACGCTTCGGGTATTAGATAGTGAAGGAAAGCAAATCGGAATATTAAAAAAATACGAAGCGCTTGAAATGGCAAGGAATCAGGAATTGGATTTGGTAGAAATAGCTCCAAAAGCTAATCCACCAGTCGCAAAAATTATTGATTTCAAAAAGTTCTTATATCAAGAAGCGAAAAAGAAACGGGAAGAGAAACGAAAAGCAAAAACAACAGGAACAAAAGAAGTAAGACTTGGACCATTAATGGATGATCATGATTTAATGGTAATGGTACAAAGAGCAAGAGGATTTTTAGAGGATGGAGATAAAGTAAAATTTGTAATGAGATTTGCAGGAAGGCAAATTACTCATCCTGAAATTGGGGAAGAAGTATTAATTAAAGCAATTAATAAATTGGAAGATATTTCAAAAATAGAGAGAGAAAAACATTTTGAAGGAAGACAAATGATAGCAGTACTCTCGCCGGAAAGGAAAAATAATAATGCCAAAGAAAAAAATCAAGAAATCAGTAAGTAAAAGATTTAAGGTAACAAAAAGAGGAAAAGTTATTTTTTCTCATCAATACAAAAGCCACCTTAAAGCACATAAGTCAAAATCAAGACTTAGAAGACAAAAAGAACCCGGAATATTAAAGGGTAAATTTGCTAAAAAAATTAAAAAAATGTTAGGAGAAGCATAATATGGCAAGAATAAAAAGGGGAAAAGTATCAAGAAGAAAGCATAATAAATTATTAAAATCTGTAAAAGGTTATAAAGGAACTAAGAACCGTTTGACAAAAATGGCAAAAGAAGCAAGTCTTCATGCCGGAGCGTATGCATATCATGGAAGAAAACTTAAAAAAAGAGATTTTAGAAAACTTTGGATTTTAAGAATCGGAGAAGCGGTTAAAAAAGAAGGAGTATCATACAGTAAATTTATAAATAACCTAAAAAATAAAAAAATTGAATTAGATAGAAAAATATTAGCGGATTTAGTTCTTAACGATCCAAAAACCTTTTCAGAAATTGTAAAAAACACTAAATAACCTCTTAAGCCTTTTTTTATTATAATTAACCCTGCTATAATTAGACTCATGGAAGAAAAATTAATTTCAATTAAAAACTCTGCCGTAACCTTAATCATAGATGCTAATGATTTAAATGAATTAACAGAACTTGAAATTCAGTTTTTAGGCAGAAACGGAAGCTTAACCCAAACAATGAAAGAAATTGCAAAACTCCCAATAGAAAAAAGACCGGAAGTAGGTGCTTTAGCAAATGAAGTAAAAAAAATCTTAGAGGAAACACTTAATAATCGAAAAAATGAATTAAAAGAACTTAAAACAAAAATAATTAGAAAAAAAATTGATTTTAGTAATCCCTCAATATTGCCTCCGCTTGGACATTTACATTTAATAACTCAAGCTGTTGAGGAAATTGTTGAAATTTTTGAAAAAATCGGATTCACTCAAGTTAAACACCCTGAGATTGAAACTGATTGGTATGCATTTGAAGCTTTAAATTTTCCCAAAGATCATCCGGCAAGAGACGACTGGGAAACCTTTTTTATAAAACAAGAAAATAATAACACGGAGGAAATTGTTTTAACTCCACATACATCATCCGGACAAATTAGAGAAATGACAACAAAAAAACCACCGATTAGAATGCTAAATATTGCTAAATGCTACAGAAGACAATCAGACGTATCACATACACCTATGTTTCATCAATTTGAAGGATTAGTAATTGATAAAAATATTTCCATTGCCCATCTTAAAGGAACACTGGACTATTTTGTTAAATCATATTTTGGAAAAAACAGAAAATCAAGAATCAGACCTTATCAATTTCAATTTACTGAACCATCTTTAGAGGTAGATGTTTCCTGTGGTGTATGCAAGGGAAAAGGCTGTAAGCTTTGTAAAGAAGGCTGGCTTGAATTAGGTGGCGCAGGAATGGTACATCCAAATGTTTTAAAAACAGTAAAAATAGATTCTCAAATTTATACAGGCTTTGCTTTTGGTTGGGGAATAGAAAGAGTGTTAATGATGAAAGAAGGTATAGAAATTGATGATATAAGATTATTATATTCAAACAAATTAGAATTTTTAGAACAATTTTAAATTATGAACATACAAATTTTAGACAGTTGGTTAAGAGAACATTTAAAAACTAAAGCAACTGTAAGTCAAATCGCAAAAACGCTTTCATTAAGCAGTGTATCTGTTGAAAAAATAGAAAAAATAAAAAATGATTATCTTTATCATATAGAAGTAACCAGTAATAGATGTGACTTAATGTCTGTATTAGGTATTGCCAGAGAAGCCTATACATCACTTTCAGAAATAGGAATTGAAGCAAGTTTTATTCCCTTAAATATTAACAAAAATCTCAATTTATCAATTGGCAAACTAAAGGAAAAATTACCTTTAATAGTTGAGAATGACTCTTCAATTACCAATCGGATACTAGCTGTAGTTATGGAGGTAAAAATAAAAAATTCTCCTAAATTTATAACTGAGCGACTTGAATCAATGAATATCAGAAGCTTAAATAATTTAATTGATGTTACAAACTACGTTATGAGAGAGGTTGGTCACCCCGCTCACGTTTTTGACTACGACAGAATAGATACGCATAAAATAATTATTCGAAAATCAAAAAAAGGAGAAAAAATAAAAACGCTGGATAAAAAAGAACATATTTTAGAAGGAGGAGATATTGTTGCCGATAATGGAAAAGGAGAAATTATTGATTTACTTGGTGTAATGGGAACAGCAAATAGCGTAGTAACAAATAATACAAAAAGAATTATTTTCTTTTTTGACAATAATAAGAGCTTAAATATCAGAAGAACATCATTGAAACTTGGGATAAGAAGTGAAGCAGCGATATTAAACGAGAAAGGAGTTGACAGGGAACTGGTAATTGATGCATTTCTTAGAGGAATAAAACTTTATGAAGAATTTGCAGAAGGAAAAATTGTCTCAGAAATAATTGATATTTACCCGAATAAATTAAAACCGACTGTTATAAAAATTAATGAAGATAAAATCAACAAAGTTATTGGGGTAAATATTCCAATTCAAAAATCAAAAAAAATACTTGATAAGCTCGGTTTTAATACAACACTTAATGAAAAAGAATTAACGGTTATACCACCAAGTTATAGGGTAGAAGATGTAACGCTTGCTGAAGACTTGATTGAGGAAATTGCCAGAATTTATGGCTATGATAAATTACCAAGCGTTATTGTACCTCTTTTCCAAACAGAAGAAAAACAAATAGAAAATGATAGATTTTATTGGATAAAAAGAGTAAAAAATGCATTTAAATATTGGGGCTTTACAGAAGTTTACAGTTATTCTATGGTATCTGAGGAATTACTTGAAGGACCAATTGATGAATCGGTTGAAATAGCAAATCCTTTAAACGAAGATCTTGTCTACATGAGAAAAACACTTGTCCCAAGCTTACTTGAAATAGTTAAAAAAAACCCCACTAAAAAGGAGCTTAAAATTTTTGAACTAGCAAACGTTTATGAAAAAATAAAAGATAAGCACCCAATTGAAATTCTACATTTAGCAGGAATTATTAAAAAAGAAAATCTTTCTTTTTTTGAAGCAAAAGGAATTATAGAACAACTGCTAATTGATTTAGGAATTAAAGATATTAAGTTTAAAGAATCGGAAAAGGAGGTAAACGGCGCCTCTA
>CAYWVK010000029.1:0-7421 GCA_964461865.1 uncultured Gammaproteobacteria bacterium
GGAGCGGATACATCAGGAGTGCCTTTTGCGGTTATTGGTAAGGAATATTATATTGGATATTTAAATGATGAGACTACAGGAAGAGAAATAGAGGAGGAAATAAAATATGTAATAAGTAATGGTAGTGAAGATTTAATATCTGATTTAACACCTGAAGAAAAAAATCTTGAAAAAGAAGTGGTAAGGGAGGACATGAAAGGAGTTCCTAAGAATTTAAATGTTCCCATATTTGGAGAGTTAGAAATAAAAAGTCTTTCATTACCTCTTTTAACATTAGTCGTTGCTTTTCTAGATGGATTTAATCCTTGTGCTATGTGGACGCTTCTATTTTTAATAAGTTTACTTATAGGAATGGAAAATAAAAAAAGAATGTGGGTTTTAGGAATTGCTTTTATCATGTCTTCAGCTGTTGTTTATTTTCTTTTTCTTTCAGCTTGGCTTAATCTTTTTCTCTTTTTAGGATTTATTATTTGGGTAAGAATATTAATTGGTTTAATAGCTTTGGGTAGTGGGGGGTATTACTTAAGAGATTATTGGGTTAATAAACAGGGTGGTTGTAACGTTATGGGAAATCAAAATAGGCAAAAAATCTTTGAGAAGATAAGAGCTATTACTCAAAAGCGCTCGCTTATTATTGCAATGGGGGGAATTATTTTACTTGCTTTTGCCGTAAACTTAGTTGAGTTAATTTGCTCCGCAGGCTTACCGGCAATTTATACAAAAATTTTAAGCTTATCTAATTTGCCAATCTGGCAATATTATTTATATCTTCTTTTGTACATATTTGTTTTTATGTTAGATGATTTATTTATCTTTTTTACGGCAATGATTACACTTCAGGTAGTTGGAATACAAAGTAAGTATTCAAGGTATTCGCATTTAATTGGTGGAGTTTTAATGGTGATAATTGGTTTTCTGTTGCTATTTAAACCTGAGTGGTTAATGCTTGGATAAGTTAATTGCAGCTAGCAGAAGTACTTTCTCCTAATACTGTTTCGGTTTCGGAAAATGACGTTGCTATTTCATCTTTAGATAACTCTTTTTCGCAATATGCAGGTTTTGTCTTTGAACCACAACATACCAATTGTTTAATTGCATCTGCTACTCTTCCTCCAAAATCAAACTCAGAAACCGTATCTTTATCATTAAGTATTAGTGTGGGGGAGCCAGTTACATTGAATTTATTAGCTAAGTCAAAATCAGCTTGAGCATATTTTAAGCCTCTTTCCTTATCGGTTGTACAAGCATTTAGTTTTGTTTGGTCAACACCACTTGATAAAAGACAATTTTGAGATTGTCCCTCTGCTTTCATATAGCAGGAAACATATGGCCAAAACTTATCCTTTTGCTCTTCTCTTATACAAATTTGCTTTAGATTTTCCTGTGCTTCTTCGTCGCCATGCATAGAAGTAATTTTTCCTTCTTCAATACTGCCTATATATTTAACGCTTAAATTATTAGCAATTTCGGGAAGTTCTGTAATTGTCTTGTTATATAGTCTCTGCATTTGTATGCCAAATGGGCAACCGGCAACAACAAATGCCATTAAATTTGGCTTATCAGCTTTAGTTAAATCATTACATGATACTTTTTTTGTTGTTGTAGTTGTTGAAGCTGCCATTTGTTCAACTTCAATACCTGAAGTAAACAAAATTTTTCCGTCTTTACTGATATATGATGTATATTCTTGAGCCTGTTCCCCCTCACCTATGTTTAATTTAAATTCATATACGCCACTTTTTTCCTTTACTTCACCAATGGTAAATTTTGTTTCTGGGTTATTAATTGCTATTTTTACAGCATCTGGTATTGTTTTATCTTTTAGTTTATTAAGATTTGAACTAGAACTTATTCTTGGGATTAAAACTGCCAATACAATTATTAAAGCAATTAATATATATATTTTTTTTCTGGAGCCCTTAATTTCTTTTTTTGCCATGTTGGTATTCTAGCGTTTTTTAAAAAAGTTTGTCAATAAGTAAAAATGACATTAGTTATTAGCAGTTGAAAAAAATATTTAGATACACATATAATAATAGTATGGCAAAGATAGTTTTTTTTGAAATAGAGAAATGGGAAGAAGAGCTAGTTAAAACTTCGTTTCCAGAACACGAGTTAATGTTTACAGAAGAAAAACTAGAGCCCAAAACCTATGAACAATATAAAGATGCGGAAATTGTTTCTCCTTTTATTTATTCAACCATAAACCAGGAAGTGCTTAGTAATTTATTAAATCTTAAACATATTGCAACTCGCTCTGTTGGTTTTGATCATATAGATGTTAATTTTGCCAAACAAAAAGGAATTGTTGTTTCAAATATACCAAGATATGGAGGAGATACAGTTGCAGAACATACTTTTGCTTTAATCTTGGCAATTTCCAGGAAATTAATCCCTTCAATTGAGAAAACAAAAAAAGGAGATTTTAGCTTGGATGGACTAACCGGTTTTGATCTCTATGGAAAAACATTAGGTATTATCGGAGCAGGACATATTGGAAAAAAAGTAATTGAAATTGCAAAAGCGTTTGGAATGAAAATATTAGTTTATTCAAGAACAAAAGATGAAGAATTAGCAAAAGACGAAAAAGTGTCTTTTGCAGATACACTGGATTATCTTTTAGGGAATTCAGATGTAATTTCTTTACATGTGCCACACACAAAAGAAACAGAACATATTATAAATATGGGAAATTTAGACAAGTTTAAAAAGGGATGCATTTTAATAAATACGGCAAGAGGAATATTAATTGAAACACAGGCGATTCTAGAAGGGATAGAGAAAGGGATTTTTAAGGCGGTTGGATTAGATGTTCTGGAAGAAGAATTAGGAATAAAAGAAGAAAGAGAGCTTTTAACATCAGAGTATCTTAAGTCTTTTGATCCAAAAACAGAACTCTTAAATCATCTTTTATTAAACAGGGAAGAGGTAATTATAACTCCACATAATGCTTTTAATAGTAAAGAAGCATTAGTCCAAATAATTGATGCCACTATTTTAAATATTAAAGCTTTTCTTTCAGGTAGTCCTCAAAATGTAGTTTCAAAAGAATAATTATATAAATAATGTAAACTCACAAAATTTTATTTTCTAAACTAAATTAAATATAATTGGGTAATTTTTATATACATATTAGTTAAATAACTATTGCAGGATTTTTAAGTTATGATAAGATAGGAAAACTAAAAATGAATAATATGAATTTTTCTCCGCTTGTTTGCGCTCTTCTTAAAGAGTTTCAAAAAGGAGAAGCAGCACTAAATAACGATAAAAAAATTAGCGTAAACCCGATTGTTTCAAAGGTAGCACAAATTTACGAAAAGCTTCGAAATGTAATGGACTACAGAGATGAAGAGGTAATTTTAAGAGCAGCAATTGAGAGAATTTTAAAAAGAAGGTTTCTTTTAGGTGGAAGTGGTAAAACAACGGCAGCACCATTGGTTAGGGAATTAGTGTGGGCCAGATATTTTGCAGATGAAACACTTTCGGAATCAATTGTTGAAAAAATTGAAAAAGAAATAGACCTATTTTTAAATCTTCGTTCGCAAATTTTAAAAAAACATAAAAGCATAAAGGAAAAGACCGTTAATGAATGGATTTATCAATTGATGTCCTCAACAATTGCTCATGTTTTAGGAGCAATGAAAAGAAAAGAAAAAATGACCAACTTTATGTTTGAAATGATTAAGGATAATATAACGATTGTTGATGATACAAAACAGGCAAGAGATGTTCAGGTGTTTATAGCCGTTCATAAAAGTTTTGCAAAAGACGATTTAGCGCTTTTAAGATATCATTTGTTTAAGCAATATTTTGGAGAAATTAATCAAAATAATATAAATAGTGTAGGAGATAATTTTTTAGATTGTTATCAGGAAATTCAACATCAGCTTCATTATCCTTGTAAAGACAAGATTTTAAACTACGTTAAGGACAAATCAGCTGTGTTTTTTATTCTTGAAGATCTTTTAAATTTGGAAAACGGAAGAATAGGAGAGCTTTTTGAAAATGAAAACGAATTAAGAACAATAATTAATGAAATATGTGAAACAAGATATGCCGGTATTGCAGCCAGAGTAAGAAGGGGAATATTTAGAAGTGTTATTTTTATTCTTTTAACAAAAGCGTTTTTTGCAATTGCAATTGAAGCAACGTTTGAAAAAGTAGTTTTTGGAAAAATAATCTGGGGAGCTTTAATTGCAAATATTGTGACTCCGCCTGCTTTAATGGCTTTAATGGGATTTTTCATTAAAACTCCAGGGCATGATAACACTAATAGAATATATCATTATATAAAAGCAATCTTTACTACAAATCAGTTAAGTTTTGCAAAACCTTTATCAGCTAAGAAAAATCCTCCCAAAATAAAACCTTTAGAGAGTTTTCTTTTCACAATTCTTTGGTTAATTACTTTTGTGATTATTTTTGGAATAATCGTTCTTATTCTTATGAAGCTTAGTTTTAACTTCTTGAGTATTGCAGTTTTTGTTTTCTTTATAGCAATTGCATCTTTTCTTGCTTATAGAATTAATCAATCGGCAAAAATATATTTAATAGAACCAAGGAAAAATATCATGACACCGTTTGTTGACTTTATGTTTATACCGGTTGTTAGAGTAGGGAGATATTTAACAACAGGAGTGTCTCAGATAAATATTTTTATCTTTATTTTTGACTACATAATAGAAATGCCTTTTAAAGGAATATCGGCATTTTTAGAACAGTGGTTTTTATTTCTTCAATCAAAAAGAGAAGAACTAGAATAATTTATTGTTTTCTTCTTGACACAATTTTTTTTAACTGCTAAATTAGAAAAGCAAAATATATGGTACATACATTTACAGATTCAAATTTTGAAAAAGAAGTTTTAGAATCAAAAGAACCAGTTTTAGTTGATTTTTGGGCACAATGGTGTGGTCCTTGCAGAGTAGTTGGTCCAATTATTGATGAACTAGAACAGGAATACAGAGGGAAATTAAAAGTGGGAAAAGTTAGCGTTGATGAAAATGGAACAACCGCTTCTTCATTTAATATCATGAGTATTCCAAGTGTTTATCTTTTTAAAGATGGACAGCCGGTTAAGCATCTAGTTGGTGCACAAACAAAAGATAGCTACAAAAATGCAATAGAAGAAGTAATTGCCTCTTAATTTTATGTATGACGTTGTGATTATTGGTTCCGGTCCTGCAGGTTTAACTGCAGCAATTTATGCCACAAGAGCAAATTTAAAAACATTGGTAATAGCCGGTGAGCAATGGGGAGGACAACCAATGTTAACTACAGAAGTTGAAAATTTTCCCGGATTTCCCCAAGGTATTCAGGGACCGGATTTAATGGCAAATATTAGAAAACAGGCTAATCGTTTTGGTGCAGAGATTATTAATGAAAATTACACAAATGGAGACTTGTCAAAGTCACCGTTTAAATTAATTGCAAATGGTAAAACTTATGAATCAAAAGCAGTAATTATTGCAACAGGAGCTAAGCCAAAGTTTTTGGGAATAAAGGGCGAAAAAGAAAAACTTGGTCGTGGATTATCTACTTGTGCAACTTGTGACGGGGGATTTTTTAGAAATAAAAAGGTTGCAGTTATTGGAGGAGGAGATGTTGCTATGGAAGAGGCAATTGAATTGGCAGAATTTGCTAACGAGGTAATAATAATTCATCGAAAAGATGAATTTAGGGCAAGTAAGATCATGCAAGAAAAGGTGCTAAAAAATCCTAAGATAAAAACAATTATGTCAACAGGGGTTTTGGAAATATTGGGAAATGAAAAAGTAGAAAAATTAAAAATTAAAAACTTAAAAACAGAAGAGATTAGCGAGATTAATTTAGATGGTGTGTTTATGGCAATTGGTTATGAGCCAAGCTCCCAAAGCTTTAAAGAAATAGGAGTTGATGAAAAAGGATATATTGTCTCAGATGGAGTTAAAACAAAAATAGAAGGAATTTTTGTAGCAGGTGATGTAATGGACAGAAGATATAGACAATCTATAACCGCGGCAGCTTTTGGTACAATGGCTGCTTTAGAAACAGAAAAGTGGTTAATGCAGAAATAACCTCTTGTTAAACCTTTATTATTTTCTTAAAATGACCAAATGGTTTCTTTAGAAAAAGGATTTCCTCTTTTGGGAAAAGAATTAAGAGAGTTTATAATGACCGAGGAGGTTTTTCAAAAAGGATACACAATAGTTAATGAAGATATTTTGGTTGATGGTAATCTTGAAAAATATAAATATCTCGCCAGCGGTTTATCAATAGCAACAATTTCCGGAGAAGAGAGGTTTGATTTAGAAAAAAATAGGCAAGAAACAAAGGGAAGATTTTTATTATATAACCCAAATTATTATCAGGTCTTAAATAAGAAAGATTATGATAAGAAAAGAAAAAATGGGGAGATCTCAATTGCAGAAACTATTTTTTATGGAAATATTGCATTATGCAATAATGGAACCAGGATTAACAATGAAATTAAAATTGCACTTGTATCTTTAGGAAAAAAATAAACAATTTCACTCTATTGACACTTTGCTAAGCTCTATGGTAAGATTGCTTCTACAAACAATTCTTAGCCTCCCTTTAGGGGGCCAAGAGGTTTCTTTATGACGAAAATTAATTACATAGTAATAACCCAAATTGGGCTTATGCTGGCTTCGTAAGGATTCTTCTTAAGTGTTGTTTGGTACATTAAGTTTTATATATTTTCGGATTGGATAGATTTTGGCTATCCCTGTTATGCAAAAATGGGCCGGTAGCTTAGCTGGTAGAGCGTCGCGTTTGCATCGCGAAGGTCGAGAGTTCGAATCTCTTCCGGTCCACCTTAAGGCTTATGTTTTGGGACAAGCCCTCTAGTAAGAGAGGGTTTTTCCGAAAACTTAAGTGAGTTTGGCTCTTTGACAAGTGAAGAGAAGAATGTTTTTATTATATTCTACTCATAATGCCAATAATGGATGCCTAGGAGGCTTTGGCCGAGGAAGGACGCATATGGCGGCGATACTCGTCGGGTAGGTGTCATAAACCTTTGATCCGGCGGTTTCCGAATGGGGCAACCCACTCGTCTTTGATGAGTAACCTATTATAAAAATAGTTCAGCAATGAATTATATAGTAATAGGTGGGGAACGGCGTGAACTGAAACATCTTAGTAACGCCTGGAAAAGAAATTATATAAGATTCCCTAAGTAGCGGCGAGCGAAATGGGAAAAGTCTAAACCCTGAGAGTAATCGAAGGGGGTTGTAGGGCAGACGATATCTGATGAGTTTTTTGTAGCAGAAAAGTTTGGAATAACTTTCCATAGAGAGTGAAAGACTCGTAAGCGAAACGAAAGACTCCGGTAGTTTGTTCCTAAGTACCATGGGGTACGATAAAACCCTGTGGGAAGCTGGGGCGGCCACGTTCCAAGACTAAATACCAAAGTCTAC
>CAYWVK010000030.1:0-7163 GCA_964461865.1 uncultured Gammaproteobacteria bacterium
TTTGGAGCTGTAACTATTTTTGCCATTATTTTTTCTCCCAAGTTGATAATGCTTCTTTTGCTTTTTCGTCATTAGGCGATATTTTATTTAAAATTAATTTCATCTGATCAATTGCTTTTTGGTGATAACCCCTATTAACAACTTGGCTCGATTCATTACTTGCCATTTGTTCATAAAATATACCTAAAGCGTAATACGCATCGTAGTAATCAGGCTTTAGCTCTATGGTTTTTTCTAATAATTCAACAGCCTTTTTATTGTCTCCTATCTGACCTGAAATTACAGCATAATTATAAATTATGTTTGCATCGGTTGGTGCAAGCTTAGCTGCTTTTTCAATTGCTTCTAAGGCCATGTTGATATATCTTGGGTCAAGCTGTGAAAGAGTATAATAAACTCTTGTTTTTGTTTTTAGGAAGACTACATTTTTTGGATAAGCTTTAGTTAATTCATCTGTTACTAAACTTGCTTCTTGGGAAAGATCTTGAGCTATTTGAGCAGATTCGCTACTTTCTTGTTGACTGGCAAAAAGTGTTGCTAAAACAGCAGTATTTATGGCATATTCATCTTTATAGGTAGGTTCTCCGGGTCTTTGTTCAATGGCACTTATTAAAAATGGTCTTGCTTGTTGGTATTCCCTGGCCCTGTTTAAATTCATGCCCATTGCATAACTTCTGTCTGCATTCCAAAAAACAATCAGGATTAGCAAAAGATACAAACCTAAAATTAACGTTATTATTATTGGGATATACTGTCCCATTGAAAGTTTTAGGTTTTCGTTTTTTTCTGTTCTTGCTTTTGGAAAAGAGATTGTCTTTTGTTTATCAATTAAATTAAAAAGTATTAATACAAAACAGGGGATTAAAAAGAGATAAATATTGGTAATTACAACTGAAAAACCAAAAAAATTAGTAATTAAAATTGCTATAAAAGATAAGGTGAGGCCCATTGCTAAAAATTCTTGATTCTTGTTTTCTTTGTGTAGTTTTTTAATTGTCTTTACATAGAGAAGAAGAAAAAGAATTATAAAGTAAAGATAGCTTCCAAAACCAAAAATTCCGGTTGTTGCAAGGTAGTTTAAGAATTCGTTATGTGCTTTATTATATAAAAAGTTCCATTCGGAAGTTAAATTATGAGCTGAAGGGCGATGATTATAATAGGAGTAGGCAAATGTTTCAACGCCTGAGCCAAAGATAGGATTGCTCTTCCAAATATTTAAAGCTCCTTCCCAGACAATAAATCTTATTTTACTCGAGTCTGTTCCGCCCATTTCTCCGGCAAATGGAGCAGGCGTTGGTTCAACCGTTTTACTCTCGGTTTTTTCTGTTGTTTTTTCGTTTGTACTTGAGATTAAAGAGGGAAGGGTATATTTTTGAAATTTAGCAAAAGGAATTGTAGTTATAAACGTTAATACTATAAATAGTATAAGAAGACATACGGGTATAAGTTTTATAAATTTATTTTTAATTGTTTTTAAGTGATAATTATGGTAAAGATAAACTCCTAAAATTGTAATGATTGTAACCCAACCCGCAATTGCACCGGATCTTGAAGATGTATACATTAAGTCTGCATAAAAAAGAATTGTTAAGAATAAATAAAATACTGCATTTAAAACATCTTTTCTTTTTATGGATATTTTTTTATCTTCAATTTTTGACTTAATAGAGTCGAAAAACATAACGATTGATACAGGAATAAGAATTGTTAAGTATGCGGCCAGCCAATCGGGTTGGCCAAGACTTGAAAAAATTCTTACCTTTGGCTGAAAATCATTTGTCCAACAAGATACATCAAATGTTCCTCTAAAAATTAGACAGGTTGGATCATAGCCAAAATGAGAGGGAAGTCCCCATAAAGCAACAATAAGTCCTGAAACAAGACTCCATTTTAAAGCTTTCTTAACATATTTTATGGATGCTAAATTTGATACAAAAGCGTAATAAAGAAAAATATAGGCAATAATTGAATAAAGTCCACCGTTAAATCTTGAATAATAACCCCATAAAGAAACGTGTTTATCAATAGAAAATAGTGTAGAAAGAATCATAGAGGCTAAAAACAATAATATGGGGATATCAAGAGGAGTTTTTTGAATTTTAAATTGTTTCGTAACAATCATTTTTATTATCCAAGCAACAGCAATAATAGTAGTTAAAGCAAATGTCATCCATAATTTATTAAATTCAAAAAGTTCGGATGTGTCACCGGTAAAGGAAAGTGGAACAACTAAGAATACGGCGTAGAATACGTATTCAATAGTTTTATTTAAAATATTCTCAAGTTTCATTGTTGCATTTTATGTTAGCATATTCAAAAGTCCTGAACAAGATTTAATCCTTATTGGCAAACAGAAGAGCAAATGTTATTATTTAACTATTATGTTTGGAAAGTTTTTTAGTTTTTTTTCTCATGATATTGGCATTGATTTAGGAACCGCAAATACTCTTGTTTGGGTAAAAGGAAAAGGAATTGCAATAAGAGAGCCATCGGTAGTTGCAATGCATAAGAAAACTAAAAAAGTAATTGCAATTGGTACTGAAGCAAAAAAAATGCTTGGTAAAACCCCCGATGTTATTGTTACAATTAAACCTCTTCATGGTGGGGTAATTGCGGATTTTGACGCAACATCGGCAATGATTTCTAAGTACATACAGCAAGTGCATGAAGTAGGAGGAGCAATTCCGGTTGCTTGGTCTAAGCCAAAAGTGGTAATTGGTATTCCATCAGCAGTAACAGAAGTTGAAAGAAGGGCTGTTTGGGAAGCAGCGCTAAATGCAGGGGCAAGAGAAGCATTTTTAATTGAAGAACCAATGGCCGCTGCAGTAGGAGAGGGCGTTTCTGTTTTTGCACCAACAGGAGTAATGGTAGTAGATGTTGGTGGCGGAACCACTGAGATAGCAATAATTTCTTTGGGTGGAATCGTGGTAAGTAGGTCGCTAAAAATTGCCGGAGAAGAATTAGACAAGGCAATAATTCATTATATCCGCTTAAAGCATGGGTTATTGCTGGGTGAAAAAACAGCAGAAAACATAAAAATTAAAATTGGTACTGCTTTTGACAAAAAACAGATTAAAAAACCAAAAGAAAAAGAAGAAGAAAAAAAAGAATTTCAGATTGAAAAAGAAGACAAAATGGCAGTTGCTAGAGGAAGAGATATTGAAACAGGACTTCCAAAAAGCTTAAGAATAACAGAGGTGGAAATAAGAGAGGCGTTGTCTCCTGTATTATCACAAATTATCGATGGTATATCGGATGTTTTAGAAGAAGCACCACCGGAGTTAACAAGTGATATTTTAGAGCATGGAATATTATTAACCGGTGGAGGATCTCTTCTTCCCGGGCTAGATCATTTAATTGTTGAGAGAACCCATATTCCGGTTATATTATCGGACGATCCTCTAACTAGTGTAGTAAGGGGCACAGGAAAAGTTTTGGAAAATAACGAGCTTTTACAAAGAGTAAAAGTAATTGGCGGATTAAAATAGCTTCTTATGTTAAAAAAAAGAACAATGGTGAGTACATTCCTGGTTGTTTTTGTTCTTTCTATACTATTATTAATATTATCGAATTTTAATGTATTAAATGTGCCTACGTCTTTTTTATCTAAAATTACCACTCCTTTTCAAAAAAGTATTTATAGCACCTTTGGATTAGTCTTAAGACAGGGAAACAGTAATAAACTACAAGAAGAAAATGTTATGCTTTATAAAAAAATTGTTGATCAGGAAAAGCTTAAAGAGGATAATCTTGCATTAAGGGATCAGTTTCAAATAACAAATCCTAGCTCCATAAAGCTTTTGCCGTCCAGGATAATAAGCTTTCCAGGTTTTATTCCAAATGTTTCAATGCCGGAAACGCTGATTCTTGATAAAGGAGAAGCAGACGGTGTAAAAATAGGTCAAGTTGTTGTTTTTAAGGATAATTTAGTTGGGAAAGTATCTAATGTTTTAGCAAATAAATCTTTAGTAAATTTAATCACAAATCCAAGCCAAAATTTCACAGCAAGGGTTTTGAGTTCAAATGCTTCAGGCATTATTAAAGGACTTGGTGCAGGTGAGATGATTTTAGATAATGTTTTGCTTTCAGATGCTCTTAAAGCAGGGGATATTATTCTTACAAAAGGAGACTTAACAATTAATGGTGTAAATTTTCCATCAGACTTAATTATTGGTAAAATTACAGCAGTTAATAAAGATCCAAGCGCACTTTTTCAAACCGCTGGAGTAGAAAGTCTTATTGATTTTTCCAATCTTACGATGGTTTTTGTTTATTTAGAATAATAATGAAACAATGGATTCTTTGGTTAATTTTAGCTTTTGCCTTTTTTCTTGAAGGAACAATTACAACACTTCCTTTAGTTTTAATGGCGTTTTTGGTATTAATGGTTTTTTTAAAAAGCAAGCTTTTATTTTGGGTAGCGTTATTTATAGGTTTTTTGTTAGATGTTTTTCTTTTAAGATCCTTTGGGATAACCTCTCTTGTGTTAATTATTTTTCTTTTTATAATATACCTTTATGAGGGAAAATTTGAAATATCCACCAATTATTTTGTTTTATTTTTTTCTTTTATGGGAAGTTTAGCCTATCTTTTTGTGTTAGGAGTAGAAAATGCCATCTTGCAAGCAGTTTTTTTATCTTTATTAACATTAATAATTGTAAGGTTATTAATGCGCTCGGAAATAAAAAAGCCTAAATATAAGCTTTTAAAATAATATGGTAAAAACAGGATTTGCTTTTGAGGAATATGCTTTTTTGGATAAAAGTAATAAAAGACCAAAAGATTATAGTTTTTCAAACCAATCTTTTAGAAAATATTTTCCAATACTATTATTAGTTACAGTTAGTGTTTTTCTTTTGTTAAGGGTATTTTATCTTCAGGTCATAAGAGGAGCATATTATCGCTACCTTTCGGATAACAACAGAATTAAAACAGTTACAATTCATGCGCCAAGAGGAATAATTTTTGATAGAAATAATACTCCTTTGGTTTTTAATGTCCCTGGTTTTAGAAGAGTTGTAGGCGATAAAACAGAGCTTTTAGATAATAATAAGGCATTGGAATTAATTGCAAAGGGAGAAAAAAATTTAGAGATAGATACATTAAGAAATTATCCATATAAAGAAGTTTCGTCTCATGCTTTAGGTTTTATCGGTCAAATATCAAAAGAGGAATTAAGTAGCAAAAACTATCTGGATTATAACTTAGGAGATTTTGTAGGAAAAACGGGCATAGAGAATCAGTACGAAAAAATTCTTAAGGGTAATGATGGGCAACAGTTGTTTGAAGTGGATAGCTTTGGAGAGGAAATTAGAAAACTCGGACAAACAGATCCTATTCCCGGACAAAACATTAAACTAACAATAGATATAGAGCTTCAAAAAGCAGCGTTTGAGTCTTTAGAGAATATTAAAAAAGGAGTAGTGATTGTTTCAAATAGTAAAGGTGAAATATTGGCAATTGTTTCAAAGCCTTCATTTGATCCTAATCTTTTTACCATGGGTCAAGGATATAAAGCATCTTCTACTTCAGCTAACGCTATGGATATTCTTACGGATACTAAAAATCAGCCTCTTTTAAATAGGGCAATTTCAGGGACTTATCCTCCGGGATCAACCTTTAAGTTAATTGTTGCCGCTGCAGGACTTGAGGATAAAATAATCGATGAGAATTTTGAAGTAGAAGATACAGGTATACTTAGGGTTGGTGCTTTTTCTTTTGCCAATTGGTATTACACAAATTATGGAGGAAAGGACGGTCAAGTAAATGTTGTTAAAGGGATAAAACGGTCAAATGATATTTTTTTCTACAAACTGGCGGAAAAAATAGGAGTTGAAAAAATTTCTAACTGGGCTAAAAAATTTGGTTTAGGAGAGATATTAGGGATTAATCTTCCGGGAGAAGAAAAAGGAACAGTTTCGTCTCCTAAATGGAAAGAAGATGTTATTAAAGAACAATGGTATTTAGGAGATACATATAATCTGGGTATTGGTCAGGGGTATTTATTAACTACTCCTCTTCAAGTTAATGCATGGACACAAGTTTTTGCTAATGGAGGAAGCTTATATCAACAGCGAGTGTTATATGATGAAAAACAAACAATAAAAGAAAAAGAATTATTAAGTGAGGATACAATCCGTTTAATTCGAAAAGGTATGATTGAAAGTTGTAGTCCCGGAGGAGTTGCTTGGCCTTTATTTAATTTTAAAGTTGAAAATAAAAAATTAAAAATAGATGGAAAGAATTTCTTAGAAATTCCCATATCATCCGGATCAGCTGACATGAGAGAAATTTCTATTGCTTGTAAAACAGGAACTGCCGAACAAGGAGGAGAAGAAGCTCTTCCTCATGCATGGATAACTCTTTTTGCACCTGCCTACAATCCCGAAGTTATCGTTACTGTTTTAGCAGAGGAAAGCGGAGAGGGCTCAAGTGTTGCCGGTCCAATTGCAAAAAAGATTCTTGAAAAATATTTTAGTGGAGAAAAATAATTTCTTTTTTTGAAATTACTGCTTGACAATTAACCCATACTATAAAATAGAATGATCTAATATTATGAAAAAATTAGTTATTGTTGAAAGTCCGACAAAAGCAAAAACAATATGCAAGTTTTTAGGAGATGATTATCAAATAAAAGCTTCAATGGGACATATTATGGATTTGCCCAAAAGTACTCTTGGAGTTGACACAGAAAAAGATTTCCTACCCCAATATGAATTAGTAGACGCTAAAAAAAAGACAATAACAGAATTAAAATCGCTTAGCAAAGATGCTACAGATGTCATTTTGGCAACAGATCCTGATAGGGAAGGAGAAGCAATTGCAGCACATGTTAAAGAGATTTTGCAAAAAGGAAGTAAGGGAAAAAAATTTATAAGAATTGTTTTTCATGAAATTACCAAAGAAGCAATAGAAAATGCTACTAAAAATCCAAGAGAAATAGATATCGATTTAGTTAATGCTCAAACTGCAAGAAGGGTATTGGATAGATTAGTAGGATATAAAATTTCTCCCATTTTATGGCAAAAGGTGAGAATTGGGCTTTCTGCCGGAAGAGTTCAGTCAGTTGCTTTAAGGCTTATTGTTGAGCGAGAAAAAGAAATAGAAAAATTCAAAAAAGAAAAATATTATTCAATTAGTGTTTTTAGTACAAAAGAAAAACA
>CAYWVK010000031.1:0-6710 GCA_964461865.1 uncultured Gammaproteobacteria bacterium
GACTATCTCATTCTAAAAGAAGGATTGTCGAATAACTCCGTAACCTATACAAAAACTTGACAAAACTCCCTTAAAGCTTATAATATTGCAACTGATTTAAAGAAGTATTATGGCAAAAAACGCAGAATGTTTAATTTTTTCGACTTTCCCCACAAGACAAGACGTAAATGATAATTGTAAAATCGATCCCATGAGAAGTTGTGTGTATCTTCAGCGAGAAGAAAGTGGATATAGTTGTCAAAAATACGCTAAATTAAGAGAAGTAATAGATAATATAAATGATAAGGAAAACGTGGAAAGCAGAAAAAAAGGAATTGAGTGTGAAGGAATACTGGGGTTTATTATAAGGCATCAAGAATTGCTATTAGGCAATAATAGAGTTGAAACCGTATCTCCATTGGGAAATTATCACGTGGGATCATTTGAAGAAATTGTTTTAAATGAAGGAGAAGTATTTGTTAAAGCTGGTTCAGCGGATTTTGCCGTTAACAAGACAGATCTTCGTGTTTTCGTAGAAGAAGATGGTGTTGTGTTTTCTTCAAGGAAAAATTCAGCATATATAGGAGAAGCAAAAGTATTTTTTGGAAAACTAAAAAACCCTTAAGATAAATTTAAATTCCGAATTTTTGTCTATTTGCGTTATGTCCCTCAAGAGTTTCTGCATAGTGGTTTACTCCATTTGAATCAGATATATAGTAAAGATAGTTTGTTTTAGCAGGGTTAACAACCGCTTCAAGTGAGGATAATCCAGGGTTTGAAATAGGAGTTGGCGGAAGACCATTGTTTTTATATGTATTATATGGTGAATCAAGCTTTAAATCTTCTAATGTTAAGCTTTTTTTCCACCATCTTTTTTCATTTTCTTGATAACCAAGGGCATATTGAACAGTGGCATCAATTTGAAGAGCCATGCCAATACCTAGTCGATTAAGAATAACAGAGGAAACTAATGGTCGATCATTGTCATTTTTTGCTTCCCTTTCAATCATGGAAGCAATTGTAACTATTTCATTTTTAGTAAAGTTTTTAAGCTCTGGTCCCAAAAGTTGTTGATATTTTATTTCAAAATTTTCATTAAGCTTATCAATTATTTGATTGATAGTTGTTTCTTTAGCAAAAAGATATGTGTCTGGGAATAGATATCCTTCTTTTTCTTTAAGAAGAGCTCTCCATGAATCATCATAAGTAGGAAGATTTTCTTTTAAAATATCGGCAATTTCATCTGCTCTTTTGCCTTCAGGGATTGTAACCCAAATATCCAGCGTTCCATGTGTTAATGATTTCATAATTTCCTCGGTGGTCATGGAAGGGCTTAGTCTAAATGTTCCGGCTTCAATTTTTTTATCATAATCCATCTGTTTTGTAAGAAGGAAAAACACGGTGGCATCTTTTATTAACTTTTCTTCTTTTAAGTTGTTGGCTATTTCTCTAAGTCCGGCTCCTTTTTCTACAACAAAAATTTTTGGTATATTATTATTTTTATCAACAGGGGATAATCCGTTTTTCCACCAGGATGTAATTATTCCGGCAATAACTGCAAGTAATATAATTAAAATTAAAACTCTTTTCATTCTATTGTCTCAACTGGAAAATTTTTAACCGACTCTTTTCCTTCTTTCAGATTATACATGCTTTCACTATATAATGTATAGATTGTATCACCTTTTTCTATTTTTTCACCGATTTTTTTATTAAGATAAATTCCTGCACCTTTTTGAATTGGTGCCCCTAATATTTTAACAATGTAGGTAATATTCTTACTGTTTATTCGTTTAATTTTTCCGCTCTTTAAAGCTTTAACTTCAAAGGAGAATTTACCCGGTTTTAATTTACTTTCGTCAATATTTTCTTTTCCTCCTTGAGTTTTAACAATTTCAGAAAATTTTTTAAAAGCTTGTCCGTTTTTTAAAATTTCCGTTGCCCATCCAAAACCGTTTCCATATTTTTTCTTTACATCATTTTGAATTTTTTTGGAAGCATCTTTTAAGCAAAGATCTAAAAGTGTTCCTGTTAGATTTATGCTTCTGATTTCTAAATCCAAGGGTCTATCTTTTTTTTGTTGTAAAACTTTAAGTGATTCTTTAACTTCTAAAACAGGACCGATTCCTCGTCCTGCAGGTTCATCAGTTTTATGAATTAAAACCTTTAATTTAATTTTAAAATTTTTAGCAAGATCCATAAACTTATCTTTTAAGATTTCTGCATCTTTTAGTGTTCCTACTTTTACCATTTCACCATAAGGAAGATCGATTACAACATGATTTGAGCCAAAGGCAACTTTTTTTGCCATGATAGAGACCAGAACTTTGTCATAGCTTTCAAAAAGAAGCGGTTTTTCAACCTTTATTAAAACATCATCTGCAGGTGCAAGGTTAAAACTTCCTCCCCAAACAATACAGCCATTTGTTTTCTTAACAACTTTGTATATTTTTTCAACTGTTAATTCAACAGGAGCTAAAACTTCCATGTCGTCGGCTGTGCCACCTGGTGTTGTTATCGCTCTTGATGAGCTTTTTGGAATTTTAAATCCTGCAGCCGCAATAATTGGTACAACAATTAAAGTAGTTCTTGTTCCAGGAACTCCACCGATTGAATGTTTATCTGCAACAATTCCCTTAAAGTTAAGTTTATTTCCTGTTTCAACCATGGCTTTAGTTAAATAATATAATTCTTTTGCGCTAAAGCCTTTTGAATATCCTGATGCTGCAAAATATGTAGTTAAAACATCGCCCAATCTTTCATGAGCAATTTCATCCATAATGGCGTAAATTTCTTTATATGTTAATCTTTTACCGATTAATTTTTTTCTGATTGCATTTAAAGCTAGGGCTTCTTGTGTCATTTAAACTCCTTTTATCTGATCAATTATTAATCTAATAAACGACTTTATAAAACTTAGGATAAAATATAATAACCTGTTAATAATTCGATAAATAACAGGCCATATCTGTTTTAAAAAAATCATAAATCTACTTTCTTCTTTCATATATTTTGTAATACTGCTTTAATAATTAATCTCTTCCAGGTTGTTCCGGGAGGAGTGCAAGTAACTAAAGTTAAAAAACTATCGTTGTAATTTTGCTCAAAGATTGAAGTATCTTCAGGGCTCGTAACAATAGTACTTATAATTTTATAATTATATGTTATATTTTCAACTGTTACATTAATTTCATCTCCGACTTTTAGTTTATAAGCATTGGCAAAAACAGTTTTATAATCTTTTGGATTATATAATTGTGGAAGAGTTGAGTGTCCAAAAATAACAGCATTTCCTTTACTCGGTGGAATTGCCGTTCCTTGATAGTTTACTAAGTGTTTACTTAAATCATAATCAACAGTTGATACCACAAGATTTTCCAATTTAAGTATTGGAATAGAAATAGAATAAGTTTTAACATTTGCTTTTTCAGAGATTGTGTTTGGGTTATAAGTTGGAAACCAATTTTGAGCATTTTGATAATTTACCCCGCTTAAATTATGTGATGCTTCAGACAATAAGCTTCCTAGTGTTTGATTGTTAACCATGCTAAGTTTTGGTATAGGTGAGGCAATGTTTTGATTTGCAAATACAGGGGCAAAATATATTTGCCATGAAAGAAACGGGAAAAAAACATAAACAAGAATAAATAATCCTAAGAAAATCACAAATAAACTTAGTGTTTTAAATAAGTTTATGTCTTTTTTAAAAAGCCTATTTTGTTTTCGATAGTATTTCTTACTCATTAACTTTTGTTACGATTTCTATATTATTGGAAAACTTAGGCAGAGAATTAGTAAGAAAAGGAATAGGAAGGGAATAATTAATATCTACATCAACAACTTGAGAAATATCCAAAAGCATATTTTTTGCTTCTTCATTTGTTTTTCCTGTTATGCTTTTGGCAAGTTCTTCTTTTTTAAGACTTGGTAAAAGAGGAGCTTTAATTTTTAATGATGCCGATACTTTATTGGTGTCTTCATCTTTTTTCTTGATATCTTCAACGTCCACTATGATATTTTTTTCATCAATTTCCATCTTTCCCAATAGCTCTTTATTAAGAAGAGATTTAGTAAAGGAAATTAAATCTTTTTTGGAATAGGAAAGTCCTTGGAAAAGAACAGTTGCTTTAAGGTTTAGTTTTGATGCCTCATCATCAACTTTTTTATCAAAAGTTTCCTTTTCAATACTGGAACTAATTACAATCGGAAGAAGAATATCCTCAATGCTGTTTATCTTTTTTTCCAATTCTTCTAATGCTTTATCTTCAAGACTTTTAACAATTTCTGTTAACAGTTTTTCTCTATCTTCCTTGTCTACAACGGTTATTTCTTTTTTAGTTCCACCTGAAAAGGCATTTTCGTTTTTAGCAATAATATCTCCTGAAGATAAATTTCCTACCGTAAATTTAGCACCTGATGGAAGGTTACTTTCTTTCCCGATATTTTTGGCAGTTACTTTTCCTTTAGCAGTTGAGGGATCTTCACTTGCATCAGCAGAGGAAGAGGCAATGTTAACATCATCATCAAGAATAAAATCAATATCATTTGATGAGGTAAGTACGGTCCCTTTGCTAATTGTTTTTTTAGAAGTAAAACGGCTATAAAATGTTACTTCACCTTTGGCTTTTTCTCCTGTTTCTTTTTTACCTGTAGTTGATGTTGAGATTGAATCTTCAAGACTTGTTTCAATAAAGTTTCCAAAAATTATTTTTTCATCAACGTCAGTTGGTTCCGATGAAAAAGTAACACTTTGTTTTTGTTCCTCAAGTTTTGGGTTAAGTGTTAAAACAACAGTGGTTTTTAAAGTAAAGAAAGAAACAATGTATAAAATAAGAATAGCTAAAATTATTAAAATTGGAATAGCAATAACTTTATTTTTAAATAAAAGTATTAACCCTTTATTTTTAGGAAGTTTAAAGTGTTTAAAAAAACCTAAAAACCCTAATGGATTTTTTTTAAAACCACTTTTTTTTCTTGATTTTTCTTCTTGATATTCTTCCTCTTCGTATTCATCATGTTGCTCAACCGCAGTAAGGGGAACAGAGTGTATGTCTGTTTCTTCTTTTTCTTCTATTTCTTCTATTTCTTTTTTTGCAGGAGGAAGATTTACTACGTCTTCATTTTCAAAAAAACCAAATTTTTCAACCGAATCTTCATTTTCAACAAAATTTATTTCTTCTTCTTTACCAGTTAGTGGACTTATTTCTTCTTTAAATTCCATTTTTTCAAAAGATGGTATTTCTTCTTTTTCTTCTGTGGTTTTAAGCGGACCTTCAGATATTATCTCAAAGCCCATTTTAGTTGCTGCTCCTTGTAATATTGCTTTTGCATCAAAGCCTTTAGGAAGAGTAACAATTTGTGGAAGATGTAAAAAGGGAAGTGCTTTACTCCATTTATATGCTATAAATTTTTGCGATAAGTCTTCGTCTTCTCCGTTATATAAAATCATTTTAGAAGGTAAAACATCCGGAATTTCTAAGTGTTTTAGCAAAACATCTGTTGTAAAGGCAGGATTATCGTGAATTTCGGATGACTTTGTTTCTAGAATTTTTCCGGCCTTAACTAAGGAAACCGATACGTAAGCTTTTCCTATTTCAGCTAAAATTGCAGTTAAAGGAATTCCTTCTTCTTTTTTTAAAAAATTAGTAATTGCTTCAGTTATGGTCATAAAACCAATTGGGGAAAGACCAAGTTCATCACCTAATTTTTTTAATCTTTCAAGATATTCTTTTTTAATTTTATCTTCTTGTATCCAGACCTCTTTTAAACCAAAGAGTGTTTTTAGATCACCGCTATCTTTAGAAACATTTTCTTCAGCTTTAGAGATTGCTTTATCGGAGACACTTAATAACTCTTCAAATCCTGCTTCTTCGATGTTGTTTTGGAAATGTGCTTCTCCTTCACCAATTACTCTTGCTGCTGTTCCTGTTTGTTCAAAAATTACGGCTATTACTTTTTCGTGGCGTAGTAAAAAAGCTAAGTAGTGTTCACTTTTTTCTTTTTTTTCAAATAGTTTTAAAAACGGCAGTTTCATATTTTTTAATCTTAACTTACTCTAGCGTAGATTCTTTTTAAACCTTTTCCAATATTCTCCTGTTTTATTATCTTAAAGCTTTTGAGTTGTTCTGTAAACTCAACATGAGGACCTCCGCAAATTTCCTTTGAATAATCTCCAATTGAATACACTTTTACCATGTCTTCATATTTTTTATCAAATATCCCCAAAGCTCCTGATTTTCTTGCTTCTTCTAATGGTAAAATCTCAAAAGTAATTTTTAAGTTTTCTTGTATTTTTTTATTTACTTCATCTTCAATCTTTTTTATTTGATCCTCAGTTAGTTTTTCGTTGTAGCTAAAGTCAAACCTAACTCTTTCATCTGTAATACTTGAACCTGCTTGTTTTACGTTTTCTCCTAAGGTATTAATTAAGGCTTTATGTAAAAGATGCGTTGCGGTATGTCCTGCAATTGTTTTTTCAGAGGAATCAGCAAGTCCACCCTTAAATCTCTTGTTTGCTCCTTTTTGAGATAGTTTTTGGTGTTCTTCCATTTTCTTGGCAAATTCAGTTTCGTTGAAAATATAGCCTAAGCTTTTTATTTGAGTTGGTGATAAACCATGCGTTGAATACATTTTAAAAGCTTCATCAGCTGATATTTCTTTTACAACGTTATTTGAGTCATCTTTTGTTTTATGAAGTAGTTTTACCGCTTCATCAATTGTTTTTTTATATC
>CAYWVK010000032.1:0-6684 GCA_964461865.1 uncultured Gammaproteobacteria bacterium
AAATTTATAACGGGGATACGATTATTGGGCAGGTAATCGTATCCCCTTTTTAGTGTTATTCACTAAATCTTTTTAGCAAATAAAATTCTCCCACCGGTTGTTTGGATTACTCTTGAAACTGCAACATTTACTTCCTGACCAACATCACTTGCAGCACTTTCAACAACAATCATTGTTCCGTCATCAAGATAACCAACACCCTGTGTTATGTCTTTTCCCTTATGAAGAACTTTTATGTGTAAAGATTCTCCCGGAACTGCTGTAACCTTTAAAAGATTTGCTAAAGTATTAATGTTTATCGCTATTACTCCGCTTATATTTGCCTTTTTTTCAAGATTATAATCACAGGTCACAATTTGCCCTCTGTTAATTTTACATATCTTAATTAGTCTTTCATCGACTTCTGCTATTTTATTAAGTCCTAGGTCTTTTTCTTGGGCTTCTGAAAGTACTGTAGTTTTTATTCCCTTATACTTTTTTAATTTTTCTAATGCTTCAAGCCCTCTTCTTCCTCTTTCTCTTTTTACCATGTCCTTAGAGTCTGCTATATGCTTTAACTCTAAAAGAATGCTTTCCAGAATAGAAATGTTGTGATTATGAAACATACCAAGCTTTATAACTTCAAAAATTCTGTTATCAATAATTGCAGATGTATCTAAAAACACGGCGTTTTCTATTTTCTTTGCTTTTTTATTTTTCCTAGCTCTTCTTTTAGGAAGGGTTCTTACAACTGTTTTAGCAACTTCTTCGGCAATAAGAGAAATGAATTTTTTTGGAAAAGGATTTCTCTCTTTTTTATTTAAGTTTACTTTTTTCTTTATTGGCTTAATTTCTTTTTTTGTTTTCACTAATTACCTCTCTAAAAATTGTAACACTTGATTTAAGGTTTTAAAATTTTTTGTACTAATAACTTTATTAAAACCAAGTTTTGTTGCCTGTCTTATTCTTTTTTCCAAAAACGAAACATCTCTAAGCTCACCTAAAAGACCGACTTCTGCTATTCCAACTGTTTTTGACAGTGCTTTGTTTTTAAAACTTGAGTAAACTGCAAGGCATATACCAAGATCTGCTGCAGGATCTGAAATCTTAAGTCCGCCTGCAACGTTTACAAAAACATCCATTTGTTCGACAGGAAGCTTTGAATGTTTTTGCAAAACTGCTAATAAAAGCTCAAGTCTTTTATAATCGATTCCTGAAGCAACTCTTCTTGGCATCGGCAGTTTTGAAAAAACCACTAATGCTTGAATTTCTACTAAAAATGCCCTTGTCCCCTCAAGTGTTGAAATTAAAACAGAGCCGGCAGAATTATCATTTGTTTTATCCGCCGACTGGCGAAAAAAAAGTGATTCCGGGTTTTTTACCTCAATCATTCCGCTTTCCTGCATGCTAAAAACTCCTACCTCATCAACAGGACCAAAGCGATTTTTAAGACTTCTTAAAATCCTTGTTCCGGTGTTTTTTTCTCCTTCTAAAAACAAAACCGTATCTACCATATGGGATAAAACCATAGGCCCTGCAACCATTCCCTCTTTAGTAACGTGTCCAACAATAATAACCGGAATACCCAAACCCTTGGCCATTTTTATAAACTGAGACGATGCATATCTTACTTGACCAACGCTTCCTGAAAGACCAGATAAGTTTTGAGATTCCATTGTCTGAACAGAGTCAATAATAACCAACATTGGTTTTATATTCCCAATTACTTCAATAATTGCATCTGTATTTGTTATCGAAAGCATTAAAAAATTATCGTGTTTTAAAGTTTTAACAATTCTTTTGGCTCTTAATTTTATCTGATCTTCCGATTCTTCTCCTGAAACATATAAAATTTTTTGTGTTTTATTTTTCTGGGCAATATTTAAAGCCATTTGTAAAAGAAGTGTTGATTTACCAATCCCCGGATCTCCTGCTAAAAGAGTAACGCTTCCAAGCACTAATCCTCCACCCAAAACCATATCCATTTCAGAAAAATTAGTCTGAAATCTTATGCCAATTTTTGGAGAGATCTCACTAAATGTTTTTGCTTTTAAATTAACTACTGTTTTTTTATTAGTAAAATCTGAAATTTGCGCATTGGATATTTCCTTTAATGAATTCCACTCTCCGCATTCGGGACATCTTCCTAAAAATTTTGGTGAGTCATATCCGCATTCCTGACAAACAAAAGAGGTTGTTGCTTTCATAACTTAATCACTAAATCAGCTTTAACGATAGCCAATTGGTTTTTCTTTAAGAATCGGCACAAGAGAAACTCTATGTTTTTTCTTGTCCACATCTGAAATTGTGGCAGTAACAGTTGAACCAACAGCAAGAGTTGTATTAGGCGGAATTTTTTCTTTTTTAATAATCCCCTCGATTCCATCTTCCAGTTCAACTATAAATCCTGTTGCTAAAACTTTTATCACTTTTCCAATTATTTTTTTATCAATTTCAAGTTGATCTAGCTTTTCTGAAAGTGGATCTTTTGAAAGCCTTTTTATCGAAAGATTAACCCTGGTAGTTTTTTTATCAAATCCTGTAATTAAAGCCTCGATTTCTTCTCCTGCTTTATATTCCTTGGGGATCTGAGAAATCTTATCCCAGGAAATTTCAGAAATATGTATAAACCCTTCAATTTCCCCCTCTTTTCCTTTAATTAAAGTGAAAATTCCAAAGGGTGTAATGTTAGAAACTATTGTAGAAATTTTTTGCTCAATTTTAAGGTTTCTTACTTCTTTTTCAAAATCATCCGATCCACCTATTGCTTTATTTGAAAGAATAATTTTTTGACTTTGCCTGTTTAATTCCAATACCAAAACTTCGATTTCTTTTCCGATTATTTCCTGACCTGTTTTAGTAAAAGAAACTTGAGAATTTGGTAAAAAGGCGGAAAAACTATTTTTAGCAGTAACCAAAAATCCACCTTTTGTTGAATCATTTACAACTACTTTTACTATTGATTTATTTTTTTGATATTCCGCTAATTTTTTCCAAAGAATATCGTCCATGTATTTTCTCAGTGAAACTACTGGGTTTCCTAAATCCGATTCAGGATTTAAAACATAAACTAAAACTTTATCCCCTATTTTTAAAGAGCTTAAAAGATTTTTTAGATTTTTTCTATCTTTTTCCAAAACAACTGCTTCAGTTTTTGCTCCAATGTCAATTAATATTTCTTTTGGGGTTAATTTCGTAATAACTCCTTCTATATTATCGCCTTTTTTAAGACCAACAAAAGAAGTTTTAGCTGCTGATTTCAATAAATCAGCCATTGTTGTTGTCTTTTTAGAAGTTTTTGTAGTTGCCACTATTCATTAATTCTTCCTTTCTTAAAGATTAAGCTTAAGTATAACATAAACTCAAAGGTTATTAAACCCGTTAAAAAGAGGTAATAAAGTTTCTACAAAAATCGTTTTTTGATAAATTCTCAATATTAAAATCGCTTAGCTTAAGTCCGGTTGGATAAGCCTTAAGCTTAATATCCCTACAAACATCATCATTATATATTCTTAAACTTTCTCCTCCATCAATTAATAAAGGGATTGCAAGATGTTTTTCGTCTTTTAACGTTGTTTGACAAGAAGAATCAATAATTACAATTTCATTCTCTTTTGAAATATCAATATCTTTTATGCAATCCGTAAACCTTACGTTTTCAAGTTGATAATTTCTGTTTACAATTGCCTCTTTTACTGTTTTAAAAGTTTTATCATTATATGAATTAGTGTAAAATAAATATTTTTTAAAATAGTCGTAAGATTTATTTGTATAAACAGTTATTTTTGTGTCTTTTTCTACGCTACTTATATATTTAGATAACACCCTTACATGAAAATCAAAATTACCTCTTAATGGGTAACTAAAAAAGTAAATATTTAAAAAATTTGCTATTAAAAAAACATAAAGAATTATAACTAAAATAACTGTAAATAATCTTAAGTGTTTTTTCTTAAAAAGGTTAAATAGCTCTCCTATACCAAAGCTAATTAACATAATTAAAAACGGGAAAACTAAAAATATATGCGGTGTAAAATTATCTGTTCTGGCCTTATGAAAAACATGAGGCAATACTCCAATAAAAATTAATACCAAGACGAAAACAAGTAGTTTTTTGTTTTTTAAGGTCAAAAAGATAATTCCTAACAGAAGAAAAAGCGCATCTAAGTAATAAAAAAGCCCATGGTTTCCAATTCCGACAAATTGATCAGAATACAAAAAAAGATAATCAAAAGAAAAAACATTTAAAAACTTAACTGCTAAAAACTTTGAATAAACAGTGTATTTATTTTCAAGTATATTTGTAATCGGAGTTTCTATCGTTAACTTCCTTTGCTCATTTACCTGATTTACAATTTCCGAATTTGTGGGTAAGAACAACTCCCCCATTCTCGAACCTTGAGGGTTTAATTTTAAAGAAATTACAAAAAATAAAACTAAAGCCAAACAAGCAAAAAATACAATTAAATATTGTTTTAAAAACTTTTTATTATTTTGATAAAAATAAAGATAAATTAAAATTGCCAAAACAAAGGGTATAAAAATAAGCTTAACTGCGATATATGAATAAAAAAAACAAAAAAGAAAAGGAATAGAAATTAATATTTTCCAACTTCTAGTAATTAATAATATATAAAAACTGAGCAGTGCAAAAAACAAAGCCGGAGTCATTTCATACCCTGTTCTTCCGATAAAAATAAACCAAGGATTAAATACCGAAACAAGTCCGGCAATAATTGCTACTTTTTCATCAAAAAGTTTTCTTGTAATTAAAAAAATTAATAAAACAGAAAAAACACTAAGTATTGCAAAAATAAACTTTGCATTAATTAAGGTTAAACCTGCTATAACAAAGGGGTAAATTAGAAAATAACCAAGCTCTGCCTGCCCTTCTGCATAGGGGTATATAAAATCAAAAACAGAAAGAGGGCTCCAATCTCCAATCATATCCGTACCATTTATTACAATTGCTCTTGCGGTAATAGCGTAATTTAGCTCATCTCCTCCAATAGCAACCGGAACATTATTAAGCCATAAAAAACGAAGAATTGTTGCTAATAATAAGATCGTAACTATAAGAAGATATTTTCTAAATTTATACATTTATGTATTTAATATAACATATGTTTATCCTACTTGAAAATTAAAGCTAATTCTAATATTATAGGCCTCTTATATGTCACCGGAAATACAAAGCCCAAAAAATGTTGTTACACCCCCTAAAAAACTCTATAAAAGGGAGACTAATATTATTATCTTAGAAGAAAAAGAAGACTAATTTTGTTTTAAAGAAAAAAAATTCCCGGCGATGACCTATTTTCCCCTCGACAAGCGACAGTATCGTTGGCGCTGAAGCGTTTCACTTCTCTGTTCGGAATGGGAAGAGGTGTTACCACTTCGCACAAATCACCAGGAAATTTTTTTCTTTAAAGTTAATGTACTTAAAGCTTGGCAATTTGACAAGTGAAGAAAAGTAATGCTTTTATTTTATTCTACTCTTAAACCATTAGTACGGGTAGGCTTAATGCTTTGCAACACTTCCACCGCCCGCCTATCAACCTCGTGGTCTACAAGGGGTTTTCTCCGCCTTGCGGCGGAACGAGATCTTATCTTGGAGTCTGCTTCCCACTTAGATGCTTTCAGCGGTTATCAGGTGGGAATATAGCTACTCAGCGATGCTCCTATTAGGAAACAACTGACACACCAGGGATTCCCCCATCCCAGTCCTCTCGTACTAGGGACGGCTCTCCTCAAATCTCAACGGTTGTCCTGGATAGAGACCGACAATTATGTTACTTTCTTTCTGTAATTTGTAAGTAAAAAAGAAAGGCTTAATATTTCTATCAAACTCTGCATATCGCTATGCAGTTCGGACTATATCTTCCCGCCAACCAGCGGGTCTAGCGTATAGTCTCTGAGGTTCTAGATTAATAATTCCTTTTTTTTGTATCTTTTGTTTGTGGTTCTTTTATTTGCAAAAACCAATTTAACAATTGTATTAAATCCCTTTTTTTGTAAATGTTTATTTTGTTCAATTAGTTCAAGCACTTTTGTAAAAACTATAAAATCCTGCTGCTTTACTGTATGTAAAGGATTTTTTTTAAAAAATGGAACAAGTTTTTCTTTTAAATCTTTTCTATCTTTAATAATTAAAACATAAGATTTATCTTTTAAGCTTTTAGCATGGTTTGGTTTAATATAACCACATTTTAATCGCTTACTAAAAAATTCAAGAAGATTCTTTCCTCCTGGATTTTGGCTTAAATGGAATTCTGTAATGACTTGCCATTTAAGCGGTAAATCTTCTCTCTTACTAAATCCTACATAAAAACATCCTTCTCCATCTGTAAAACCAGCTAGATATTCATCAGAAATTATCTTTCTAGTTACCTGCTGATTGTCCGCACCTAATCTATTTTTACCTGACATAGAGATATTGTATCTCTATTTTTTTACTCCGTCAAGTAAGTTAGGATACTCGGAGTTTCCAGCATATAGCTAGATTTATATCCGTTTAGTAACGGATTCTTCATTCCTCTTATATAAAAGTCCATAAACGTTTGAAGAAAGACAGCAACGGTCATTGCTTACTGTCTTGCGACGTTCTGAACCCAGCTCGCGTACCGCTTTAACGGGCGAACAGCCCGACCCTTGGGAGCTTCTCCACCCCCAGGATGCGATGAGCCGACATCGAGGTGCCAAACC
>CAYWVK010000033.1:0-6630 GCA_964461865.1 uncultured Gammaproteobacteria bacterium
ACCTCCTTAATAAAATTAACAGGCGTTGTCGCCATATTTGGTAATTTTACCAAACCTAGGTTGACATGTAAAGGGGATTAAGGTTAAAATAGTTTTTACGACCCATATGAAGAAAATCAGAAAGGTAGTTATTCCAGCTGCAGGTTTTGGAACCAGATTTTTACCTCAAACAAAAGCAATGCCTAAAGAAATGCTTCCGGTTGTTGACAAGCCCATTATTCAATACGTTGTGGAAGAAGCAGTAGAGTCGGGGATAGAAGATGTAATAATAGTAACCGGTAGTACAAAAAGAGCAATTGAGGACCATTTTGATCTTCCTAATGCCGATTTAATTAATAACCTAGAAGATGGAGGAAAGAAAGAGGCAATTGAGCAGATTAAAAAAATTTCAGAAATGGCAAACTTTATTTATGTAAGACAAAAAGGTTCATATGGAAACGGAACTCCTGTGCTTTGTGCAGAGCCGGCAATTGAAGACGAGCCATTTGCAATTGTATGGGGAGATGAATTTATCTATGCAAAACCTCCAAGGCTGTCACAAATGATAAAAGTATATGAAAAATATGGAGGTATGGTTATATCAGGAGTTAGAATTGAGAAAAAAGAAGACCTAAGTAGGTATGGTATTGCAGATATTACCAAAGTTGATGGAAATGTATACAAGATTAATAAGATTGTTGAAAAGCCGGATCCCGATAAGGCCCCCTCAAATCTTGCTACCCATGGGGCATATATAGTGCCACCCGAAATTTTTGGTGCACTAAGAGAAATAAAACCAGGAAAGGGTGGGGAAATTTGGCTAACAGATGCAATTAATCACTTAAAAGACAAAGGTGTTCCATTGTATGCGGTAGAAATTGAAAATGGAAAATATTACGATACCGGAAATAAGATTGAATATATTAAAACAGTTGTTGAAATGGCATTAAAGCACTCTGAATTAAATAAAGAATTCCGCAAATTCCTCAAGGATTTAAATTTATAATTTTAAAAAATGAAAAAATTTTTAAAGTATATAATAGCAAGCCTATTGGTGTTTATAGTGTTTATTTTATTGTCTTATTTTGTTGCAAGAGAGTATTTTACTCAATTTGATTTTAACACAATGGTTAAAATGCAAGATTTTTTACCAAGATCTGTTGATTCTTTGTTTTCAGCCTTTAGTGTTATTGGAAGCTTTGAAATTGTAAGTATATTATTAATAGTATTAATAATCTTTTTAAAAAAATTGAGGGGAATTCTTATTCTAATTCCATATCTATTTTTACATCTTATAGAAGTTTTTGGGAAGACCTTTATAGACCAAAATAACCCACCTTTTTTCTTTTTAAGAACAGAAATACCCTTTAGTTTTCCAAGCTCCTATGTTCAACCGGGTTTTTCTTATCCGTCTGGTCATTCGGCAAGAACTGCTTTTATTACTTTACTTTTATTTTTTCTTATTTATCGATCTAAGAAATTAACAAAAGAAAAAAAGATATTTCTTTATGCTTGTCTTCTTATTTTTTGCATCATAATGCTTATTAGTAGGGTTTATCTTGGAGAGCATTGGACAACAGATGTTGTGGGTGGCGCATTGCTTGGGGCATTTTTAGCTATTTTTTCTTTTATTCTTCTTTAATGTTTACTTTGTGATAAGCGGTTGAAAATTTTAAGTCCCTCATTTCTTCTGTTAATGATGTATCATCTGAACCGTATAGCTCATTAGCGTTTATGTAATGAAAAGGAATATGGTACTTATTGGCAGTTGTTTGCATAAGTTTTTTAAATGGTTCATCGACAAAACTTTTATCTCCACGAAATTTAATATCTGTTAAAATAATTGCTTGGATTTTTTCTGTATTGTTTGGATCTGCAGAATTTTTCTCCAAAAAACTATTTACCTCATCATAGTAATCTGAAGTGGGAGATTGTTCGTTTGTTGATTGTCTTTTAGGTTCCCAAAAGCGAAGAGTTTTATCTTCATCATCATTAGTATTTAGTCCTAATTTTTGCTTTATTACCTCAGTGGCGTGTAATGCCTCTTCTTCCGGTGCATATCCAGGCCAGATAAAAATAACAAGTCCACTTTTTCTTTCTAGGAATTCTTTTTGGCGCTTTTTATTGTCTTTTCTGTCAACAAATTCTTGTATAACATCTCCAAGCAGAGTACGACTTCCATTTCTTTTATCTCTGGTTAAATAATTTATGGTTTTATTTCTAAAAGACTCTTTGTTCATAATAAGTAGGTATTATAACACAGGGCAAGATATTTAAGCTTTTCTTCTGATTTCAATTTCTCTTAGTATTTTTTTTATTTGTCTTTTATGTTCTTTGTTTTTCATATTGAATATTTCAATTGGAATATCAGTTGGATTATTTCTGTTATTTTCATCTTCATAATAACCCATACAAGATGCATGTTGTGATCTTTTGGTAAGCAGATCTGTCATTGACATTTTTTTGTATTTTCTCTCTCTAAACATATTATATAGAAGCATATTATATGAATATGAGTCTATGTTTACAACCCTTGAGATGTTGTCTTAAAGATGCTATCGGAGGTTGTCATAAAGACCTAAAAAATTGGCAGGACTTTCTGGTTAGGCTTAGAATGGAATGGATAAAAATTAATCCCTTTATTTTTAATAATTATAATTTACTACTGAATTATTTGTTTGTTTGTTTTATAATTACATTTAATGATTGGGCCACAAGAATTTCAAAATCAAACAAGAATTGAGGCTTTTCAGGCTCTTTCCCCTCAAAGCTTCATGGCAAAATATTGTTCAGACACCCCATCACCAAAAGACTTCTCTGACGAAGTCGGCCATTTTACAACTAATGAGTATGATTATCCCGATTCATTAAAAGAAATAAGAGCTAGAGGAGGTATTCACCTTGCTGTTATGGGAGGAATAGACCCAGTATTAGGACAAATTGCTGTAACAAATCCAGACTTAACAATAATGATGGATATTAATAGAAAATCAATAAATACTTCCATTGAGGGTCGAATAAATCCAATCTTGGAGGCAGAAAACGGGAATGATTATTGGCAAAAAGTAGGAGATTATTTTGTAAAAGTTATAAGAAAAATAGATCGGACAAGATGGGATTTTCCAGTCGGTCAAGATGCGAGTAGGGGTGGATGGTCTAGCCCTGAATATTTTGATAAAGTTAAACAGGCTTTATCGAACGGGAAAATAAAATGGGCTTCGAGAGACATACTAACAGATGGGATTGATCTAGGATTTCAAGTTGCCAGAGAAACTAGAGCTCCGATAAAATTAATATATGTTTCAAATATTTTTGACTATTCTATTAATAATAGACAAAGCTTTATAGGGAAATTATCAAAAGGAATTGAGGAGGAATTGATAGATAAAAGTGCTCAAGTAGTAGATACAGGACTGGGAGAAAAAGGAATAGAGACAAAAGTTTTTGATATTTCCTCTTATTTACAAATTAAATAATTTTTAAAAAAAATCAAATAGACATCTTATTGGTCTATGTCAAGCTATATTAGCAGGGCTTTCTGGTTAGACTTAGAGCTGAATGGATGAAATTAAGAACTTTTGAGATAGAAAATTTTAATCAATTTGTTATTCCTGCTCTTTAAAACCATTAAAGAGTTCTTTCTTTCCTTCACCTACAATTTTAATTGAATTATCTTTTACTAATACTGCCTGAGAGTCATATAGGGCAACTATTGGATATTTTGTTGTTTTTGTTCCTTCTGTTATTGCAGGTTTAGTTTTCTCAGTCAAATGTGCAGTAATTAAAAAAGGGACAAGGTTTAATCCTGTAAGGTTGGTGATTCCAAAATCATTTTTGTCCTGATGTTTCCAATGTGCCTGTTCAATAGTTGGGCATGCAACATAACTTCCGGCAGAAATTCCAATATATAGCTTTTCTTGATTAATTAAATCCTTTATTAAAGCATCAAATCCACTTTCCCTAATATATTTTAAAAGATAGAATGTATTACCCCCATTTACTAAAACAATATCTTTATTAGACAGTATTAATTGTAGGTCTTCCTTGCTTTTTTCTCTTAAATCTAGGTCTTCTATGCTTAAAATTCCTAATGACTTTAATTGTTCTTTTGCAATATATACCCAAGATTTATCTCCTTCTTCTCCAAATGCAGCTGTAATTATGTATGCAACAGAGATATCCTGAGGTGGTTTTGAAAAGAGGGACAAGAAAATATCCTTGAATGAATCATGTATCCCATTTGATGTAAGAAGAAGTGTCATAAGGAAATTATAGCATGGGTTTAAGTCTTCTTAAATCTAGCGATGGTTTGACATAGATGAATCGAGCTAAATCAAGCGCAGGGATTAAGCGACTATATTAGAAGTTATTATGAAGGGTCATATTTAATTTTGAGTAGATAGTCCTAAGTGATCTTCGATTTTTTCTACTCTTTTATCTAATTTAATATCAGTCCTATCAAAAACATCAATTGCTACGGAGATGTCTTTTTCTACCTTTCGCAGTCTAATTGATAAATTTTTTACTCCATTTTCTACTTTTTCAAGTTGATTTTCCAGTTTTACCCTGAATAGTTTTAACTCTGAACGCAATTCAGTTCTTGTAGTTTCATTTTCTTCTTCACTTTCTTCACGCAGTATTTTTCTTATTTGGTTAAAATCAGTTTTTGTTAATGGCATAGACATTTATTATTAGGAGTTTTTACGTTAATTTCAAGAGGACAAACTATATCAGCAGGGTTTTCTGGTCAAACTTAGAACTGAGTGGCATAAAGTATCCACTCATGTTCCTTTATATAAATTTAACCTAAGTGTATAATTTATGTATATGGATGAATTTGCAAAAGAATATTTCAGAAAAATAACAAAGGTAAATAAAGACTTTGCTGAAAGAAGAAGAGAGCTTGCAGAATCCAGAATTAAAATGTTTGCTGCCTCTATATACAGACAATTAACTGATTTTAATGAAGATTATAATCTTATTTTAGGAGCAGGAAACAGTGGGCTATTTATGACCAAGCTTACTAAGATAGTGTATGAACATCTAAGTATTAAACTGCCTCTTGTATTAAATCTGCCTATTTATAGATTTAAAGAAGATAAAAAAGCAATTAATGACAACTCGTTTTTAATTCCACAAGTTAAGAAAGAACTAAATAACCTTGATATTATAGATAATGTTCTTTTTGTTGATGATGAAATAATGAGAGCATTAACAGCAAAAGAATGTTTTAGCTTTGTTCTTGAAGCAAAACCTGAGATAAATCATCTTAATGCAACCATTGTTGCTGAAAATCATTTTTTTGAATGGCATTATAAAATGCCAAAAGCTTCAATTAGTTTTTTTGCTTATGCACCACTGATTCAAGGGTTTAATGAAAATATTGGACATTTTATTCCAGATGATTTACATAAAGAAGTTTTAAGTGTAATAGATGAGCCTCTTTCATATAACCAGACAATGGCAATTGTAATAGGTGGGGGTTTAAAGAAAAAAGATAAAGACAGTCAATATTTTGATTATTCTCTAGAGGAAAAACTAAAAAATAAAATTGCCAATTATGATGATAGGAAAAATTCCTTAATAAATAGATTACAAGAATTAATTAAAGAGGGGATAGATGAATATAAAACTGGGAAGATTAAATTTAGGTTTTAATCCACAATTTTGAAGTTAGTAAACATATCAAACCATATTAGCAGGGCTTTTTGGTTAGACTTAGGAACCGAGTGGATTAAATTAAAGTTTTGAGATAGGAAATTTTGGTCAATTTCTTAATCTTAAAATTAGTTAGCATCCCTTATTGAGTTATCCTTAGTATCTATTACATACTCCAAAAAATCTTGATAGGTATCTTTTGTTGCTTTAAATGATAATTCTAAGGCTTTTTTAGCTAGATTTAAATCTGTCTCTTTTTTTAAGTAAAACCTGTTTCCATCTATCCAAAATTGTAGCCATCCCTCTAGTGTTTTGTAATCATAACTAATTACAAAAGAAAAAAGCTTGCTTAAGCCTTCGAGCATTAATTTTTCATCCTTTTTATAGTATTTAGCAAGAAGTTTAGCTAATTCTTCTTTGTCAATTTGCTTGATAGAGTTCTTAGGAAGACTTTCTAAGTCTGGGTTGTCTTGTAAAAGATAATATTCAACTCCACTTTCCATAAAGTTATGTGCAGAAGCTATTGCTCTTTTTGAATCTACATTAATTGCTTTTTCTAAAAGAGAGGGTAGTTTTTCTGGGATACTTGCATATGCATATCCTGGAGTTGAGCCTTTATATTCTGTGTGAGTATAGTAATCCAAGATATTGTGATATCTTATTCCTTCAAGAAGTGATTTATATTTAGGATTATTTTTTTCAACATATGCAAAGAAATCTAAAATATTTTCTTTTTTATGAAGGTCATCCCAAGTAATCAATCCAGTTATAGCTAGGTCGGGCAGAAAACTTCCGATAATTTTTAATGGATCAAGATTGTTATCTATTCTTTTTGAGAAATAAACATGTGTATGGTAAAACATACTTAAATTATATCAAAGTTCAAATCTTCTCAGGGGTAGTAATAGTTTGATATGGATAAATCAAGCTAAATCAAGTGCAGGGGCGAAGGGATTCGAACCCCCAGGAGCCGCTTTGGAGGCGGCCCGTTTA
>CAYWVK010000034.1:0-6412 GCA_964461865.1 uncultured Gammaproteobacteria bacterium
TGTGAGCCGCCGGGGGATCGAACCCCGAACCTATTCCTTAAGAGGGAATTGCTCTACCAATTGAGCTAGCGGCCCTTTTACTTAAATCTCGTATTTTAGTATACTATATCAATCACCCATAGACAATATAACATGCGCCTGTAGCTCAATGGATAGAGCACTTCGCTTCGGACGAAGGGGTTGGGGGTTCGACTCCCTTCAGGCGCGCATATTTTTGTTCATATGGATAATAAAATCATGAAAATTTTAAAAATATTTTTAGGTTGGCCAATAACTATTGTTTCATTAATTTTTATTTTTAAAATCATCGCACAAAAATCAATTGAAATACTCCCTCTTATTTATAATATTAATTACCTTAATCTAACATTAGGGTTATTCTTTTTAATAACATTTTTTTTCTTAAGAGGATACATCTGGCATAGTCTAATAAAAGATAAAATTAATATTACCGTTAGGGAGTCGTTATATCTTTGGGCAATGGCTGAGCTTAAAAGATATACACCTGGCAATATATGGTCTTTTTTAGGACGGGCCTTTTCATTTGAGAAAAAGGGGATAACTAAAAAAACCACTGCGCTTCTTCTTTTTTACGAGGCACAATTTTTTATACTTGGAGCTGTAATTGCATCTTTATTCTCTTTAAATTTTATTTTTGAAACATTAAATATTTACCCACTAAAATTAAACATAACCATATTAATATATTTTTTATTAGCTGTTCTTTTAGCGCTATTTACATTTAATCAAAACCTATTAAAACTTTTTAAAAATAAACTTTTATCATCTTTTTTTATAATTTTTCCAAAATTTAGCTACCAACAAAACTTAAAATTATTATTCTTTTCAACTTTAGCATTGTTTTCATTTGGATTCGGAAGTTACTTCTCAGCAATAGCTATATTTAATTTAGATATCAGAAGTTTTTTGGTTGACAGTAGCTTTCTAACATTTTCACTTTTAATAGGATATTTATCAATTATTACGCCAATGGGACTTGGCGTAAGAGAATTGATAGTTATTCTTGGGTTTTCAAAAATAATCGGAGCTGAAAATGCGGGGGTTTTATCAGTTTTTATCAGAATAGTACTTATATTTTCGGAATTAATCTTTGTCTATTTAACAAGTAGAATAGCAAGTACTAAAAATAATATTTTCAGCAAAGCTTACTCCTTTTTAACAAAAAGAATTCATATATTAATGTTATTTATTGCTATGCTATTCTATTTTTTATATTTTACTATAGCCTCGTTTCTTCGCTTTGATAATTTCTATACCGGAAAATTTGATCTTGGCAATATGGCTCAAACAGTTTGGAATACTGCAAGCGGAAACTTTTTTATGCTGACAAACCCAAATGGAACAGAAATAGTTTCAAGACTATCTTTTCACGCTGATTTTATTTTAATTTTTTTAACTCCTTTTTATTGGCTTTGGCCAAATCCAAAAGTACTTCTTGTTATTCAAACAGCAGTAATATCTTTTGGAGCATTGTTTGTATACCTAATTGCAAACCATATTTTAAAAAACAAAAATATCTCACTTTGCTTTGCTTTAGTTTATTTAATAAATCCTCTTACTCAATATGTTAATCTTTACGATTTTCATGCAGTCTCTTTTACAATTACATTTTTACTTGCTGCATTTTACTATTTATTAAAAAGAAAATTTTATGTTTTTTTAATATTTTTAATACTTGCTGCACTTACCAAAGAACAAATATGGCTTACTTCAGGCTTAATGACAATATACTTTTTTATACAAACTTTTAATAAAAATGTTGTTATTAAGAATGTTAAAAAAATAAGAATACTGAGTATTATTTTTACTTTAATTTGTTTTTTTGCTTTTTACTTTTTAATCTGGATCGCAATTCCTAAGCTTTCGGGAAATAGCCATTTTGCATTATCTTATTACAAAGAATTTGGAAATTCTCCGGAACAGGTTGTAAAAAGTATTATTGTCAATCCCATAAATACGCTTAACATAGTTTTTTCGGAAAAGAACATAACCTATATTTATAATTTATTACTCCCACTTGGTTTTTTACCAATTTTTAGCCCACCATATTTAATCTTTGCACTTCCTGATTTAATTATTAATTTATTAAGTAATAATAAACAACTAAGCGATATTTATTATCAATATACATCCGGAATTATTCCATTTTTATTTATTTCATCAATTTACGGTTTTAAATTTATTTCCAAAAAAATTAATAAAAATATTCTAATAACTTACTTATTAATTACCTCTGTTGCCTCCGCTTATTTTATTGGTCCACTACCTTTTGCAAAAAATCCAAACACGGATATGTTTGTAAAACAAATTGAAAATAGAAAAGAAATAAGTACTTTTTTAGACTCAATACCAAAAAACATAAATATTGCAGCAACAAATAATCTTGGGGCATATCTTTCTAACAGAGAATCTCTTTTTGTAATTCCAGTTGGAACAAAAAGCGCTGATATGGTAATTTTTTTGTTAAATGATAATTTTGCTAAACCTTCTTTAAGCGCACAAGCCGAAATGGCAAAAGATTTTGAATCAGACCATGATTATAAATTAATTAAAAAGAGCAAAAACTTTGTGGCGTTTGAGAAAAAATAATATTGCCAAATATCTTAAATATGGCTAATATAAAATTAGGATGATAAATGTAATAAAAGCAACAGGAGAAATTGAGCCATTTAATGAAGGGAAACTAAGATCTTCAATAAAAAGAGCAGGCATACCCAGCGACCAATCAGATGAACTTATTGAGTATATTAAAGCTAATTTATATAACAATATTCATACCTCCCAAATTTATAAATACATCAAAGACTTTTTTAAAAAAAATAACTCTTATGCAAGAACAAGATACAGCTTAAAACAATCCCTGATGGAATTGGGACCAACCGGTTATCCATTCGAAGACTATATTGCAAATATTTTAGAAAGCAAAGGATATAAAACAAAGGTCAGACAAATTATTCAGGGTAAATGCATAAGCCACGAAATAGATGTTATTGCTAAGAAAGATAATAAAAAAATTATGATTGAAGCAAAATTTCATAATGCACCGGGGATAAAAACAGATTGTCATGTTGCAATGTATACTAAGGCAAGATATGACGATATTTCTCAAAGAGAAGAATATGACGAAGCATGGTTAGTTACCAACACAAAAGTAACTGAAGATGGCTTAAATTATGCATTATGTTCTAATATGAAAGTTATTGGTTGGAGCTATCCAAATGGTCAAAGCCTAAGAGAAACAATTGAAAATTCAAAATTATTTCCAATTACCGCGCTATCAACTCTTTCACAACCTCAAAAACAACAACTAATGCAGGAACATATAATCATGTGTAGTGATATTGTTAAAAATCCTTCTGTCTTAGACTCTTTAATACTTCAAGGAAATAAAAAGTCAAAAATTTTAGAAGAAGCAAGATTTGTCTGCGAAGAATAACTATCTTTAAACAAGTTTACTTCTTTCGTATTTATCCGCTAAATAGCCATTTGGAACAGTTGTTAATTTATCCGAATATAATAAAAAACCATTTCTGATTGTATGGTCTCCAAACTTTTCATTTATCCTATCTATTGTCTTTATAATTTTATCTTGTTTATTTTCATAGTTAAATAAAGAAAGGGGAACACTATTTTCATTCTCAAGATTTAAAACACGAATATGGATTTGTCTTACATATTCTTGTCTTAATAATTCACTTTTTATAAAAGAAAAAAAAGAATTATAGATTTCACCTCCTGTATTAATAAACTGACTAATTGTTTTTCTAAAATGAATAAGCTTATCTCCTTTTAAATAAACTTCGATTGTTTTTCCTTTTTTCTCAAGCCTTCTTAATTTTATGCCTATTTCTTCTGATAATTCATAAATATTTTGCATCACTACTCTTTTATCAAATTCATTTCTTGGTAAGCAATAGCTTCTACTAACGGATTTCACCTCAGTCGGAGCAGTATAGGGGATAACCTCAGAATCATCAATTCCAAGACCTACTCTTTGTAAAAAATTTCCCTCAACATATCCAAATTCATTTATTAATAATTTAAGCGAAGCATTTCTAAGTTGAATTAAATTAAAAATTCCAATCTCATTTAATCTTTTCTTAATCCTTTCTCCAATACCACAAATTTTTGTTAATTCTATCTGTTTATAAATGGACAAAATGTCTTCTTTTTTTATTTCAGTTAAACCATTTGGTTTATTTAAACCTGATGCAAGCTTTGCCAAAAGCTTATTACAAGAAATTCCAAAGGAGGCAGTAATATATTCACCAATCTCTTTATTTATTCTTTTTTTAATAGCCTTAATTGTTTTTTCTGTTCCGCCAAAAAGATCTACTGTTTTGGTAACATCCATAAACACTTCATCAATTGAAAAAAGTTCTGTAAAAGGGGAGTAGTCTTTGCAAATATTCAAAAACTTTTTTGAAACATCAAGATATTTATTAAAATCCGCCGGTACTAAAATCAAATCAGAACATATTCTTAAAGCTTCAAAACTTCTTGTTCCTGTTTTAATCCCTAGTTTTTTTGCTTCTCTGCTTGAGGCAATAATACAAGTTCTGCTGTTAGCTGCTGTTACTCCTAATGGTTTTTTTCTAAACTGCGGATTATATTGTTGTTCAACGCTGGCAAAAAAAGAATCAAAATCAATATGGAAAATTATTTTTTGAGCAGTCATAATACAAGAATAATAAAAAATAATACGAAAGTAAATAGAACAAAATACGACACTTTATTAACCATTAAATACCAAAAGTGCTAAAATAGAATTATGAATTTAGCTTACAATCTTAGACCGCAAAATTTAAGAGAATTCATTGGACAAGAACACATAACAGGACCAAACGGAATTATTCGTAAAATGATTGAATCAGGAAATATTTTTTCAATTATTTTCTGGGGACCTCCCGGAACAGGAAAAACCACACTTGCAAAAATTATTGCCAATGAAACAGATTCTCAATTTTTTCATCTTGAAGCTGTGTCCGCAGGAAAAGCGGATTTAACAGCAATTGTTAAAGAGGCAAGAGATTTTAAAAAAAAGAATAAAAAAACAATCCTTTTTATGGATGAAATTCACAGGTGGAATAAGGCTCAACAAGACAGTCTTTTGCCTCATGTAGAAAGTGGACTAATAACCCTTATTGGTGCCACAACAGAAAATCCGTCTTTTGAAATTATTGGTGCTCTGTTATCAAGAAGTAAAGTATTAATACTTAAAAGCCTAAACAACAAACAACTTGAAACCATATTAAACCGAGCCCTAAGAGACAAAAAAAATGGACTTGGAAAAACACCAAAAAGTCTTGAAAAAGAAGCAAAAGATTTATTAATACATTTATCCGCTGGAGATGCAAGAATAATGCTTAATGCTATACAAATTATTGCTGAAAATTACAAAGATAAAAAAATTACTTTAGAAATAGTTAAGGAAGTATTTCAAACAAAATCAGCCGGGATTTACGATAAAAATGCTGAAGAACACTATAATTTAATCTCTGCATTTATCAAAAGCATGCGAGGCTCGGATACTGATGCTGCGCTTTATTATATGATTAGAATGCTTGAAAGTGGGGAAGACCCAAAATTTATTGCCAGACGTATGATTATTTTTGCTACCGAAGACATTGGGCTTTCAGATAGAGGAGCATTAATTCAAGCAAATGCTGCTTTTGAAGCAGTTCACAAAATCGGTATGCCGGAAGCCAAACTTATTCTTTCCTACACTTGTATTTATCTTTCTCGCGCTTCAAAATCACGAGCTGTACCAAACGCCATGGGAAAAGCAACTAAGGCTGTTTATGAACATCCTAACGAACCTGTTCCACTGCATTTACGAAATGCTCCAACAAAATTAATGAAAAACTTAAACTATGCAAAAGGCTACAAATGGTCGGAAAAATATGTCGGCCCCATAAAGAAACAATCATTTTTACCGGAAAAATTAGTGGGTAAAAAATTTTTTGAAAACTAAAACAATCTAATCCTCAAATGAGAAGCGTGCTAGAAGATATGAAACTGTTGACTCTGCTCCTTGATTTAAATTAATAAAATTCTTACCAATTCCATCGTAACAACCACCAGTACTACGATCATACACTATGTGACTTAAAATATTATCCCCCATGAACCAGTTAAAAGCTATTATTGCTAATTTATTATAATATTTGTTTTTGGTTATCTTAAACATTAAGTTTAATGCTTCAATTGTTGCAGTTGCATCTTCTGGTTGCTGATCGAAATATTGCTTTATACCATCTTTAAAAAACCAACCGCTTTGACCAATCGGACTATACATACCATTTTTAAAAGTGTGTTTAATTAAAAATCTAAAAGTTTTTTTGGAAACATCAAAATATCTTTCCTCTTTTAATATCCTATATCCATAAAG
>CAYWVK010000035.1:0-6314 GCA_964461865.1 uncultured Gammaproteobacteria bacterium
GAAAAAGATATTTTGCCCAGGATGAAATCGGAACACCGTATTGTATAACCGTTGATTTTCAAACAATGGAGGATAATACTGTTACGATTAGAGATAGAAATACAACAAAACAGGAAAGAGTAAAAATAGAATCTCTAGTTGAAAAGATAAACAAAAACATTTGTTAACATTGACAAAATATTTAGCTTAGTGATATAACCATTTTATGGAAAAGGAGAGAAAATTCCCCGTAGCAGTAGCATCTACTTTTGAAGAAATTAAAAGAGTTGGCTATGAAAAAAACGCACGAGATGAAAGAAGAGAAAGATTAATTGACCAAACAGGGCTTCTTGTTACAAAAGCAAAAGACATTACAGCTGAATATGGAAATACAGAGAATAAATTTATAAACTGTGGAGGAGGACGTGGTCGTAATGTAATTGGTGGAATTCATGATGTTTATACGTCATATGGAATAACACCGGATGTAAAAGGTAAAGTGGATGGTGAAGACTTTCTGGTGAGAATAAGAGAAGATGTCGTAGAAGCAGCTATGTTTCCTAACAGAAGGGGATTTATTATTGAATACAGAGAGGACAATACAGATGATACTGAGGATATAAAATATAAACCTCTTTATTTGTTGCCATATAATGATATTGCTAAGGATTGGAAAATGGAAGATGTGTCAGAGGGTAAATTAGTGGAGATAGATTGTTTGATTGATTTTATGGAGCAATCACTTAAAGAAGATAGTAAGGGAAAGTTAACTAGGAGCAAAATAAAGAAATTGTTTGATGCAGGAGAGGTTTCAAGGAAATCATTTAGAAATCAACATGAGCCGGGTAGAGCAACTGACGGAAACGATATGGCCAAGATATACGGAAAATAAAGATGCTGTTAATTAATACGTATTTTACTTGACAACTTTAGTGATTTTCTCATATTATTAATTCATAAATGAAAAAAGACAAAAAAATATTAATTGCAATAATTGCTGTATTAGTAGTTGTGATAGCAGTAGTCTTATTTTTTGTTTTTGGAAGAGGTAGCTCTTCCAAAACTACTCAGATACCTGAAGAAGAGGCAATTTTAGTAATTCCAACTATCGAACCGGAAGAAATAGGTTTTGACTTAAGCTCCGGTAAAGAAGGTAAAACAGTAATTCTTGAGGTAGCAAAAACAAGCGGACTTGAGGTAGTAGAGTATACGCTCTCATACTTGGATAAAGACGGTATTGAAAGAGGAGCTTATGGTCAGCTTGATCTTGATGAAACTCCTGCAATAAAGGAAATAACTCTTGGTACATGTTCTGATGTTTGCCATTATGATGAGGGAGTAGAATCAGTAAGTATAGTATTAAAAATTACTAAAACTGACGGAAAAGTATATCAATTAGAAAAATCTCTCGATTTGTAACCTCAAAATTAATCCCACTTTCTATATTTAGTGTTTTATCTTAATATATTACGCTATTTTATTCATCTTCCTCTTGACAAGTCTTAATAAATGTTTCAAAATGGACTAAAGTGGTCTAAAGTGGGAAAAGGTGGGGCATAAGAAAGGCAGGAAAAGATGTTAATTGGACAACATGAAGCTAAAATTGATGCTAAAAATAGAATTGCATTTCCAAAAAAGTTTAGAAGAATACTTGGCGATAAATTAATCGTTACTTATGGCTATGAAAAATCACTTATTATTGTCTCGGAAAAAAACTGGAGGGCTTTACTTGAAGGTACAGAGGGAAAACCGTTTATCCAATCAGAAACAAGAGAAACACAGCGATTTTTGCTCGGAGGAGCAAGCAATGTGGAGCTTGATAGCAAGGGAAGGTTTGTCCTGCCTTCGTATTTACGAGGGTTTGGAAAAATTGAAGATGAGGTTGTGTTCCTAGGATTATCAAGATACGTTGAGCTTTGGGATAAGAACATTTGGGAAGAGTATAGAGTGAACCTTGAAAAAAATATTGACCGGATTTCGCAAAGGCTGGTAGAGAAAGAAGAAAAATGAAGACATATCATATACCAGTACTTTTAACAGAGGTAATTGGTTATTTACAGATTAAAAAGGGTGAAAAATACATTGATGCGACACTTGGTGGAGGCGGTCATACAAAAGAAATTTTAAAACTTGGAGGAAAAGTTTTAGGCATAGATGTTGATGAAGACGCAATTAATTATTCCAAGAATAAATTTCTAAAAGATAAAAATTTTTTCTATCAAAGGGGAAATTTTAAGGATATAGAAGAAATTGCACATTTAAAAGGATTTGATAAAGTTTTGGGGATTATTTTTGATTTAGGATTATCATCTCATCAAATTGATGAGCCGAAAAAGGGATTTAGTTTTTTAAAAAGCGGCCCGCTGGATATGCGGATGGACAAAAGCCTTAATGTTAAGGCAAAAGACTTAGTAAATATCTTAACGAAAGGAGAATTATATGAAATATTTAATAACTTGGGTCAGGAACATAATGCTTGGGCCATTTCTAAGAGTGTTGTCAGCGCCCGTAGAATAAAGCCGATTGAAACAACAGATGAGCTTGGAGAAGTGATAGGAAAAACGTATGGATTTAAAAAAGATATTCCTGATTACAAGAAAAACGAAATATACAAAAGAGTTTTTCAAGCATTAAGAATAGCGGTAAACAGTGAACTTGAAAATCTTAAAGAAGGACTTAAAAAAGCAATAAATATATTAGAAAAAAATGGAAGAATAGCAGTAATTAGCTTTCATTCCCTTGAAGACAGAATAGTAAAAGAAAAATTTATAGATTTTGAGAAAAAGGGATTAGGAAAAATAATTACAAAAAAACCAATAATACCGGGGGATAAAGAGATGGGAGAAAATTCAAGAAGTAAAAGTGCAAAATTAAGAGTATTTGAAAAAAATTAATTTATGAAAAAACAAATATTAATCATTTCAGGTTTAACTTTAATTGCAGTATGTTTATTAATGGTAAAAACTTTTGTTTCAAATGATATTTCAACCTCTGGTGAACTTTTAGGTCAGATTAAAGAGAAATCAAATGAGTATAAAATGGAAAATGCAATTTTGGGAGAAGAGTTATATGCAATGGTTTCTTTAACCAATCTTTCCAAAGAAGCCTCTAAATTAGGGTTTGTAGATCAAAAAAACGTAGTATCGCTTAGTAATTCGTTGCCACTTGCCATAAAACAATGACCTTAAGATATAAAATTGTTTTTTTGCTTATTACCCTAATGTTCTTTCTTTTAGTAACCCGTCTTTTTTATTGGCAGGTTGTGAAAGCAGAGGAGCTTTCTAAGCTTGGGCAAACACAGTATGGAAAAATTATTAAAATTCAACCTAAAAGAGGAGAAATTAAAACACTGGATAATTTCCCGCTGGTCACAAATAAGATATCTTACTTAATTGCTGTTAATCCAAAAGAGATAGCAGACAAAAAGGAAACAATAAAATTAATAGTAGATGTTTTAAAAGAAGACGAGGCTTCAATAAGTGCAAAATTAGATATTGATAAATTTTGGGTGCCTATAAAAGACATGGTGGATGTAAAAGAAAAGCAGTTGATGGAAAAAGCTAATCTTCCAGGATTCTATTATGAGCAAAAATTTACAAGATTTTATCCGGAGGCTTCTATGGCAGCTCATTTAACAGGATTTGTTGGAAAAAATGATAATGGAGAAGATAAGGGATACTTTGGGCTAGAGGGATATTACGAAAGGCTTTTAAAAGGAAAAGAAGGCGAAGCTGTTCAGGTATATGATGCACTTGGTAAGCCTATTTTAGCCAAGATGAGTCAATCATCAGCGCAGGTTGATGGATCAAACTTAAATCTAACCATAGACAGGGTAATTCAGTTTAATGTGGAAACAAAATTAAAAGAGAGCGTTGAAAGGTTTGGAGCAGAGTCCGGGATGATAGGTGTGATGGATCCTAAAACGGGTAATATTTTAGCAATGGCTTCTTATCCAAGATTTGACCAGCTTAAATATCATGAATACGATGATAATTTATATAAAAATCCTTTTATCTCAAATCTTTATGAACCCGGTTCAACGTTTAAGCCATTGATAATGTCCTCGGCAATTGATGCAAAATTGGTTAAATCAACAACAAAATGTCCTATTTGCTCAGGGCCTGTTACGCTTGGAGAATATACTATTCATACATGGAATGATAAATATCATAAAGACTTAACAATGAAAGAAGTAATTCAATATTCGGATAATACAGGCATGGTTTATGTTGCACAAAAACTAGGCTTTGACAAAATGTCTTCATATCTTCAAAAATTTGGAATAGGCAATTTAACCGGAATTGATATTCAGGGAGAAGTTACCTCAAGCTTTGAGGATAAAACTTGGTATCCTGTTGATGTAGCAACGCTTGGTTTTGGACAGGGAATATCGGTTACACCTATTCAAATACTTTCTGCAACAGCTGCAATTGCTAATGGTGGTAAAAGAATGGAGCCACATATCGTAGCTTCTGTTGAGTCACCGGATGGAACATTATCTAAAATAGCTCCAAAAGTAATAGGTAGCCCTATAAGCGGAGAAACAGCTAAGGTAATGACTGAGATGATGGTTAATGCTGTTGATGAGGGTGAAGCAGCCTGGGCTAAGCCAGAGGGGTATCGAATCGCCGGTAAAACAGGAACTGCCTCAATTCCGATTAAGGGGCATTATGATCCAACGCATACCATAGCTTCGTTTATAGGTTATGCTCCTGCAGATAATCCAAAATTTATAATGCTTGTGGTATTTGTCAGACCAAAATCATCAATTTACGGAGCCGATACTGCTGCTCCTGTTTTTTTTAATCTTGCAAAAGATTTGTTAATCTACTATGGGATTCCTCCGGAAAAGCAATAAATAGTAAAAAATAGTATAATACGACCATGGATTTTCTAAAAAAACCAATTTCAAAATTTATTCTTGTATACTTAAGGTTTTTTGCAAGAGTTCAAATTAGAAAAATCAACCCTGTGATTATCGGAGTTGGCGGAAGTAGCGGTAAAACATCGTTAGCAAACATAATTGCCTTAATTTTAAAAGGAAAACATACGGTACGCTCCAGTGAGGGAAAAAATAGCGAGACAGGAATTCCGCTTAGTATTTTAGGACTAAATTTAAAAAACTATTCATTTTTTAGCTGGTTAAAAGTTATTATTTCTGTTCCTTTTATCGTTCTTTTTGATTTTAAAAAATATGATTATTATATAGCGGAAATGGGAATTGATAGTCCTTTTGAACCTAAAAATATGAGTTATTTATTAAAAATAATTCAGCCAAAAGTTGCTGTTTTAACAAATATTTCCCACGAACATAGCCTTTATTTTGATAATTTAGTATCAACTACTAACGAAGAACAAAGAAAAGAGGAAATTCTTGAATTAACTGCAAAAGAAGAATTACTTTTATTAAAAAAGCTAACCAAAGAAGGGGTAGCGATTTTAAATGTTGATGATTTAAAAATTAACAATGAAGTTGAAAGAATTAAGGCAAAAAAAATTAGCGTATCTGAAAGAAAAGAAAATACAGACTTTTTTATTAAAAATACTATTGTTAATTTTGATCGTTTTGTAATTAATTTTAAAGCAGAAAATAAAAATTACACACTTAAAATTGAAAAACCTCTTCCAAGTCATTTCGCAAAAACAATTATTCTTGCCATAGCTACTTGTTATTCATTGGGAGTTGATATTAAAGAATCAATAAGTAGAATTGAGAAAAGCTTTTCGCTTCCGCCGGGAAGACTTAGCATTTTTAATGGTGTTAAAGAGTCGTTAATCATAGATTCATCATATAACAACGCTACTTTGCAGCCGTTTTTAGATGTCTTGGATTTTGTAAATACTATTTCCAAAAGAAGAAGAAAAGTTGCGATACTTGGTGATTTTAGAGAGCTTGGAAGTATGAGTGAGTTTGTTCATAAAAAAGCTGCGGAAAAGATTATAAAAACAATAGACTTTGCGATACTGATTGGACCGATGATGAAAAAATACGTTTCACCTATCTTGGAGAAGAAAGAGTTTGCTCATAAAAGCTTTTTAACATTTTCAGAGGCCAGGTATTTTATACTTACAAATATTAAAAAAAGAGATTTAATTTTAGTTAAAAGTTCCCAAAATACTCTATTTTTAGAAAGAGTAGTTGAGATGCTTTTAAGAAATCCTAAAGAAAAAGAGAAACTTTGTCGAAGGGGAATATATTGGGATAAAGTAAGACAAAAAGCTGCATAATTTCTTCTAAAAAACATATATGATTAAAACTAGAGAAACAATTTTACAAAAGGTATAATAAGCAATATGTGGCAGGATATTAAAAACGTCTACCATTTTTTTATTGC
>CAYWVK010000036.1:0-5830 GCA_964461865.1 uncultured Gammaproteobacteria bacterium
GCTATTCTTCCTGAAACTGTAATAATTTTAATATCTGAAAGCTTTTTTACCTTATCCATATTATCTGTTTATGCTTGAGGCAGGCTTTGATTAAGAGAATTTCCAACCATTAATACTTCTTCTACTAATCTATTTGCATATCCGTATTCATTATCATACCAACCAATTATCTTTACTAAATTACCCATTACCTGTGTTAGCGATAAATCAACAATAGCGGAATATGGATTTCCAATTATATCAGCTGACGTAAGCGGATCATTGGAAACAGCTAAAATTCCTTCATAATTGGAGCTTTGCGATTCTTGAATTAAAATGTTATTGACTTCATCAACTGTTGTCTCTTTTTTTAAAACAAAAGTAAGATCGGAAAGAGATCCTACTATTACAGGAACCCTAATTGCCAATCCGCTAAAGATTTGCTTAAGTTCTGTTATTACTTCTGCTGCTGCTATTGTAGCTCCGGTTGAAGTTGGAATAATGTTTGACGAAGCTGCTCTTGCACGTCTGTAATCTTTATGTCCTCCATCTTGTAAACGTTGATCTGATGTAAAACTATGAATTGTAGTCATCATTGCTTTCTCTACTCCAAAATGATCAACCATAATTTTAGCTATTGGTGCAACGCAGTTAGTTGTACAAGATGCATTGCTAATAATTCTTTCTCCCTTATAGTTTTGAGCATTAACACCAAGTACAAAGGTGGGGATATTTCCTCCTTTTGCAGGAGCAGATAAAACTACTGCTTTTGCTCCTGAATTAAGATGCGGTTGAACTTTTTCCTGACTCGTAAAATGACCTGTTGCTTCTATAACTACATCAACGCCTAAATCTTTCCAAGGTAAAAGCGTTGGATCTTTTTGTGAAATTACCGGTATCTTTTTACCCTCTACTATTAAATAGCCGATTAAATCTTTTAATTTCGGGTTTTCTTCTGCTTCTTCAGAGTTGATATCAATGGTTAAAATCGGCCCATAAGCACTATCATATTTTAAAAGATACATCCAGCCCTTAATATCAGTTGAAGAGCCGGCATTTATAGCTACTATTTCTATATCTTCTGAAAAACGCTCAAGAATCATCCTATGAGTAATCCTTCCAATTCTTCCATAACCGTTAACTGCAACTTTAATCATATTAGTAGTATATACTTTTTAAATCCTGCGGTTCAATAGTTTATTTTATTAAAGCTTTGATTCCTGGTAATTCTTCATCAGATAAAAAGGAAAGCATTGCTCCGCCACCCATTGAAAAAAAAGAAAATTTATCAATTAAGTTTATTTTTTTCACAAAATCTATTGTATCTCCTCCCCCAATTACAGAATATGCATTTATATTTACTATTGCTCTTGCAATTAAACTACTGCTTTTGATACAATCCTTATCCTCAACTTTTCCAACAGGACCATTCCAAACAATTGTTTTTCCAAGTGCTATTATTTTAATAAAATTATCAACACTTTCCTTGGAGATATCTCTTCCATCACTGTTTAGATTTGCAACCAATACTTTTTCTTCTTTTTTGTTTTTATCAAATTCACCGGCTATTTTTCCACCAACCAAAGTGAAATTAGCAAAATCTTTCATTTTTTCAACTAAAGGCAATTTTGTTTCAACTTTTGCTCCGCCAATAATTACAATTAATGGTCTTTTTGGATTATCCAATACTTTTGTTAAGGCCTCTTTCTCCTCTGTTAAACGAAATCCTGCAAATGAGGGTAAAAACTTAGGCACTCCAACAATTGATGCATGGGCTCTATGAGATACTGCAAAAGCATCATTAACATAAACTTGAGCAAGTCCTGCTAATTTTTTAGCAAACTCTAAGTCATTCTTTTCTTCCTCTTCCCAAAAACGAATGTTTTCAAGCAGAAAAAGTTTTTCCCCAATTTTATAGCCTAAAAAATCACCAAGGTTTTCTGATTTTACTTCAAAATCATAAATCTTAAGTTTTTCCTTAAACCATTTAGCAATAGGTAATAAATTTAAAGTTTCATCAAAACCAACGGGTCTTCCTAAATGACCACAGATAATAACTTTTTTTGCATTTTCTAATAAAAACTCTAATGTTTTCAATCCTGCCATTAAACGACTATCATCAGCGATTTCTCCATTTACAAGAGGAACATCAAGATCCAGTCTTAAAAAAATAACCTTATCTTTAGATTCGTCAATATCAATTGTTAAAAACTTTTTCATCTAATCGGTAAACTCCTGACAATATATTTGACCATAAATTCCTGCATCAATTACTCCTATACCTACTCTTTTAAAATCGTTTGATAATATATTTTCCTTATGTCCCTGGCTTTGCATAAGCCCTTTCATTGCCAAAGCTACATTTGGTGCAAAAGCTAAATTTTCTCCTGCAAAAGTATAATAAACATCAAACTGGGCCATTCTGTCAAATGGTGAATAACCATCACTTGATTTATGAGAAAAATAACCCTTTTTTAACATGTCTTCGCAATGATATCTTGCTACCTGCTGCAAATCATAAGCAAATTCCAGCTCTGAAAGGTTTTGTTTTTTCCTCTCAAAATTAATCAAATCAAGCATCTTGTTTTCCGCTGTTGGATCTGTTTTTATCTTATCTGTTTTAAAATTAAGACTTATCGTCTCTTCGCTTTCTGGTTCAATAGTTAAAAAAGATAAACTATCGTTTATAGATTTTTCAAATATTTGATTTATATCCTTTGATAAACCTTGAGTATTAGCGACTAGAATATTTCCAATCGACGAGGTTGATATTGCCTGTTTTAGAAAAAGTGATAAAGGAAGAGCAACAATTACAGTAAGAATAAATGTAACTAAAATTAATCCCGACAAAACAGAAGGAATAATCCCGGCTATTTTATATAACTGTTCATTATTATTTTTTTCTTCTATTTCTTTTTTAGGTCGAGCACATATCAATGATTTAAAAATCATACTTAAAACTATTTCAAAAATAAATGCTATTAAGAAAAAACCTATGGCATTGGCAAAGCCTTGAGGAATTTTAAATACAATAAGTATTAATTTTGCTAAAGTGCCATAAAAAAGAAGAGCACTAAAAAAAGCTACAACAAAGGTTATTAAGTCACAAAAAGCATCCCAAAATGAAGCTGCATAACCCCCTATTGCATAGAAAATAATTATAATTATAATTAAAATATCAATCCAGCTAATACCGGATTTTGAGATTATATATAAATAAGAATTTAAATCCATTAATTCTATTATAGACAATCTTTAATAATAATTGCCACGAAATTGAGTTAATGCTATTATATGGCTTATGAAAGTAATTAAAAAAAATTTTAAAAAACCAACAAAATATACAAAGATTATTTTAATTATTATTGCTGTTTTAATTATTTTTTCAATCCCTTTTTACTTTGTTATCTTAAAAGACCTTCCTCTTCCCACAAAGCTAACTAGCTCCTCAAATCCTCAATCTTCTCAAATCTTCGACAGAAATGGTAAGCTGTTATATAATATTTATCGTTCAAAAGATCAAACCTTTATCCCTCTTTCACAAATCCCAAAACAAGTTCAACAAGCAACAATTGCTATTGAAGATAGAAATTTTTATAACCATGGAGCAATTGACTTTAAAGGCATTACCAGAGCTGCCTACTCAATTGTTTTTCACAAAGAACTTCAAGGCGGTTCAACTTTAACACAACAACTAGTAAAAACAAGCCTTTTAACTCCCGAGCGAACAATAACCAGAAAAGTAAAAGAAGTAATCTTAGCTTTTGCTACCGAATTTTTATATTCCAAAAATAAAATTTTGGAAATGTATTTAAATCAAGTACCTTACGGTGGAACATCCTATGGAATAGAAGCAGCTGCACAAACATATTTTGGTAAAAAAGCAAAAGATTTATCCTTAGCAGAAGGAGCCTTACTTGCAGGATTACCAGAAGCACCAACCATTTTTTCTCCATTCGGTTCACATCCGGAATTGGCAATTAATCGACAAAAACAAGTTCTACAAGCAATGGTTGAAGAAGGTTATATCACTAAAGAACAAAAGGAAGAAGCAATTAATGAAACGCTTAACTACAAACGCTTCTCTACTTCTATTAAAGCGCCACATTTTTCTCTTTTTGTTAAAGATTTATTGGTTAAAAAATATGGTGAAAGAATAGTCGAGGAAGGCGGCCTAAAAATCACCACCAGTCTTGACTTAGACATTCAAGAGCTTGTTCAAGCAACTGTTGCAGCTGAAGTTGAAACTCTAAAAAACTATCGGGTGTCAAATGGTGCTGCTATGGTTTCTAACCCTGCAACCGGTGAAATATTAGCAATGGTTGGTAGTAAAGATTACTTTGACACGGAAATTGATGGAAATGTAAACGTTGCGCTTGCTCTAAGACAACCCGGCTCTTCTATAAAACCGATAAATTATGCTGCTGGATTAGGAAACGGACACTCTGCAGCAACTCCTTTTATCGATCAAAAAACTTGCTTTCCAAACCAAGGAGGAAAAAATTATTGCCCTGTAAATTACGACGGAAAGTTTCATGGAATTGTTTCAATGAGAGTAGCACTGGGAAGCTCTTTAAATATTCCTGCTGTAAAAATGCTTAAAGCAAACGGAATAAAAACAATGATTGCCACAGCATCAGCAATGGGTATTACTACTTTTAAAAACCCCGATGATTATGGCTTATCCTTAACCCTTGGAGGAGGAGAAGTAACTATATATGACATGACACAAGCATTTGGTACATTTGCTAACGCAGGTTATAAGGTTGATCTTCATCCAATCTTAAAAGTAGTTGATAAAGAGGGAAAAGTACTTGAAGAGTATCAACCTTTAAAAAGCCCTATTTTTGGAAAAAAGGTGCTTCCTGAAGGAGTTGCTTTTATAATCTCTGATATCCTAGCCGACAACAATGCCAGACTTCTTGCTTTTGGTGCAAATTCAGAGCTTAAAATCCCTGGTCAAATAGTTTCCGTTAAAACAGGAACCACAAATGATTATAGAGATAACTGGACAATTGGTTATACTCCATCATATGTAGTAGCTACATGGGTTGGAAATAACGATAATTCACCAATGAGCGGACTTGTTTCAGGAATTACAGGAGCTGCTCCTATTTGGCATGGCATTATGTCTACATTGCTAGAAGGAAAAGACCCACAATCTATTCAAAGACCCTCTAATGTTATTCAAAAATCTGTTTGTTCAATGTCAGGAGAACTATCCTCATCGGAAAACAATCAACAAGGATGCACCTCACATTTTGAATATTTTATTAAAGGAACTGAAAATAAATACGCTGTAATTAAAAATCAAGAAATTTGGGTAGATAAAGATACGCAAGATATTCCTCCACCAGGAAAAACAGATAACCTCGAACTTAAGGAGCATCAAGTAATAATTGATTTAACCGGAGATAAATACTGCCTAAGTTGCCCACATTCTCAACCAACTCCTACTTCAACTCCTTAAACCATTAGGCTCTTTAAAAAAAGTAATACCTATAGTATAATCAAAGAGGTTATTCTACTTTTCGAATTTATTAATTTTTTTTATTAACTGCCCTCTTTAAAAAAGGTATGAAAATATTAGTGTATATTGTTTATATAATTATAAAAATCTTAATTGAGATTGGAGATTTCACGCTGTTTTTAGTTGATATTCCTGTTTCGTTGGCTAAATTTATCCTTAAAAAACTTCTAAAACTTATTAAGCTTATAACAAAATACTTCGTTATTTTAATAAAAAGGATTAGAAGATATTTTTATTTAATAAAAATATCAACAAGCGTCTTTTTTTTAAAAAGAAAAAGTAAAGTTAAATTAAAAAAAACAAAAAAAGTAAAAACAAAAA
>CAYWVK010000037.1:0-5787 GCA_964461865.1 uncultured Gammaproteobacteria bacterium
ACCTTTTCACTAGTAGTTCCATCCCCGTATGGATTAACTGCATTCGCCATTTTATTATAAAATTCTAAGTCGTTTAACAAACGCTCAGTTTCTTGAATAATTCTATTCCCTTCTGTTCCGACTAACAATGCAGTACCAGCCTCAATACCCTCCATCCGTTCTGTTACATCTCTCATTACTAGAACCGGTTTACCCAACGCTGGCGCCTCTTCCTGAATGCCACCTGAATCGGTAAGTACAATATACGACTGTTTCATCAACCAAATCATATGAGGATATGATAGCGGCGCTATTAACTTTACATTCTCAATATCGCTTAAAATTTGATAAACTGGTTTTTTTACATTTGGATTTAAGTGAACCGGATAAATTATTTCTACCATTGGATTATTGATGGCGATCTCCCGCAATGCTTGACAGATAACTTCAAACGATTTACCAAAACTTTCTCTTCTATGCCCGGTTACTAAAATGACTCTACGGTCAAAATTTATTCCCTCGAAATGACTTTTGATCTTATCATTCTGTTCTTTTACAATGTCAAGACTAAGGTACAATGCATCAATAACAGTGTTTCCAACTGTCCAGATATTTTTTGTAATTCCCTCTCGATTTAAATTGTTCTCAGCAGTCTTTGTAGGTGTGAAATGAAAATCTGCAAGTCGCCCTGTTAAAAGTCTGTTACCCTCCTCTGGAAACGGCGAAAAGAGATTACCACTTCGAAGACCGGCTTCCAGATGAGCAATTTTAATCTTATTGTAATATGATGCCAGTGCACCAATAAATGTTGTTGACGTATCTCCTTGGACAAAAACGAGATCTGGTTTTTCCTGTTGAAATATTTTTTCTAGTCCCGCAAGCGCTCTAACGGAAATGTCAGTCAATGTTTGACCAGAGCTCATAAGATTTAAATCATAATCACTTTTGATAGAAAAAAAATCTAACACCTGGTCTAACATCTCCCGATGTTGGGCCGTGAGACAGACCAAAACCTTAAATTTTTCAGAGTACTTCTGGAATTCTTTAATAAGAGGTGCCATTTTTATAGCTTCTGGCCTGGTCCCAAAAACGAATACAATTTTCATATTATTTTTCTATTTTCTTTAATAATGAACATATTTCCAAGTATTAGTTAAATCCAGCGAAAATTACTTTTTTTAAATTTAACTGAAATATTTTTCAATAATTCTTTTAAGACAATTATAAAAAAGTATATATTGGTTTTTAAATACCGTTTCCATAACCTTCTTGGTTCCTGTAAAAAACGAAAAAACCATTCCATTCCGATTCGTTGTAAAAATCTTGGAGCTCTTGGTGTATAGCCAGCCAAAACATCAAAACTTCCACCAACAGCCTGAATACATCTAACACTTGTAAACTTTTTCTTATTTCGTTTAATAAATTCTTCCCGTTTAGGTGAACTAAATCCAAGAATAAGCACATTTGCTTTTGAATGATTAATCCTATCAACAATAACATTTTCATCATCTATGTTAAAATATCCATTTCTTATTCCTACAATTTTTATTTCAGGATACATATTCTCAAAAACATTCTTGAGCCTGGTTACAACATTTTCTTTAGCGCCAAGTAAGTAAAAACGATATCCTTTATTACTGCCAAATTCTATTAACTTAGAAAAAAGATCACAACCCGCAATTCGTTGTTTTAAAGGTCTTCCTAACAACTTTGACGCCCACACTATTGGCAATCCATCAGGAACTACAATATCACTTTCTTTTACAAAATTAGCGACAAATTCATTTTTATACATCAAAGACAAATTGGCTACATTTATATCACATAAAATATGTACCTTGTTTTCATTCATCATTTCCATTATTAATTGCAATACATCTTCAAATGTAGCACTCAGGATCGATATTCCAAAAATTGTCTTAAATTGTTTATCTGTAAGCTTACTGATTTCCAAACTATTGTTTTCCATTTTCTCTTATAGGTCCAGCTTTACTATTTATGATATTCTTGTATACATTGACAATCCGCTCGATTCTATTTTCCCATTGATATACTTTTGTTTTTTCTTTTGCCGCAACCGAAATGCTAAAATACTTTTCTCCAATTGATAATTTTTTTATAACGTTGAGTGTATTTTTTTTATCATTAAAATTTAAAAGAATCGCATTTTCACCATCATCAGCAAGTGTAGAATATGAAGTATTATTTTGCCCTATACACACACACCCCGCTGCCATTGCCTCAACAAAAGTAAATCCAAACCCTTCATATGACGAAGGAAAAAAACATATATGAGATTTAGCAAGAAAGCTAAATAACGTTTGTTCATCAACGAAACCATGCCAAGTCACCCTTTTATCAATTTCGAGTTCCTTCGCCATATTTTTTAATGAGTCAACAACATCATTTTTACCATTACCTACAATATTTAGATGATATTGACTATCGTTTAATTCTTTAAGAATGCTAAGCAGCTTATCGATTCCTTTGTTTTTATCAATTCGTCCAAAATAAAGATACTCACCTTCCTTTGGCTCCCGCTTGATTGAAGCATATTTTTTATAGTCAATACCATTTTCAATTAAATGAATATTTTTAATATTCATTCTTTTACAAAAATTCCAATCCTGTATTCCATCACAAATTACAGAATCCACAAAATTGTTTATAATCGGTCGATAGTATAATACAAAAAGCATTTTTTTAAAAAAAGCCATGTAATTTGTATGAAAGATAAAACCATGAGTTGACAAAACGATTTTATATTTAAATATTTTTTTAAATATAAATACAGTTTCAAATAAAAAGCGTAAATCGTGAATATGTACAACAGCTGCTTGTTTAAGCTTTTTTGTTGGGATTTTCGATGGAAATATCTTCCTATTTGATCCAAATCCATTTATTCTTTCAATTGAAATGTTTTCACTTTTTTCATAGGTTTTAAACCTTCTTTTTGAATTACTTATGTCCCAATTTAATGCAATTACACTATTTTGAAAGCCATAATTGTTTAAACGTGTTGCAATCTCTTTAATATAAGTTTCTACACCCCCTACAACAGGATAGTAACTTCGACAAGTATGTACAATGTTAATTTTATTATTATCCAAATTTAACCATCCTATCATTTAATGATTTACAAGAACTAATATCATTGTTAAATCTTTTATTAAGATATATCCCACACAAAAACCAAAAATGTGCAACAGATGTGAATGTCAGTATTTGCTCAGAAATTATACCAGTAAAACTATACGCAATCAATAAAATGGCAATAATCAGATATTCTTCTCTTTTTTGTTTCATGTAAAGTCTAAAAAAATTATATAACAGAATTACTAAAAACATTAAAAAAACAACTAAACCTATCCCACCAATTTGATACATAATCGTAAAGTAAGTTGATTCACCTGCACCAGATTCTTTACTTCCTTGCAAACTAGCCCATCCACCTGCAACACCAAATCCTTTTCCTATAAAAATTGTACTCTTCACATTTTCAACACTTCTTTCTAATGCTTCCATGTGCCCAATAGATCTTCCTTCTTTCATTGTAATCGTTGAAATAATAAAGTTTATTGATTTGGAATTAGTTAAAACTATAAAAATCGCAGTCATTAACAAAAATGTAATTAAAAGAGCTTTTTTATTAATTTTTAAACTGAAAAACTTTTCTGAAATGTTTATGTATAACAATACAAAAGCTACCGCACTTATAATAGCAGCTCTTGACTCTGTTAAAATTACGCCTATAATAATCACTATAGCTAAAACTATTTGAAATTTAAATATTCTTTTTTTTGAAATTAGAAAAGCTAACGGTAAAACAAGAAAATAACCTAGTGCTAACGGACTAGCATGCCCCCCAGCCATTCGTCTCAATCCTAAAAATGCCCAAAAGTTCCCTGGTACATTACTAATAAAACCACCATTTAAACCATCCTGAAAACCTTTAATATTTGTCAGATACCCGTATAGATCTAATATTCCATTCCAAAACACATCTGTTGGAAGTACTGTTTCAACAAAACCAATTAGTACATCAAACACAGATAATATAATGATCATCTTTACTATTTTATCGGCATTCTCTTTTTTAAGAAAAACCCATTTTCCCCACAGAAACAATAATACAGGTAACACAACAGTTCGAAAACAGGTCATTGAAGTAAAGAATGAGATCCCTTCAACTCCCCAAAAAAACAAATATATAATACATATGAATATGTAGAAAAAGCCTAAAATATCAACTTTACTAAATATGAAATTTGATGCAGCAACTTTTTTAAATATTAATAATACTAACGAAAATAATAAAACTATCTCTTTTCCAACCAAAAATATTTTTATGTACGGCCCAGGTTTTATCTTATATAAAAAACTCAAAAAAAGATCTTGAAAAGGAAACCATAGAAAACATAAAATTACCAAATAGTACAACAATATATCTAAACTGTTTTTCCGCATTACAATCATTTTGAAAGGATTTTAGTTATATAGTTATTAAAGTTATTTTCTAAAGCTTCATCAAAGCAGTTAGTACTCATTTTATTTGAAATTTCAACAGTGATTGTATTTAGGATATTGGAAAGTTCTTCTACATCTCCACATTTGTATAACAACCCGGTACTCTTATTTTCAATATGTTCAGGAATACTGCCAATATCAGAACCTATCACAGGAACACCAAAAGAAAAACATTCCTGAATCACTAAAGGTGAGACTTCATACCATTCAGATGTCAACATAAAAAAATTACTTTTTAATAACAACGCCTCTTTTTCTTCACCTACTACAAATCCTACATACCTCACTCTTTTATCTTGTTTTACAATAATCTCCACATCATTTCTAAGCTCTCCATCTCCAGCAAGAGTAATTCTAATGTCTTCTCTTTTACACGATTGGATTGCAGCAAGTAATGTTTTTACCCCTTTATGTTTATCTAATCTTCCCATATAAAGTAGTTCAACTATTTTTTTTGCAACATTAGTAGTTGCGTGCTTTAACATTCGATTTTCTTGTATTTTGTCTTTTGGTAAAAAGCATGGATTGTGAACAACTATTCCATCAATTCCATGTTGTTTTTTTAGTAAATTTTCAGAGAAATGAGATAAAAAAATAGCTTTTGTAATACGTTTTGTAAACTGCTTATTCCACACTGTAAACGCTTTGCATAACAGGCACTGTTTTTGACAAATCTTCCCATTTTCTTTTTGGAAGCTAGACTTAAAACATGATATATAAAAATCATGAAGTATCATATGAATTGGTACTTTACACGATATTGCTGATGATATAACAGAATTTGAAAATCCATAAAAATTATGCAAATGAACTAAATTAGGTTTTTCCTCCATTATTATTTTTTTAACTCTAAAGTACAATACTGGATTCCAAAGATTTAAAATCCACCAAACGATCTTTTTAAATTTAGACTTTTTACGATTTGGAAATGGAAAATATACATTACTGATTGGAAGCCTATATATTTTATAATTCTTCTTTACGTTTTCAATTTCAATTTTTTTCTTATCCCATAAAGTTACAATTACTACGTTTAAGTCAAATTTATCAGTAAGTTGATCAACCATATTCTCGACTAATATCTCTGCGCCACCAATTTGGTATGGTTTGTAAAAATTTTTAATTATTATAATTTTCATTCTTTAAAACTTACTTTCCGCGAATCTTGTTTAGGTTTTTTTTGATTTATGCCTAGTTGACATATTCAAGAGCGTATCCAACTCGCCTTCAATATACTGTATACCGATGCTAAGTAATTTTTCAATTAAAGCTTCAAGTTTT
>CAYWVK010000038.1:0-5363 GCA_964461865.1 uncultured Gammaproteobacteria bacterium
CTTGTTGCTGATTTTGTGGTTGTGCAACTTTTACAAAAATAAATTGTTCTTTTTGTTTATCATAATCAATTTTTATCTTATCTCCTGCAACAAAAGTTTTATTAATAATTAAAATGGCAATCGGGTTTTCAATTGACGTTTGAACAAGTCTTCTTAATGGTCTTGCTCCATAAATTGGATCGTAGCCGTCTTTTGCTAAAACAGCCAAGGCTTCATCTGTTACTTGAGTATCAAAACCTTGAGCTTTTAAGAGTTTACTGGTTGCACTAATTCCCAGTTTTGCAACATCTACCATATTTTTTTGCGTTAATGGTTCGAAAACAACTACTCCATCAAACCTGTTTAAAAGCTCCGGTTTAAAAAACTTTCTTAACTCATCTGTTAATAACTTATTTAATTCTTTAAATTTTTTAGCAATCTTATCTTCTGTTACTTCTTGTTTTACCTCTGGTGTTTGCTCTTCTTTATCATCCTTTTTCTCCTCTTTTCCAACGCCTAATAATTCTTGTTGGATTAAAGCACTGCCGATATTAGATGTTGCAATAATAATTGTATTTTTAAAAGAGATTGTGTTTCCTTTATTATCCGTTAATCTTCCGTCTTCAAGTAATTGAAGCATAATATTAAAAACATCCGGATGAGCTTTTTCGATTTCATCAAGCAGTACTATTGAATAAGGCTTTGTTCTAACTGCTTCTGTTAATTGTCCGCCTTCTTCATATCCAACATAACCCGGTGGAGCACCGATAAGTTTTGCAACTTCGTGTTTTTCCATATACTCACTCATATCCAGCCTTACCATTGCATCTTCTTTTCCAAATAAAAGCTTTGCTAAAGTTTTTGCCAGTTCTGTTTTACCTACTCCGGTTGGACCCAAAAATATAAAAGAAGCAATTGGTCTATTAACATTTGAAAGTCCTATTCTTCCTCTTCTTACAGCTTCTGCAACAACTGAAACTGCATTTTTTTGATTAATAAGTCTTTTATGAATAATATCCTCCAAATGAAGTAATTTTTCACTTTCATTTTCAGTTAATTTTGTAATTGGAATTCCTGTCCAACTACTAACTACTTTTTCTATATCTTCTTTCTTTATTTGATTATCCTGCCTTTTCCCCTCATTTACCTGAAGCCTTACTTCTGCTGCAGCCTCATCTAAAAGATCTACTGCCTTATCGGGAAGATATCTTTCTCCAATATATCTTTTGGAAAGTTTAACTGATTGTTCAATTGCCTCAGGAGTCATTACTACTTTATGAAAAGCTTCATATTTTGGCTTTAAAACATTTAACATTTCTACTGCAACTTCTTCTGATGGTTCTTCAACTAAAACAGGCTGAAATCTTCGCTCAAAAGCCTTATCTTTTTCAAAATGTTTTCTATACTCCGTAGTTGTAGTTGTTCCAATCATTTGTAATTGTCCCCTGGCTAAAAACGGTTTTATAATATTTGAGGCATCCATTGCACCATCTGTATCACCGGCTCCTATTAAAGTATGGACTTCGTCTATAAAAAGAATAATTACTCCACTTGAAGCTTGAGTTTCTTTAATAACACTTCTTAGTCTTTCCTCAAACTCGCCCCTGTGTGATGCGCCGGCAACAAGAGATGATAAATCAAGTTGAATTATTTTTTTATTAGCTAAATCTTTTGGTGCTTTTCCCAAAACTATGTCCGATGCTAATCCTTCAACAATCGCTGTTTTTCCAACACCTGCTTCTCCTATAATTATTGGATTATTCTTAGTTCTTCTAAGTAAAATGTGGATAAGTCTTTGAACTTCCCTGTCTCTTCCTGTAATTGGATCGAGTTTTCCATCTTTTGCTTGTTGCGTTAAATCAATTCCGAATTGTTCAAGCGAAGATTTTTTACCATGTACAAAACTTGATGATTTTGATAATTTTTCCTCTATTTTATCTTTATTTAAACCCTGCGCCTCAAGCTCACTTGCGATTTGTGAATTTTGAGAAAAAAGCACAATTAAAACATCTTCCGGTGTTATAAATTCAACTCCTCTTTTCTTAACCTGTGCGTAAGCTTTTTCAAAAACTTGTTTTGAATTTTCACTTAAAGTTGGCTGCCCTGTAAAATTACCCATCACTTCTTTTCCCTGTATTTCTTTCGAAAGCCTTGAAGCATCAACAGAGAAATCAGAAATTAACTTATAAACTTCGCTATCAAAGATAAGAGCGAGTAATAACTGTTCCGGTTCGATTGTTGCTTGCTGAATTCTTTTTGTTTCTGTCTGCGCTTGAGCAAGAACTTTAGACATTCTAGTATCTAAGTGCGACATAACCGACATGTCTTGCCTTACTTCAGGATTAATACTTGATCCAACAATGTTTGGTTGTTGAACTTGAGGCACTTGTTGCTGCATTATTGGTTGTTGGGGAAAAGCTTGTTGCATAGGCTGTTGATATTGAGGACTGGCAATAGGTATTTGCTGTTGGGGAACACCAAAATTATTAACCGGCATATTATTTGCCGTATTTTCGGCTACTTGTTCATCTTGTTTTTTAGTTGAAAATAAATTTCCAAACATATATATTAGCGTATCAGTTTTTTTGAAAAAATACTAATTTTTTTTCTCCTCTTTTTTATCTTCTTTTGGAATTTCAGCGTGTGCCTGGGCGTGCATTTCTTTAGGTTGTACATGCTTCTTTTGAGTTGCTTCAACCATTGTTTCCTCTTCCTCTTCTTTTTTACCAATTTCTGAAAATACAGTTTTTGCAGCTTCAAGTTTTGCCTTAAGATAAGCAATTACTTCTGTTTGCGAAAAGCCTCCGATTAATAAAAATGGTAAAATTGTTCCGACTTCCTCCATGCCCTTATTAACATTTTTGTTATCCGATGATGCTAAAAGATTAATTGTTTCATCAATTTTTTGCATATCTTCTTTTACCCATTCTTTTCTGCTCCTAAGTTTTCCCTCTATTTCCTTTGGAACTTCTAAATTATGATAATTTTCTGTCCAGATCTTTTTAACAGATTCATAATCATCAATGTTTACAGACTGAACTCTATTTATCACAGGGAATGTACCATGAGTTTCACCAAGCTCTGTAATTCCTGCTTGTTGTAAAACCTCGCTGGCAATGCTGTTTCCTCTTTCTTTTGCTTCTTTAAGTTTTTGTCTTAAGTCCTCGGTTACTTCCCCGTCTCCTTTATCAACTGTTGCTAAAATTGAACTGGCAAGAGGATCACCATCTGCTTTTGCTTTTAATAGTTTATCCTTAAGCTCTGTTGCTTTTTGTTTATCGTAAACAGATGCTATTGTTTCCGGTTTTGCTAATTGACTTATAATCTCTGTTAACTTTGCGTTTTCTGCTACCTGACCAAGTACTTGAGAAGGCGATGCTCCTGAAGCAATAGTTGAGGCTGTAAGAATAGAACCGGCCAAATTATTTCCCTTTAGTTTTTCGGTTACTAATTGATTTTTAACAGATGAATATTTTTCTCTTTCTGTTTGCGTACCTATATTCTTTGGATTAGCAATCTTTTCTAAGGATTCGTGCATTTTAGCCACTTCTTGTCTTCTACCAAGATCATGAGACATTAAAGAGGTTTCGTATTTTGCAATGTCTGACATTGTTGGAATACTAAGATTAGAAAGATTTGCTATATGAGCATTTGCCTGTTTTATCTGCATATTAGCTGCTTGAGACATAAAACTTGCAGCATCAGCATTAGCTCTTGGTATTTCGATTTTTGCTCCAAACGGCATTTTTTTAGCAAGACCTGCTCCAAATGGTTTAATTGGTAATGGTGGTACAGAAGGAGGCGTTGGGGGATTTACTTTTGCCATTAAACTTGATCCTCTTGCTGTTAATTGTTTAAACCAATTATCTTCTCCTTCACTTAAAGAATTAATATAATCTAAAAATATTTGTAAAAGCAAAAACGGCAAAATTATTACTACCCAAAGCATAAGAATGGCAACAATATATAGCGCAAAAGTATCTTTATTATTAATACTGTTTGTTAAGGATAAAATTTGTTGTGGTCCACCAAGTAATATGTTTATTGCTGTTGGATATACAACCTCTGTGTTTTTGGTAAAGTTTAGAGGAATATTTGTATCAGATCTCCAAATCTGCACCAAACCTGCTAAAAATATTGCAAACAATGGGCCGTATAATAACCAACGGAAAAATTCACCAACCCAGATTTTTGCCGTATTTCGAATTGGTGAATAAAATAAAAGAAGAGGAAAAATAGGTGAAATAATTATAAAAAACCATAAAATTATTTTTCTTAAAATTAAGATACCAGACATTACATAATAAGTAAGTGATGTTAACTTTACTAAAAGAAGAGAGATAAAAACTGATTCATCATATTCCGGTCCGTAAATTCTAAAACCTTGAAAATCCTTATAATTAAAACCGATATTTAAAAGGTTCTTCTGAGAAATACAACCATTAGCATTAATAGTACTGCATGTCTGATTAGATCCTGGAACTGTTAAGAAAAATCCTTGAATAATATCCATTACTTGATAAATAAATTGAATTAAAGCAAAAGAAAAAGTTATTAAAAGAACAATAAAAATAAACCTTGGAATAAAGCGCATTACCGTAATATTTTTCCCGCGGGTAATAATCAGCATAAAAGCTGTTCCTAAAACAAATAAGATTAAAAAAGCATAAATAATATTTCTAATTTCCGACCAGAATCCGGCAATCGGGTTTTGTTGCCCTTGGGAAACATAGGACCAGTTATACCTTTGAAGCGTCCAGTCTAAAAATTCACCTGATCTTGCACCTGCTTTACCAACAAATGTAACATCAGCATCTCTTACCCATTGATCTTCAGGATTAATTGATTCATCTGCTAAAACTTCCCTTGAGACTTTTGTTTCATCAGTTAAAACAGGATTTATTTCTTGAGCAAAAACTGAGGATAAATTTAATAAAAAAATTGTGGAAAATAAAAGAGTATAAACTAGGGCAGTTAGTTTTTTCATATTTTTTAACTAAATCCGGGAATTTGCAATATATCAACTGCAACCACTTCTACAAAAACATAACCTAAAATTGCTAATAATAAGCCGATTATTGCATATAAAATATAACTTTTACCTTCTCTTAATCTATCGGGATTTCCTTTTGATGTGGTTATTATATAACCACCGTAAATAATAAAAATTAATGCTACTCCACCGATTAAACCAAGACCAATTTCATAAAACTTAGACACAAAACCAGGGACTGTATTTGGAATACATCCAAGCTCTGTCAAAGTTTCATTCTCTTGACAGTTCATAAATAAATCGTAGCATATTTTAGAGGTTAAAACCAGCTTCTTTTTTTATTTTTTTCTTCGTCAAATTCTTCTAAAATTTCTTTTTGTCTTGAAGTTAA
>CAYWVK010000039.1:0-5321 GCA_964461865.1 uncultured Gammaproteobacteria bacterium
TATTAAAAGTTTGGGATTTATTTTTCTTTGGTTTTTACTTTAGAGATATTGATTGTGGCTTTAAGCTCTTTAAAAAAGAAGCACTAAATAAAATTATGCCACTTTATTCGGAAGGCGCAATGATTACAACTGAGATATTAGCAAAAGCAAAAAAGAAAAAACTTAAGATTAATCAGGTTGAAGTATTTCATTATCCAAGAATTTACGGTGATCAAAGCGGAGGGAATTTAAGAGTGATAATAAGGGCCATAAGGGAAAGCTTTGCTCTTTGGAGGGATTTAAATAGTGGAAGAAATTGATATCGCTGCTGTAAAGAAGAGATCAATTAGAGGAGTTTTTGCATTAACATCCAGAACTTTTGTGATGCAAATTATTACCTTTGCCGCAAATTTGCTACTAACAATTTTTCTTTCTCCTGAAATATTTGGAATATATTTTGTTGTAACGGCAATAATTGCATTTCTTACATATTTTTCAGACATTGGGCTTGCTGCAGCTTTAATTCAGAAAAAAGAAAAGATTTCGCAAGAGGATTTAAAAACTACTTTTACAATTCAACAAGCTTTAGTAATAACTTTAGTAATAATAGCATTGATTCTTTCTCCCTACATTGCTAAGTTTTATAATTTAGATGCAAGTAGTCTTCTTTTATTTCAGGCGCTTGTTGTGTCTTTTTTCCTTTCGTCTTTAAAGACAATCCCCTCAATTATACTTGAGCGTAGTCTTCGTTTTGAAAGATTGGTAATTCCTCAAATTGTTGAAACATTATTCTTCAACGTTATAGCAGTTGTTCTGGCTATTAAGGGTTTTGGAGTAGCATCATTTACTTATGCGGTCTTAGCAAGAGGACTATCGGGACTTATTACAATTTATCTTATTGCACCTTGGAGAATTAGTATCGGTTACTCAAAAGCTTCTGCCAAAAAGCTTTTATCTTTTGGTGTTCCTTTTCAGCTAAATAGTCTTTTGGCATTAATAAAAGACGATTTGTTAATTGTGTATCTTGGGAAAGTTTTACCGATTGCTCAAGTTGGATATCTTGGTTTTGCTCAAAAATGGGCGTTTCTACCATTAAGACTAATTATGGATAATGTAATAAGAATAACTTTTCCTTCATTTTCAAGATTACAGGATAATAAAGATTATTTAAGATCGGCGCTTGAAAAATCAATTTTTGCAGCCTGTTTTATAATCTTTCCTTGCCTTATGGGGCTTGTTATATTGTCACCTTATTTTATTGAGGTTATTCCAAAATATACCAAATGGGAACCGGCACTTTTAGCTCTAGCTTTCTTTTCCATTAATGCTGCTTTTTCGTCTATTTCAACTCCCTTAACAAATGTTTTAAATGCAATCGGAAAAATAAAAATAACATTATACTTAATGATTTTCTGGACAGTTTTAACATGGGTGTTAACACCTCTGGCGATCTTAAAAATGGGCTTTAACGGTGTGGCTGTTGCATCTGCTGCAATATCCGCATCTGTAGTAATTGTGGTTTATTTTGTTAAAAGATATATTCCCCTTAATCTTTTAAGAATAATTGCTCTTCCTTTGTTGTCAACAGTAATTATGGGAATAGTGTTATTTTTACTATCTCCCTTTATTGCCAATAGTATTCTGGGCGTAATATTTCTAATTATTATTGGAGCTGTGTTATACTTTTTGTCAATGCTTATATTTGCAAAAAAACAGTTAGCTTCAAATTTAGAAATGATTAAAAGGAATTTAAAAAAATAAATATGCATAAATTATCTGTTGTAATTTCTGCTTTTAACGAAGAAAAAAAAATTGAGCAATGTTTGAAGTCAGTAAGCTTTGCTGATGAGATTGTTGTTGTAAATAACTCTTCAACCGATAAAACAGAAGAGATAGCTAAGAAATACACTAAAAATGTTTATACTCAACCAAACGATATTCAAAAAATTGATCTTCAAAAAAATTTTGGTTTTAGCAAAGCAAGTGGAGATTGGATATTAAGTCTTGATGCAGATGAAAGAATTACAAAAGAACTAGCAGGAGAGATAAAAAATGTAATTAAAAGTAATGCTAATTATGATGGATATTGGATACCCAGAAAAAACTATATTTTTGGAAAGTGGATTGAACATACAGGCTGGTATCCTGATAATCAATTAAGGCTTTTTAAGAAAGGAAGCGGTAAATTTGAATCAGAGCATGTTCATGAACATATAAAAATAAATGGAGAACTTGGTTTTTTAAAAAATCATATTATTCATGAGAATTATGATAATGTAGCTCAGTTTATTCAAAAAACTTTTGTTTATGTTCCAAACGAAGCAAAAAACATACTTGATAATGGATATAAATTTTCATATATCGATGCCATAAAATTTCCTCTAAGAGAATTCTTAAACAGGTTTTTTGCTAAAGAGGGATATAAGGATGGTTTTTACGGACTTATGTTATCGCTTCTAATGGCATTTTATCATTTCTTAGTATTTGCAAATATTTGGGAAGCTGAAAAATACAAACAAATCGAACAAAAAGAATTACTTGAATCAGGAGAAAAAGAATTTAAGAAAACATATAAAGAAATTAATTACTGGTTTTTAAATACCAAGATTAATAAAACAAAAAGTACTACAAAAAAAACTCTTCTAAAATTAAAAAGAAAGCTTTCATCTTAGATATGAAAAATATTTATATTTCCATACTAAATTTTAACAGTAGGGATGAAACTATAAACTGTTTAAAATCAATAAAAGAGTTAGCGGTTGATAATTTTAAAATCAATGTAGTTTTAATTGATAATGCTTCCTTAGAAAAACTCGATTTAAAAGAGAATTTTATTGATCCTATTCCACTTAAGATTGTAAAGGAAGAAAAAAACCTGGGCTTTGCAGGTGGACATAATGTGGGTTTAAGATATGCATTTGGCAATAAAGGAGATTACGTTTTGATTTTAAATAACGATGCATTTTTAGAAAAAGATGCTTTAAGTGAAATGTTTAAAACAGCAGAGTCAAATAAAAATATTGGCATTGTTGTGCCGAAAATATATTTTGCCAAAGGTTTTGAGTTTCATAAGAAAAGGTATAGTAAGAAAGAACTCGGTAGAGTTTTTTGGTATGCAGGAGGAGAAGTTGATTGGAAAAATGTTATTGGTTTTCATAGGGGAGTTGATCAGGTTGATAAGGGGCAATACGATAAAAGAGAAGAGACAAATTATGCAACAGGATGTTGCATGCTTTTATCAAGAGATGTTTTAGATAAGGTTGGATTATTAGATGAGAATTATTTTTTATATTATGAAGATGGTGATTTAAGTCAAAGGGTAAAAAAAGCCGGCTATAAAATAATTTATGAACCAAGGGCAATTTGTTATCATGAGAATGCTTCATCAACCGGGGGTTCAGGGTCAAGCCTTCAGGATTATTATATCTCTAGAAATAGAATGCTATTTGGTTTAAAATATGCACCTATAAGGGCAAAAGCTGCTTTAATTAGGGAAAGCTTGAAGATATTAAACAATGGAAGGGAATGGCAAAAAAGAGGAATATTGGATTTTTATAAAAGAAAATTTAAAAGAGGAAGTTTTAATCCATGAGTAAAATTTCAGCCGTTATTATTGCTAAAAACAGCGAAGAAATAATTGCAGATTGTATAGATTCTGTTTTGTTTTGCAACGAAGTTATAGTTATTGATAATAATTCAACAGATAGAACAAGTGAAATTGCAAAAAGAATGAATGCTAAGGTTTTTAAAAGTACTTCTTCGGATTTTTCAAAACTAAGAAATTTCGGCCTTGCAAAAACAAATACGGATTGGATTTTATATGTTGATTCGGATGAAAGAGTATCAGCAGAATTAGCAAAAAACATAAAAGACATAATTGATAGTAATGATGATTCTTTTTCAGCTTATAAATTACAAAGGAAAAATTTTTACTTTAAAGATGTTGAATGGCCCTGTATAGAAAAAATAGAAAGATTATTTAAAAAGAAATCTTTAAAAGAATGGTTTGGGAAAATTCACGAAAGTCCTGTTGTTGATGGAAAAATAGGAGAGCTTGATGGATATCTTTTGCATTATACCCATAGGGATCTTTCCTCCATGCTTGAAAAAACTATTGAATGGTCAAAAATTGAGGCAGATTTAAGACAAGAATCAAATCATCCGAAAATGACATGGTGGAGATTTCCTCGTGTTATGGGTACGGCTTTTTTTAATTCATACATAAAACAAAAAGGATATAAGGCGGGAACAGGTGGACTAATAGAAAGTATTTATCAATCTTTTAGTATGTTTATTACATATGCAAGACTTTGGGAAATTCAAAACGGTTTTGATAAAGAAAAAAAATAAATGTTTAAAAAATTCTGGCCTTATCTTTTTATAATATTAGTCTGGTTTATTTTTTCTTCCCCTTTTTTTCTAAAAGGTAATGTTCCATATCCATCAACCTATCAAGTTAATTTTTTTGCACCATGGAGTATGTATCAGGAGTTATCAAGTCCTGTAAAAAATAATGCAATGCCTGATATTATTAATCAGATTTATCCGTGGAAGCATTTCACAATTCAAACTTATCTTTTAGAACAAGTTCCCCTTTGGAATCCGCATAGTTTTTCCGGAACACCGCATCTTGCCAATTATCAAACCGCTGTTCTTTCACCGTTTAATCTTTTGTTTTTTATTCTGCCTTTTATTGATGCATGGAGCCTGCTTGTTCTTCTTCAACCACTTCTTGCAGGATGTTTTACCTATCTTTTTGTGCAAAGCTTAAGCCGTTCAAAAATAGCATCACTAATTTCATCGGTTTCGTTTATGTTTTGCGGTTTTATTACTTGTTGGATGGGATATGCAACGCTTGCTTTTGCAATTTTATTTTTGCCATTGGCACTTTTTGCAGTTGAGAAATATTTTCAAAATAATAAAAAAAGATATTTAGTAATTTTATCACTAACTATTCCTTTATCTTTTTTCAGCGGACATTTTCAAATAAGTTTATATTTCCTAATTTCATTAGTTGTTTATATTTTAATTAAATTTATCCTGACAAAAGATCTAAAAAGAAGTTTATGGTGTTTATGTTATGTTTTCTTAGGTCTTCTTATTTCAATGCCACAGCTTCTTCCCTCAATTGAGGTATATTTTAATTCTTTAAGAAGCGGTCTTTTCCAAAAGATAGAAGCAATACCGATTAGTTATTTGCCGACCTTTTTTGCTCCTGATTTTTTTGGAAATCCGGTTACCAGAAATGATTGGTTTGGTCATTATGCAGAATGGAATGCGTATATTGGAGTTATCCCGTTAATGCTTGCATTTTATAGCATTTTGAATAAGAAAAATAGACA
>CAYWVK010000040.1:0-5286 GCA_964461865.1 uncultured Gammaproteobacteria bacterium
TTTTGTCAAGTGATAATGGTAAGATTATTATTTTGGTCTAAAGAAATACTTAATTTACTTCCTCTTTCTAACTGATCTTCAAGTATTTTCTTAGCAATTTTATCTTCAATATTATTTTGAATAAATCTTCTAAGTGGTCTTGCTCCAAAATCTTCATCAAATCCTTCTTTGGCAATTTTCTCAACAACACCTTGCTCAAAATTTATTGCAATTCCTTGCTCATCAAGTTTTTTACTAACTTCATTTAACATTAACTTAACTATTTCTATTACTTCTTTTTCTCCTAATGGTTTAAAAACAATTACCTCATCAAATCTATTTAGAAGTTCAGGTTTTAAAATTCCTTTTGTTTGTAAAAATTCATATAAAACTTCCTTGAAGTTTTTATCAACTGCTTCTCCTTTATTTATTTTTTCTCTGATAAATTCTGATGCTGCATTTGAGGTTGCAATAATAATGGCGCTTGAAAAAGAAACTGTTTTTCCTTTATTGTCCGTTAATCTTCCATCATCTAAAACCTGTAAGAATAAATCCATAATTCTTGGATTTGCTTTTTCAAACTCATCAAGTAACACAAGTGAAAAAGGATTATCATAGACTTTTTCGGTTAATTCTCCTTTTTCATCTCCCTCACCCGGAGTTGCACCAAGTAATCTTTTAACACCCTGACTATCTTGATATTCACTCATATCAAGCCTTATCATCTTGTCTTCTTCTTTAAAATAAATACTAGCGAGAGCTTTTGCTGTTTCTGTTTTACCAACTCCTGTTGGGCCAAGAAAGAGAAAAGAAATTGGTTTTTCCTTATTTGCCAAGCCGCTTCTTATTCTTCTAATACTTTCAGCTATTGCTACTACTGCTTCCTCTTGGTCAATTACTCTTTTGTGAATTTCTTTTTCCATATTTAAAAGTAATTCTTTTTCCTCCCTGCTTGGTTGACCAACTGCAATTGCGGTTTTTCGCTCAACTTGATTTATAACGTCATCTTCTTCTAGTGTTTTCTTACCGGACATTACTATTGCTCCAACTGAATCCTCCAATAAATTAACTGCAGAACCGGGTAATACTTTATCTCTTGAATATTTTTCAGCATATATTAGCGCTGCTACTATTGCTCTATAACTTAAGGATAAATTACTTTGTTTTTCAATTTCTGTTGCTTTTTCAAAAAGCATCTCTAAAGCCAAAGGCTTAAGCGGAGTTTCAAGCCTTACTACTTCAAAGGATTTTAAAAGTACTGCTTTTGGTTCAACAAATTTTTTATATGCTCCGTTTGTTACTGTTGTAATAATTCTGATTACTCCTTTTTCAACATACGGAGTTAAAATTCCCGATAAATCAAGTTTAAAAGTTGAACTGCCTAAGGCATTTTCAAAATTTGGAATATATAAGATTACATCTTTTGCATGAGCAATTTCCGTAATTATTTCATTTAATCTTCTTTCAAGCTCTCCTTGATCATTTGCTCCTGCTAAAAGAGAGTCTATTAATAATTGTAAAAACCTTTGGTGGTATAAATTTTGATTAAGGTTTCCCATGTAGCTCTCAAAAGCCAACGAATCAACAAGTGATTTTTTACCACTTCCCGGATCCCCAACTAAAATAATACTTTGATTTCTTAGTAAACCCTCTATTGTTTCTTTATATTCCTTTACTCTTCCTAAAAGCATTGGTTTTTTAGTGGCAATTTCAGAAGTTATATCAATAGTGTATTTTTTAGTCTCCAATGTCCAACCGGAAACCCAATCCTCAGCTAAGCCTTTACCAAAAAACTTAACTCTTATTGGCTTTGCTTCTTCAAATTGCGAATAATAAATATGTGACCAATAAAGAATTTGCAAAATCTCTTCCCTTTTAATTTTTTTATTAAACAAAAATTTAGTTTTATCCTCTGTTAACAAAAGATAAGCAACAAATATATCGGAAGTAGTTATATATTTAACTTTTATTTCTTTAGCAATATTAAAAGCTTCTTTTAATAAATCCTCTTTTGATAATTCAAGAAATTTTATCTCACCTGAAGTAGTGTTTATTTTTCCTAAAATAAAATTAACCGATTTTGTTTTTAACAATCCTTTTAAAACATGGGCTAAATTTTTATGTGCCCAAATACCTAAGCACCGAATTGTTAATGACTCTAAAATATCCTTCCCCTGATTTTCCAAAACAATAACTCTAGGTAACATTCTTCCTAACTTAAAAGAAATAAATATCTCAAAAATTAAGTAAAAAGAAATTAAAAAGAAGGGAAGATTGGAAAATACATTATTTATATATGAGTCATAACTCATAAAAAGAATTACTAGCAAAAATAAAATTCTAATAGTTTTTATTATTAGTGAATTATAAAAATGAAATATTTTTGAAAAATGATACATATTAAATATATAAAGACCAAATAGCCAAAATCGGCCAAACGATAAAAGCTAAAATTACTATAAATTCAATTGCTAAAAGTATAAAAAACAACAAAAGATCAGCTAAAATTACAAATGTCTTAATAAACATTCCCATCCCAATTGAAAAACCAACTAAGCCTTGTCTATATTCACTTTTCCATGGCTTAAAGTATGTTTTTATAACAAGGGGAAGAGAAAAGGCATTTAAAAAAGCATCGTTTAAAGAGGAAAAAAACAAAATAAGTCCCCTTGGTGCTTCAATAAACCAATATTTTAAAAAAACAAAAGGAAGCAATAAGTAAAAACTAACCATAATAAAATGGCAACCAATTCTAGTGTAGAAAGTTTTAAGCTAAATTGCAATCTTAAATTAAACTATTTCTCCGTACAAATAAGAGGACAAAATTGAATTGATTTTTGATCGGATAAACAAGTAGGGTCTATTACGCAATTGAAAAATTCGTTCGGGATAGTAGTTGTAGTAGTTTTATATAACGATTTAGTCGTAGTGGTGGTAGAAGAATTTTTAGGAACCGTAGTGGTTGTGGTTGTGGTTGTAGTTATAGTATCTATAATTGGTCCCATTCCTGAGAGCAACATTCTTACTGTTATTGCAGAATGCAAAGGAGAAGGTCCTAATTTTAATGTATCACTAAAGGGATAATTAGTTCCGTTTATCAACCAACTTAAATTGTATTCTCCTGCGGTGAGATTATTAAACTTAAAATATCCATTTGCATCTGTTTGTATTGTTAACGACTGTTGTCCTGTAATTGAAGTTTGAACATTTGCATACCCTTGATCAGCCCCTTGATCAATTTGATTATTATTGTTTGTATCTAAATACACATTACCATCAATATAATAATCTTGATTTAACGGATTTGTGGTTGTAGTTGAACCACCGGCTGTGGTTGTTGTAGTTGTAGCAGAAATTGGTGTAAGACCGGAACAAGCATTAAGTGTTTTAAAAGCATTAAGCCTTGGCCCAATTGGCATATCTGTTGAAATAGGATCAGCATTATCAACCAAACATGATTTAATCTGACTTGATGAAAGACCAGGGTTTACTGATAAAAGTAATGCTGCAACTCCGGCAACATGAGGTGTTGCCATTGATGTTCCCTGTAATAACTGATAAGCATTATTAGGTGCAGTAGAAAGAATTGTGTTTGAAACTTGCTTTGCTGAGTTACGATCACCATTACCCCCAGGAGCAGCAATGCTAACAATAGAACCGTAATTTGAATAAGACGCTCTTTCGTCATTTGGCCCTGTTGCGCCAACAGTAATTACCCCATTACAAGATGCAGGAGTAAATCCTAATGCATTACTACCATTATTTCCCGCTGCAACAACCAATACAGATCCTTTTGCAATTGCATCATCCACTACTGCTTGCATCATACCATCGCAACGAGTTCCCCCACCCAAGCTTAGGTTAATTACTTTTGCTCCGCTATCTGCTGCATAGGTTATACCATTCGCTATTGAAGTTAAACTTCCCCTACCGGAAGCATCTAGTACCTTTACTGCCATGAAACTAATATTCCAATTAATGCCGGGAATTCCGATACTATCGTTTCCTCCTGCTCCAATTGTTCCGGCAACGTGGGTTCCATGATATTGATTGTCTGTTGAAGATGAGCCTGTGCATGCTCCGGAAAGACAATTTACCGCAATAACTACTTTGCCACTAAGCTCGGCATGATTCCCATCAATACCTGTATCAACTACTGCAACTTTTGTTTCGCTCGTACCGGTTCCAAGTCTCCACGCGTTTGGCATATCTATTTTTTCAAATCCCCATAATAATTTATAATCCGGATCGTTTGGGATATTTTGAGTTGAAAATATATAATTGGGTTCTGCTTCCTCAAGTTCTTCAAGTTTTGATAATTTATCAATCAACTTCTTAACGTCTGTTCCTTTATTCAATTTTAAAAGGTAATATTTTGAAAGAACAGGACTGGTTGATGTTTTATAAACTTTTTCCTGAGAAACCACCCCTAATTCTTTTAATTTATTTTTAAACTCCAAGTTTTCACTTACATCAACCTTGTACTTTATAATTAATTGATCTTCAACAAATAACGCTTCTTTTTCTGTTGTTACATTTTCTTTAGGAGTAAAAAAAATTATAAGAAATATTAATAAAATAATAATAATTAAGCCGATTGAAAATAGTATTTTTTTTCTTTTACTTAAACTATTAATTTTCTCAATCAATTTTATTGATGTAATTTTTTTCCACATTTTCTATTTCGGGTAATTCATTAATTGTACTTATTACACTATCTAAATTTACTTCTGTCTCTAAATTAATTATATAATAATTTTTAAGCGCAGAACTTGAAGATTCATATATTTTTCGCTGAGATATTATTCCTAATTTTTTAAAATAATTATCAATTTCAGCTTTTCTCTCCGGTGATATTTCATCAGGACCCATTTCTTGTTTATATTTAATTATTAACTCATTTTGTACAAACTCCGGAGTCGGTATACCAACTTGCTCACTTGGGGTGGGTGATAATAACGACTCTTTTGTTGTTGTAGTAGTTGAAATATTAACCTTTATTGATTCGCCTTTTTCTCGATATTTAAAATAGGAAAAGGTTGAAATTATAATTGTTATCAAAAGAAAAAAAACAATTATGCCAATAAATAATAATTTACGATTTTTAGAAAGTGGATTATTTTCCTCTATTGGATTTTGTGGCTGTTGATTTTCAACAATTGGAACTTGCTGTTCTTCATTCATATTTTAAATGTTGTTATTACTTGGCGACATTTGCGTTGTGTTGTCTCCTATTGTTGGAGAAGGTATCGGTGGCATATTTTGAGTTGCTTGTGGATTAAACGGTGGTTGACCTTGTTGATTTAA
>CAYWVK010000041.1:0-5134 GCA_964461865.1 uncultured Gammaproteobacteria bacterium
GTTTGGTAAAATTACCAAATATGGCGACAACGCCTGTTAATTTTATTAAGGAGGTCAAGGACGAATTAAAAAAAGTTGTTTGGCCTACTAAAAGCGAAGTAACAAGATTAACTTCAATTGTAATACTGGTTAGCATTATGGTTGGACTATTCTTAGGATTAATGGATTATATATTTACTAATCTTTTAGGAATAATAATTTAATATGAATAAAAAAATAGACGAGAAAAAGTTAAATGAAGCGAAATCCGCCTCTGGCGAAGAAAAAACTTTAGATGAAACATTAAAACCATCTGTTAAAGCAGATGATACTGATGCAAGATGGTATATAGTACATACCTATTCCGGTCATGAAAATAAAGTTGCAAAAAATCTTAAGCAAAGGGTTGCTGCTTTAGGTTTTGAAAATAGAATATTTGACGTTTTGGTTCCAATGAGAAGCACCATTAAGGTAACTTCAGGGAAAAAAGAAAACGTCGATGAGAAAATTTTCCCAGGTTATGTTTTAGTTAAAATGATTCTTGATAATGAATCTTGGCTTTTAGTCAGAACAACTCAGGGCGTAACCTCTTTTATAGGAGCAGGAAATAAACCAACACCAATATCCGACAAAGAAGTAGAAGCAATCCAAAAGTTCATGAAAACAGAAGAGCCACTATATAAGACCGCCTTTATCATTGGTGAAGCTGTAAAAATTGTTGACGGACCATTTGCCGACTTTTTGGGAACAATTGATGAAATTGATGAAGCAAAAGGAAAACTTAAAGTCTTGGTTAGTATTTTTGGAAGAGAAACACCAGTTGAATTAGACTTTTTGCAAGTGGCGAAGCTGTAAAGCAAGCCATCCTGAGAGTATTCGAAGGATAAGAAGCTGTAAAGCAAGCCATCCTGAGAGTATTCGAAGGATAAGAAGCTGTAAAGCAAGCCATCTTGAGCAAAGTCAAAAAATAAGTTATAATACAAAAAATAATTAATCTGGGAGATTCGCTAATTGGCGAAGCGCTTGAACCAGTAGATTAAATACCTCAAAAAGGTCATTCTCTACTTCAAGCAATAAAACTTAAAAATTATGGCAAAAAAAGTAAAAACAATTATCAAATTAAACATTGCAGCTGGAGCAGCAACACCTGCACCACCGGTTGGACCAGCACTTGGACAACACGGACTTCCAATCATGGAGTTTGTAAAAGCTTTTAATGATAAAACTGCAGAGCAAAAAGGAACAATAATCCCTGTTGTAATTACAGTTTTTGAAGATAGAACCTTTTCCTTTATTACTAAAAAACCACCAATTGCAGAAATGATTAAAAAGGCAATCGGAAAAGAAAAAGGCTCTCAAAAACCGGGTAAAGAGAAAGTCGGAACCCTAACACAAACCCAAGCAGAAGAAATTGCTAAGGAAAAACTTGAAGATTTAAATACATTAGATGTTAAACAGGGTGCAAAAATCGTTGCCGGTGTAGCAAGAAGTATGGGAGTGGAGGTTAAATAATGGGAAAAATAAGAGTAAAAACATTAGGCGTTGAAGAGGTAGAAGAGAAAGAGAAAAAAGAAGCTAAGAAAAGACAGGAAGAGAAAAAGCTTGAAGAAAAAAAGGTAGCTAAAAATCCTGATGCTAAAGAAGAAGAAAAAGTAGCTTTGGAGACTCCAAGTGAAGAAAAAAAAACAGAAAAAGAAAAACTGAGTGAAGCCGAGTCTGATTCGGCGAAACAAAACCCTGAGCGAAGTCGAAGGGAAAAAAAGGCAAAATTTGTAAAAGCACCTAGATCTAAAAAATATCAAGGAATTGTAGCTCTTTTTGAAAAAAATAAAACATATTCATTGTCTGATGGATTAGATTTATTAGAAAAACTACAAAGAAAAAGTTTTGATGAAACAGTTGAGCTACACTTAAATACAATTTCTACCGGAATATCAGGCAATATTACTCTTCCCCATGGTACAGGTAAAAAAACAAGAGTTTTAATTGCAGATGAAAAATTAATTACAGAAATTGAAAAAGGAATAATTAGTTTCGATATTTTAGTTGCTCATCCTAGCATAATGCCAAAATTAGCAAGGGTTGCAAAAATATTAGGACCAAAAGGATTAATGCCAAATCCCAAAAACGCAACAGTTACAGAAAAACCAGAAGAGTTGGTTAAAAAATATGAAGGTGGACAAATTTCCTTTAAAACAGAAGCAAAAGCGCCTCTTTTGCATATTTCGGTTGGAAAAATGTCTTTTGGTAAAACAAAATTAACCGAAAATATCAAGGCCTTAATTACCGCTATCAAGAAAGAAAATATTCAAAAAATTACCCTTAAATCTTCAATGTCTCCTGGCATAAAAGTCTCCATATAATAATTTTACGCTTGATCTTATCAAGCAATCTTTTTTTGCCTATTATCATCAAAGAAATAATTTCTTCTTGAAAAAAGTATTAAACTATCTTTCGTTTTTAGCAAAAAAGTGAAGCAAAATCTATTTTTTTGAAGCAAATAAATTATATAAGTCCTCACTAAAAACAATATATGGCACATTAAGACCAAGAGAGATCTTTCCTGGCAGTTTTGCCGATCGAACAATTTGCACATACTCACTGTAGGATACTCCTTGACTGCAAAAACCGCACATAAGAGCAAATGAATTAGAAAATGCCTCTGCGCCAACCTTGAAAAAAACCAACCTGTATTCATCTTTTTGATCTTCCGGTACGTTATTAGAATCTAAATAAATATCTACAGATGGACCATTTGAAACGCTAGTTGCATTATTTGTTACCTCAACCATGGTATTTAAAAGATCTACAAGAATACCATGTCCAAATCTTGATTCAGTATTTCCACGCGAAGCTAAAAACGTAACTGGTGATACACTTTCTGCAGCATCCATGGTTAAAAATGTTAAAGCGGCTGGCAAATCCGTTTTTCCCAAATCAGAATTAATATCTTCCGGCTTATCTTCTATAATAAATATGTGTTTTTGAGAAGAAGATGGATTAATAATCATGTCAAATTGCAGTGTTTCTTGACCATCAGGAGATATCATATTATAAAAAATTGTTATTCCATCTTTTACGACTAATTCCAACATGTTAAAAGCATTTACTATAGTAGCATCAGATACAAAACCCTCAGTATTAGCACTTCTTAAGATAATTAAATCTTTTCCAAGTCCACTTTTATACTCCTTACCTGCAAAATCTTCTGGATCCCCTATTTTTATTCCATAGTCCGAAGATTCTAGTTGTTTAATGCTCCTTTGAGCAAATTGCCTCTCGGGAGAAATACCACACGCTACGCAATTAAGCGAAAGAAAAAGAGCAGTTCCTACAACGACTGCCTTCGTATGATTTCTAATTTCCTGCATTGCCATATATATTAGTCCTGTAGTATATCATACCCGATATCTAAAAACAAATTTGTGTTATAAAAAAAGAAAATATTCAAAAAATTACCCTTAAATCTTCAATGTCTCCTGGAATTAAAGTACAAATATAAACTTATAGTATTGACTTGTAAGAATAATTTTGGTAATATCTCTTCTATTATGGCAAATCAAGAACTCGGAATATCAAATCCAGGAAGATGTAGTCAATTAATCTCTACCGAGAAGGCTGTAAAAAAAGATCCATCTTTTCCTGAGAAAGCCACATGGGGTATAACAATAAAAAGTGTAAAAACCGGTGAAGTTTACGAATTTGCACCAGGAACAGTAGATGTTGAATGGATAAGTAGATTCGGATCTTATAGATCTGCCGTGGTAACAGATAATGAAGGCAACCCTCTTTATGACAAACCACGTTCAGACGAGGCTCCAAATGTTAACATAATTGCTTGGGGCAAAGACCAAAACACACATGAGGTTAAAGTTGCCATAATTAGCCAAGCAAGGCCTCATGCAGACAATGAATTCGAAACTGATAATATCGACCCCATGGTTTTTGAACAAATCCCAATGGGCTTTAAAGATAAAATTATCGGAAAAGATCAAATAGAAAAATTCGAATCAGTAAACGAAGCTGCCTCTAGAGAAACAACAGAGGAAACAGGAGCGTTTGCAGTTTTGGATATAACCTATCCTGAATACCCAAAACACTACCCTAACCCAAGCTTTATTGGAACTACTTCTGATTTAGTCTTTGTAGAAGTTGATCTTAATCAAATAGATAAAATGAAAATGGACAGAACAGAACCGATATTCAAATCAGATTATATTCCTGTATCTAAACTATTAAAAGATATTAAAAATGGCAAAACAGATCATGGATATGCAAGAATGTGCACTGCAAATTCTGCAATTTTAATTTTCTTAGCTGGTCTTGAGGAATTTCAAAATGCACAAAGAAATCATAAATTTGTTTCAAGACGAGTAGAAACTGCAAGAGCAGCAAGAGGTAACGACAAAACAAAATACAAAGAATTAATACAAAAGAGAAAAGAAATTGATCTACAACTTCAAAGTCTTGCTTCAGGTAAAAAATAAAATATATCTTTTTAATTCTTGACTAAGATTTAGCTTTCTGTTAAACTTATTTGACCTTAAGACAGTGGGCAAACAATAAGACCTGCCGAGGAGAAACAATATATGCACTCGTCTTAAGAGTGCTTTTTTAATATGAAAGACGAAATAAAAGTAAATAAAAACAGGGAGAAAAAACAAGAAATAATTTCTGCATTAGTTGAAAAAATGCAAAAATCCAAAGCTATTGTTTTTACAAACTATCAAGGATTAACACATAAACAACTGGAGGGTTTTAAAAAACAAATAAAAACAATGGGGAGTGATTATGTTGTTGCCAAAAACAGCCTTGTCTTAAGATCTGCAAAAGAAGCTAAGGTAAGCTTGGAAGATGAAAAAACAATTGAGGGACCAACGGGCACTATGTTTATTTATGAAGATATCGTTAATCCTCTTAAACAATTGGCAAAAATTATTAAAGAATTAGGTCTTCCAAGTATAAAAATTGGTTTAATGGACAATCAAATATTAACCAAGGAAGATGTTTTAAAACTGGCATCTCTTCCTTCAAGAGATGTTCTTCTTGCACAAGTTGTTGGTTCATTAAAAGGACCAATATTTGGTTTACACAGAGCATTATCGTTTAATATTCAAAAATTAGCATTAACACTTAAAGCAATTGAAGCTAAAAA
>CAYWVK010000042.1:0-5081 GCA_964461865.1 uncultured Gammaproteobacteria bacterium
ATAACTTGGGAGATGTTTTTCTTTTTTCTATTTTAGAAAGTGTATATTTAATCCTCTTATCCAAATCTATATTTTTTATTCTTGCAAATCTTAAAATCGTAACCAAAATATCTCCCAGTTCCTGTTGATATGTTTCATCTTTTTGAGCTGCAATATTGCTTCCCTTTCTTCCATGTTTTGCTAAATAAGCTCTAGCCATTTCTCCTACTTCCTCCACTAAAGAAAGAATTAAGATAGAGCCATATTCCGTAGAACCTTTTAAGTCTTTATCTATATTATCTAACGAACGAAAATATACTCCAAAAGGCGTAGTCATTTGCTTTCTTTGTTTATTTTTATTTATCATATAAATATATTATAAGCTTAATTTAGACTAAAAGCAATTAAACTGGCATTAAAGTTTTGACTTTTGATATAAGTTTAGCTATCTTAATGACAATGAAAAAATATATTTGCCCGATTATTATAATTATTCTAATTGTCTTATTTTTCCTTTACATATATTTTGATAATAAAAATCAAATAATAACACCTGTAAAGGAAATTATTCAAAAACCGCTAAATGTTTACACTTTTGAAAATTTAAGAAAAATAAAGTATAACGAAACTGAAATTACAATAGGAGATCAGATTGCAGAAACTTCAAAATCTGTTTCTCGCATGTTCTATTTTTCAGCTCCCCAAAAACCAGGTGGCGAAAAAATGTTAAAAGTAAGCGGAGTAATTAATATTCCAAAAGAACAAGGAACATACCCTGTAATTATTATGTTTCGAGGATATATTCCCAATCTATCATATGCACCAGGAGCAGGAACACAACCCTCTGCACAAGTCATGGCTCAAAATGGATTCATTACTCTTGCTCCTGATTTTTTGGGCTTTGGAGAATCCGATAAAGGTTCTAACGATAATTTTGAAGACAGATTTCAAAAGTATACAACAGCAATTTCCCTTTTATCATCTCTTCAAAACCTAAATACAGCGCTTGAACTAAATTATTCAGACTTAATAAGGGCTGATTTAGAAAAAGTGGGAATCTGGGGACATAGCAACGGAGGCAGTATTGCATTAACTGTTTTAGAACTTACAGGAGTAAATTATCCAACTGTTTTATGGGCTCCTGTATCAAAGCCTTTTCCGTATTCAATCCTAAATTATTCTGATGAATACAGCGATAATGGAAAAGCTGCAAGAAAGGTAGTTGCCAATTTTGAAAGCCTTTATGATAGTGAAAAATTTTCGCAAACTAATTATTTCAACTGGATTAAAGCACCAATAGAAATTCATCAAGGAGACATAGATGAAGAAGTTCCTTTTTATTGGTCTAAAGAGCTTTTAGAAAACTTAAAAGAAAATGAGACAGAGGCAACATTAATAAACTATGCAAACTCCAATCATAATTTTTTACCCTCGGGGTGGAATAATTCGGTTAGAGACACAATCTCTTTTTATAATAAGTATTTTAAGGAGTAAAAAGACCTATTTATTAGCGAGCAATAACTCCTTGAGCTTTTTTTCTTCTATATTCAACCTGATCTAAAATCACTTTTCTAATCCTAATATTCTTTGGTGTAACTTCAACTAATTCATCCTCTGCTATAAATTCAAGTGCATCTTCTAAATCCATTGTTTTTGGTGTTTTAAAATAAACAGAAGTGCCCTCTCCTTTTGAGCGCATATTAGATAGCTGTTTAGTTTTACAAACATTAATACTTAAATCGTCCTCTCTTAAATTTTGACCGATAACTTGTCCTTTATAAACATTTACAGCCGGTCCTATAAATAATGTTCCTCTGTCTTGTGCATTAGTTAATCCGTACAAATTAGAAACACCAGACTCAAAAGACACCAATGAACCCTGCTCTCTTTCAAATAAATAGCCATTATCTTCTGCATAATGATAAAAAGTAGAATTAATTATACCCAAACCCTTAGTATCTGTTATAAATTCACTTCGGTATCCAAATAAACCTTTTGTGGAAATAATAAATTCAAGATAAGTTATTCCATTTTCCGTATTCATATCCTGAAACTCCCCTCTTCTTAAGCCTAGTTTTTGCATTACAATTCCGCTAAACTCTTCAGGTACTTCTAAAAATAACCTTTCGTATGGAGTAAGTTTTTTACCATCAATTACTTTATCTATAACATGAGGTCTTCCAACTTGAAATTCATAACCTTCTCTTCGCATTCTCTCTATTAAAATTGCCAAGTGCAACTCTCCTCTTCCGGATACAAGCCATCCACCACTGGGATGATTTTCTACTCTTAAAGCCATATCGGTTTTTAATTCTTTTAATAATCTGTCTTGGATTTGCCTTGAAGTTTTAAATTGTCCTTCTTTTCCTGCAAAAGGAGAATCATTAACCATAAAAGTCATTTGAATCGTCGGTTCTTCAATATCCAAAAGAGGAAGCGCAATAGGAATTATAGGATCGGCAATTGTTTCTCCGATAATTGGCTCCGGGATTCCTGCAACTGCTACGATATCGCCTGTTGATGCTTCCATAACTTCTTCCTTATTTAAGCCGATAAAAGTCATTAGTGAGGTTACCTTATATTTATTAAAATTTCCGTCCCTGTTTATTTGTGCGATTTCTTGTCCTTTTCTAATTTTTCCATTGTAAATTCTGCCAATCGCAATTCTCCCCTTGTGTTGATCACTTTGAAGGCTGGTAATAAGTATTTGTAAGGGTTCGTTTTCATCTCCTGTTGGTGATGGAATTTCCTTTAAGATCATGTCAAAAACTGGAGTAATGTCTTTCATTTCCTCTAAGTCTTCTGTAAGACCTGCTTTACCATTTTTTGAACTGGCATAGATAATTGGAAAATTAGCTATATTATCATTTGCACCAAGCTCTAAAAAAAGATCGAGTGTCTTATCTAATACATAATTAATTCTTGCATCTTTTTTATCAATCTTATTTACAACAACAATAATTTTATGTTTCATTTCCAATGCTTTTTTGAGTACAAACCTGGTTTGTGGCATTGGACCTTCTTTAGCATCTATTAAAAGCAAACATCCATCTGCCATTTTTAAAACTCTTTCTACTTCTCCGCCAAAATCTGCATGACCGGGGGTATCAATTATGTTTATTTTTATTCCTTGCCAGTTTATAGATGCATTTTTAGAAAAAATTGTTATTCCTCTTTCTTGCTCTAATTCATTACTGTCCATAATAAGCTCTTTAGGAGCTTCTTTATTAATTGAAGTTTCAGATTGCCTTAACAAAGCATCTACAAGAGTAGTTTTGCCATGATCTACGTGAGCTATAATTGCAACGTTTCTAATGTTTATCATAAAAAAACCGCGCCTTACCGCGGTATGATAATTATACCAGATTTATAGTGTTTAAACAAAAAACCTTGAAGAATTTACACAAAATGGCTGAGTATGCCGATCTAGAACCAGCTTATCCTTATAGTTAATATGATGTCGCAGCGTTTTGAAAAATAGTGCTATATAAAAGTGCGTCTTCAGCAGCTTGTTTCTTCTCTTCCTTGTTTAACTTATCTAATTTATTTAAATAGATAGTAAGATATGGTTTTAAATCCTTGTTATCTAGTTCGCTTCTTCTTTTTAGAGCCTCTAGGTAAAATTTATCTGCCATAACGTTAGATCCTCTAAAATATCCAAGAGCTACTCTTTTTAAATCCATTGCAAGGGCTCCTAAAATTTGTTTGTTGTTCATATGACTTTCTCAAAAAAATATTTAGTTAAATCTTCAAATTTTTTTCTTAAATTAGCATCTTGAATCTCATTGCTCGTATTATTATCTGTCGGACGTACATTGATAAATGAATTACAATCTATAATTTTTGTTTCTAGATCAATTCCTCCGCCCCAAAGATCAGATTGCCTTGAACCATCTTCCAATAATATCTTTTCAGAATCAAAATGCCTATCTGCGCCCGCAGAACAAGTTTTTCTTTCAACATCTATTACTGTTTTAATATAAACGTCAAATAATTCTTTTAATTTTTCAATTTCTTCTTTTGTAAAGGGTTCGGATTTTGTAATTATCATTTAAACTATTATAGCTCTATTAATATAATTTTGGAAGATTATGTAGCTGGATTTAAACTTTAAAGTTACAGTCCGTAATTGCTGTGGATCTCGGTCTAGACCCGTTTAGTCGTTATAAGTCAGTAAATTACAGATTTGATCCTAGAAAGGAATATCGTCAAGCCCTGGATAATAAGAATAAAGAGATGAAGGAGCCTCAAAGACAATGTGTCCTCTATGGTTACTTATAACAGTTGGAAGCACCCAAATATTTTGTCTGTTTATTTCATCACCTATTAACGCCGGTTTGTCACCCGCTTCTTTTCTTGGACTTGCAAGCGATACTGAATTATCATCTAAAACCTTCATTAGTCTTCGCTTAAGAGCGGGATTTCTTATTGTTTTACCATCAAGATTAATTACAAATTCTGGTTTATCTCCTAAAAGAAAAACTATTTTTTCTTCTCCAGCATGAAGTTTTTCTACGGTGCTATAAATTATCAGACTCTCTGTGTTAGGATGTCCGATTTCCTTAATTGACATTCGGTATTTATATCCTAAATCAAATGAAAAATCAAGATTAAAAACCTTAAATTAAAAATTTATCAACGACAGAAAACTACCTAGAACCAAATTGTCATTATAACTTTTTTAACAATTCCTTATTTCCTAAAATTAAAGCTTCTTTTTTTGCTCTTGACCATTGTTTTAATTGCCACTCTCTTTTCATTGCTTCCGAACGTGTAGCAAAAGATTCTGAATAAATCAGTTTAAAGGAATTAAAATAGCGAATGTATTTAGCTGATTTTGTGGTTTTTGCTTTGTGTTCTTTAATTCTTTTTTCCAGATTATTAGTTTGTCCAATATAAAAAGTATTAGAAGATGTACGAAGAATGTAAACTGTAAATAACATATCTTTCGACTCTGGTTCGACTACCCTCACCATCGCTCAAGACCTTCGATTCAACTCATGGCTATAGCCCTGAGTGAGCAAAATAAAATTTTGCGAATCGAAGGGCTGCGGGACATGGATTCGAACCATGATAAACGAATTCAGAGTCCGTTGTACTAC
>CAYWVK010000043.1:0-4763 GCA_964461865.1 uncultured Gammaproteobacteria bacterium
CATATATTCCTCATCGAGTTGATGAAGGATATGGATTATCAATACTTGGAATAAAGAATTTAAAAGCAAAAAATAAAGACTGTAAATTAATAATTACAGTTGATAATGGAATTATTGCAAATGATGCAGTCGACTTTGCGAAAAGCAAGGGAATAGATGTAATTATCACTGATCATCATGTAAGTTTGGAAGTTTTACCAAAGGCGTATTCAATTATTCATACAACAAAACTTTGTGGAGCAGGTATTGCTTATCTTTTAGCAAATAAATTAAGTAAAGAAAAAAATAATGAATACTTAGAGCTTGCAGGTATTGCAACAATTGCAGATTTGGTACCGTTAAGTAAAGAAAATAGAACACTTGTAAAATTTGCCCTAGAGGCATTAAGAAAAACGAAAAGAACAGGCTTGTTAGAAATATTTAAAGAAGCAAAAATAGAAAAAGAAAATTTAGGGGTGTATGAAATCAGTTATATTATTTCTCCAAGAATTAATGCCTCAGGAAGAATAGAAAAGGCAATGGATTCATTAAGGCTTTTGTGTACAAAAGATGCAAATGGGGCAAGGCTTTTAGCTGAAAAGTTAGGGATAACAAATAGGAAAAGACAAGAAATTACCAAAGAAATGTTGTTTCATGCAAAATCAAAATTAACCCTTCGACTTCGCTCAGGGCAGGAAAAGAAAAAACTAATTTTTATTTATGATGAAATTTACGAACAGGGAGTAATTGGTTTAGTTGCCGGGAAATTAGTGGAAGAATATTATCTGCCAGCAATTGTTTTAGCTAAAGGAGAAAAGTTTACCAAGGCTTCAGCAAGATCAATTAGTGGTTTTAATATTATTGATTTTATAAGAGAGGTATCAGAATTTTTAGTTGACGCAGGTGGTCATCCAATGGCAGCCGGTTTTACGGTTGAAAACGAAAAACTAGACTTAGTAAAGAAAAAACTTGAGGAATTAGCGGAGAAACTATTAGATAAGGAAAAATTAACTAAAGTTTTAAAAATCGATTTAGAATTACCGATTGCATCAATTAAAAATGAATTAATAAAAGAGATAAAAAAACTAGAGCCATTTGGAATGGGAAACCCTCAACCCGTATTTATGAGTAAAAATTTAACAATAGAGGATTTAAGATATGTTGGTAATGAAAAAAAACATCTTAAGCTTAAATTGGCGGATTATACTTCTGATTTTAGGATTTGGGGGATTTGGTTTAATTATAATAAAGATATAAAAATTAACCTTGGAGATAAAGTAAACGTTGTATATACACTTAGTGAAAATAGCTGGAATGGATACGTTAATCTTGAGTTAAAAATTAAGGATATTAGATAATACGTTTTACAATGGTACCAAAAGGAGTTTTTAATACAATTTCTTTTGGTTCTTGAAAGTTATCGCCAAGTATTCTTTTTTGTCTTTCCAAAGCAGGACCATTCATATAACGACTTGGAACTCTTCCCATCTCATCGTCGTTTAATCTACGCTCTGCTGGTATTATGCAATGATCAAGATTTCTTTCTGGACTCATATTTTAAAAATAAAAAACTTCCCGTTTTTAAAGTAAAAAGCGTAATACAATAAGTATTCGCCCCTTAAATTAGGGAAGCTCGTGAATAAATAAACTTATTATCTGTTTTAATTAATTTCATATTATAGGATAGTTTTAAATATATCACTTTTAGAATTGCTTGTCAAGTCGGCCAAATTGGGGTATGATAATTCATATGGTTAAGCTTAAAAGAGTTCTTATAAAATCAGCTTCAGACAATATTGGAAAAGAAATTAAGCTTTGTGGCTGGGTAAGGCTAAGACGAGATCATGGAAAGCTGATATTTTTAGATATTAGAGATAGAAGTGGAATTATTCAAGTAGTGGTTAATCCAAAGGTATCTGAAAAGGCATATAAAGCCTCCAGTGAGTTAAAACCAGAGTATGTAGTAGAAGTTATTGGTAAAGTAAACAAAAGGCCTTCAGGAACAGTAAATAGTGGTCTTAAAACAGGAGATGTAGAGATTGAAGCTGTTGATATTAAGACTGTTTCTAAGGCCGACACTCTTCCTTTTGATATGGGTTCAGAAGAGCTTAATTTAGAGCTTCCAACGCTTTTAGACCACAGATCGCTTACGCTTCGTTACCCTAAAATAGCAACAATTTTTAAGTTTCAGGATGCATTAGCAGAGGGATTTAGAATAGCAGCAAAAGACATTGGTTGTACAGAAATTTTTGCTCCAACCATTTCAGCCTCAGCTACGGAAGGGGGAGCTGAATTATTTAAAGTTGATTATTATGGTAAAAAAACCTATTTAGTTCAAAGTCCGCAATTGTATAAACAAATAATGGTAGGAGTTTTTGAAAGAGTGTTTTTAACGTCTCATATATATAGAGCAGAGCCATCAATTACAACAAGACATTTATCAGAGTCTATACAGCTTGATTGTGAAATAGGTTTTATTGAAGAGTTTGAAGAACTACTTAATTATTTAGAGTTAGTATTTTCAAAAACAATAGAATATGCTCAGGATAAATATAAAGAAGAACTGCAATCAATGGGTGTTGAGAAAAGCAAAGTAAAAGGAGTAATTCCAAGATTAACAATGAATGAAGCGCAAGAAATTATTTTTAAGCGAACAGGCGTAGATCATCGAAAAGAGTTAGATTTAATGCCTGAAGATGAAAGAGAAATTGGAAAGTGGGCACTTGAAAAACATGATTCAGATTTAGTTACAATTACTCATTTTCCAACAAAAAAAAGGGCATTTTATTCAAAACCAGATCCTAAAACCCCTGAATTATCTTTAAGCTACGATCTTATTTATAAGGGTGCAGAAATAGCTAGTGGAGCACAAAGAGTTGATAGTTATGATGATTTAATAAAGATTATAAAAGAAAGAGATATGAATCCTGATAATTTTAAAATGTATCTCCAGGCATTTAAATACGGAATGCCTTCCCATGGAGGATTTTCTTACGGCTTAGAAAGAACAACGATGAAATTTCTTAATCTTAAAAACATTAGAGAAGCAAGTCTATTTCCAAGGGATATGGATAGAGTAGATGAAAGATTTTCAAAAATTAATAAATAAAATTCCCCGTAAAAAATTACTGTTTATCTTATTGCCAATCTTATTTTTGGTTTTTGTAACACTTTTGGTTTTAGAGTTTTATTACATAAATAGAATAAATCAAAACTATATTCTCTCCTCTCCTGTTGAAAAGATTAAATTTTCTAAATACCCTGTTTTTAAAAAAAGCTTTGATCCCGGGATTAGTGCAAGGGGAGCAATAATAGTTGATAAAGATTCAAAGGTTATCTTGTATGAAAAAAATGCTAATCTTCGTTTTTCAACCGCTTCTACGGCAAAAATAATGACATCTTTAACTGCGCTATCACATTTTGATTTAAACAATGTTTTAACTGTTAAAACTGCAACAGATGAGGGAGCTTTAATAGGATTAGATGTTGGTGAGAAATTAAGCTTTGAAAGTCTTTTATATGCAATGCTTTTACCATCCGGAAACGATGCTGCCTTAACGGTTGCTCAAAACTATATAGGAGGACAGGGAAAATTTGTGGAAGATATGAATAATAATGCTAAAAAGTGGTATCTTTTGAATACCCATTTTGTTGACCCTGCAGGCTTAATTGATGAGGGAAATTATACAACTCCTCATGAACTTTCTGAATTAGCAAGCATTGCTTTAAATAATCCGATTTTTGCAAAAGCAGTAGCAACTAGAAATAAATCTTTTACAAGTGTTGACGGAATGTATAGCTATTCGGTTAGTAATTTAAATAAATTACTTGGGGTAGATGGAATAAATGGAATAAAAACAGGTTATACAAGGGGAGCCGGTCAGGTTTTGGTTTCGTCAAAACTTGAACCATCATTTTCAACAGATAAAGATAACCAACACCAAATAATTATGATTGTTATGGATAGTCAAGACAGGTTTGAAGATACTAGAAAATTACTCAACCTAGTTTCTGGAAATATTAATTTTCTATCCATTCATCCTTAATGGCAGAGACGTATGCGTAAAACCCCTTATCTCCCTGAAAAGCAATAATAGGCATTAAGTATTTATAAGCTTTATCAGGAATATAATATGCCAGCGTAATTTCTTTTATGGCAATTTCATTTTTATCGATTGGTAATGATGCATAAAATGCTTTACCATTTTTTAATTCTTCAAATGCTTCATCGGCTGTTTTTATCGGATAAGTTGCCTCCTCCTCGGATAATTCCTGATAAAAGTAATCAGCTTTTACTATTTGTGCTCTTCTTTCTCCGCCTGCTATGTAAACAGATATGTTTGGTGTGTATGGGCTTTTGTAATATACCGGTTTTTCATCGATATCTTTTTGAAAAAAATTAACTTGAATAATTTGTGACTCTGCAAAACTGGTAGCGGGAATTAAAGCATAGTTTTTGATATTAAAAAGAGTAGTGCTTGTTTTTTCTTTATCAATATTTTCTATAAGCATAGATATATCGGATAACATATCTGTTGCTATGGATATTGCTTCATCTTCAGAGGGTAAATTTTTTCTGGAAACAACGTATTCATTAGTGTAAAAATTTGAATCAAGTGTAAGTTTTAGTTCGAGAATGCTTAAAGTTAGTTTTTTTTCTATTGAGCTTTGATCTTGCCACTTATATATACCGTCAGGTAAAGTTATTGGATCTTGATTAAAGCCTAAACTTGAGGCTTTTTGTTTAGCTTTTTCAAAGGCTAAGAGATCAGGTTTTTGTTCAG
>CAYWVK010000044.1:0-4743 GCA_964461865.1 uncultured Gammaproteobacteria bacterium
CATGATTTAAGTAAAATTTTATTGCTACATTTTGTAAAACTCGATAATTATTTTCGGAAATAATGTAGTATAATTAACCATGAAAGGAGGTATTAATAGATTTAATTAATAAATCTACTAAAAAAGATATGAACGGAATAATTAAAACAAAAACAGATAGGGGATTTGGTTTTATTTCCCGCGAAGGAGAAGCAAAAGATCTTTTTTTTCACTCTTCAGATTTAAGCGGAGTTACATATGACGAGCTTAAAGAAGGAGCAGCAGTTACATTTGATGTTGTAGAAGGCGAAAAAGGACCAAGTGCAAAAAATGTAAAACTTGCTTAATAACGCTAGTAAGGAAACATAGAAACTGTATTAGAGAATTGTAGACAGAAACAGGATTGAATATAAGCCCGTTTTTCTACAGGATTTAAGTAATTAGGATTACATATTAAGAATAATTGACATTACAGACTATATTTAGCTTTAAGCTTATACTTCTTCTTAGTTCAGGTTGAGGCAGGAAGTTAACTTTTTAATGTAACCAATCATAAAGTTAATATAACAAGAAGTAACCTGACGTTATACAGTAATATCAAATTCTTCTCTCTTGCCCCAACTTGGTACCAATATGAATTCAAAGCAAGTTATTAAAGGGAAGTCATCAATGTCTGGTGGGTTATATCTTGGATCACCTATTAGCGCAACTCATCTGTGGAAAAATCTAATCACGGAAAAACGCACCTCAGCTACATGGGTAAATAAATTATACAAAGGTAGTATTTTTGATTCTTTTTGGTCAGTGTTATCCTCTCCTGTAGGTTAAATCTATTTGATCAAGAAATAGGCTAATTAATGTCGACTATTGTACTAATTTGGATTAATTTTAGCTAACAATTCTTGTCTTGCTAAGCTCTTTAAGCTTATTTATTAACTCCTTAGTTGTATATCTTGAAGTATCGATATCTTTTTCCATAAATACTCTTAATCCCTCAATGATTCTTCTTGCTAGAACTGCTTCTTTTTTTCTTAATTTCATGATTTTAATATTATTTTCCTCAAAAGTGTTGGAAACGATTGTAATAGCTGCTAAAAAAAGATCCATGTCAATAAATATATTAGAGATGTCTTTGATATTAACACTGTGTACTTGAGAAGAAAATAATTGACGTTGAATAACAGTTATTCGTGTTTCCTCAATATTAAGAGTGTCTGGAAAAATATCCCACGGGAATAAAGAAGAGATGCTTACTATTATTCTATTTGATTTAGACATCATATTATTTAATTTATGTTGATCGGTATCAATTTTTCTAGAATAGTTTTTGATAGCTTCTTTTTGTCCTTTTTCTTGTAATTCTTTTTCTGTTTGATTTTGGAAAGGTGGATTTAATTTTTCAGAATATTCATTTGACAGTATGTTTTTTTCTTTTACGGGAAATTTATCTCTTTTTTTATCTTCGGACTTTTTCTCACTTTGTTTAAACAGTTTTTCAAGCCAATAACTTATTTTTTGAGATTCTTTTTCTTCGCTATTATTAATGTTTGGATTAGAAAAGATTGTAATCATAACACCCTAATTATACTCTTTTTAGGTGAGCATAAAGCATGATGCCAAATTATAGTTGTAAAAGAAGTATGTATTTAACATATTGTTTTGAGTTATACTAAGTAAAAGGAGGTGAAAAGAAAATGAATAAAATAATATCAATTTTGGTATTAGGTTTTGCTTTATTAGTAGTGCCAACTGTAGTCTTAGCTCAACAAGGACAAGGCTCTCAACAGCAAGATAGAGTTCAGGATCCAGCTACGCATGAAGATAGCGTAGTTGCTCCACAAGGTAATCAGGTTCAAAATCAGGTTAAAACTCAAAATGTAGGTGAAGATAGCCAGTTAAACGTTAATACCCAAGAAAGCCTTCAGTCAAACGAGGATAGCCAGGGCAGAAGTGATACTGCCAGGCAAAATATGAGTAATGTTGCTCAAAAAGTAGAAGAATTACTTGAAGATGAAAAAGTTCAAGACGGTATCGGTCAGCAAGTAAAAACTATTGCCCAACAGCAGCAACAAGCTCAGGGTGAAATAACGGGTCAGTTAAATAAGCTTGAATCTCGACAAGGTTTGATGAAAAAACTTTTTGGCCCAGACCTAAAAGCAATTAAAAACCTAAAACAGCAAATAGAACAAAACCAACTTAGAATTCAAGAGTTGCAAGAATTGCAAAATCAAGTTGTAAATCAAGCTGATGAAACTCAAGTTCAAGAGCTGATTCAAGTTTTAGTTGATCAAAATACAGCCTTAGAGGATCAGATTCAAGCAGAAGAGCAAGTCGGCAGTGTTTTTGGTTGGTTATTAAAGTTATTTAACTAATAGTTTTAAATTTAAACATTTTTATCATTAAACGATTTAGTGTTAATTAATAAACAATGAAAAAGACGATTATTATCGTAAATGATAAAATGCAGAAAAACTATAGATATATTTTAAGTGAGCCGATAGGAAAAAATTTTACTTTTGAGTTTAAACCACAATTAACTCCAAAACAAATGCTTAAACTTGGAGTTTTTGGCGGAAAATACATGACAGATACAAAAAAAGAATTTCCCAAAGATTGGTTTAGAAACGCTAAGCTTTCACCAACAAAAAAAGATATATCATTAAACTTTTTTAAAATAAATGCTTCAATGTCATTAAGCTATTGGCAAAAAAAAGGTTGGATTAATCCTCAGGATCCAAGAGGGTGGTTTCAATGGTATTGTCGTTATTTTATGGGAAGAAGAACGGCAGATGATGATAGGCAAATTACAAGGTGGATTATGATGAAAAGACATGTAGCCCAGGTTAAAAAATATTGTAAAAAAAGAGATTTTTCTTGCAGAAAAAAACAGCGTCAGGCATTGCTTCATTGGGCCTATGACTCAAGAAAAATTTAATTTAAATTTTTCACAATGTTCCTTGCTCATGTAAAATTTTTGACTTTCATCATCATAAAACCAACCTTCTTTTTTAAAGTCTTCAACCGTAAATTCATTTGATTCAGCGTAATAAATTTTATTTAGTTGATCTAGGGTAAAAGTTGGTATCCAGGTGGGTTTTTGTTTTTTAAAGTTTCTTGCAAATTTATTTGCCACTTCTTTAACATCTTCAAGGGTGGTGTTTTTGCTAATTGGAATATTAAACTTTACAGCCTTAACTTCATCATAATCTAAAATATCTGCATGTTTTTCTGCAATTAATTTGTTTTCATCAGACAGAGAATCATAATCAAGAATTATGTAACCATTTTCATTGATATCTTTTGTATTTGCAGACGTTGATAGTGTTTTTATATTAAGATCCCAAAAATGTTCACAAGATGGTACAAGTGGAGCTTCAACGTATTTTTCAATTTCACCTCTTGATTGAAAAATTCTATTCCTTGGTTCGTCTATGGCATCAATTTCTAAAATAGGCTTATCTATTGTTATTGGAACTTCTCCAGTTTCTCCCATTACATTATTTTACCTATTTAAGATTAATTTATCAAAACATATTTTTTGGATAATAAAATAAGTTGTGAATTAGTGTTAACTTGATACTGTAGCCCTATCGGACTATAATACTTCATTATGTTTAGTTTAAAAACAAAAATAATTGCAGGATTCATTTTTGCCTTAATTTTTATAGGTTTGTTGTTTTCTTTTTTTAATAATAAATCTTTAGGAAAACCCGATATTAATATTGATCTATCTAGAGATAGTGTTGTTCGTGAAGTACAAAAATTAGGAAGCTTAGAAACAGCTTCTTTTTCAATTGAAAAGATTGTAGAGGCAGGACAACAAGGAAATATGTTTCAAGATATTTTATATGGAGATCGAATACTTCTTATAGCAAGCGGTAAGGTAGTTGCCGGTGTTGATTTATATACCATTGATAAAAATGACGTACAGGTTAATGATAAGGAATTGATAATAAATTTATCTGCCCCCAAGATTTTGTCCAGCACTCTTGATAATTCTAAAACCAGGGTTTACGACAGGACACAAGGTTATCTTAGTAAAGGAAATAAAGATTTAGAAACAGAAGCAAGGCAAGCAGCAGAAAAATCAATTACTCAAGCTGCCTGCGAAGCGGGTATCTTAGAAGAAGCAAGGACAAATGCAATTGAAAGAATTAAACAATTATTTGAATTTGTTGGATTTACAAAAGTTACAGTAAATATTCCGTCAGGAGATTGTTAATAATAGATAGAGTTACTTCTTATAAAAAAGTCTTGTTTAAGGCTTACGAGACTCGTTTTTTTAAAAAATCTTTAAAGTGTGTTAAAGCGTAGACAATAGTATTATCAAAAATTGAAGGGCTGAAATGATTTTTATTTAAATAAAGATAAAAGGTTACGGCTAGGGGCAAAAGGACAATAATGGGGTTTGTAAATAGCCCCATAATAACGATTATTGAATATAACCAAATTGCCAATCTTCTCCTTTCTATAATTAACCAGGCAATTATAATACTTAAAATACCAATAATTATTCTTAAGAAGTAATATTCATAGTTTATTTGTTCAGGCTTTATAATATCTGAAAAAAGCGAACCAACAATGCTTAATCCTCCAATGAGAGTAAAAAGAGCAATTAATTTAAGTGTAATTGGCATATGTACTTTAGGAAGATTAATTTGTAGCTCATCTGCAACTTCTTCTATCGCTTCTTCTATCTTATTTTCAGGATTATTTTCTGAATAATTATCATCGTTATTTTCTTCAAATTTATATTCCATATGT
>CAYWVK010000045.1:0-4360 GCA_964461865.1 uncultured Gammaproteobacteria bacterium
ACTGCTAATTGATTTAGGAATTAAAGATATTAAATTTAAAGAATCGGAAAAGGAGGTAAACGGCGCCTCTATCTTTATTAACAAAGAATACCTAGGAGAAATTCAAATTTTTCAAGATGATTTAATAGATTTTGAACTAAACTTTGATGAAATATTAAAACACGCAAATCTTAGCAAGATCTATAAACCATTAAGTAAATTTCCACCAATTGTTGAAGATTTAGCAATTATTGCTAATGATAATATCAAAACAAATGACTTAATAAAAGAAATTAAAAAACAAAGTGATTTAATTGAAGAGGTTTCTCTTTTAGATCAATATAAAGATACCAGAACTTTTCATATTGTTTATCAACACTTTGAAAAAAATCTAACCAATAAAGAAGTATCTGAAATAAGAGAAAAAATATTATCCTCTCTAAAAGAAAACTATTCTGCTCATCTTAAAAAATAATTATGCAAACAAGTGTTATTTTCCATGATAAAATATATGGAAAAGTAAAAATATCATCTCCTGTTATCCTAGAGCTTATTAATTCAAAGTCTTTAATAAGACTTAAAAATATAGGGCAATTTGGTATACCGGATGAATTTTATCATCTAAAAAACTTCTCACGCTACGAACACAGTATAGGAGTAATGCTACTTTTAAAAACACTTGGAGCAAATGAAGAAGAACAAATAGCAGGACTCTTACACGATATATCTCATACTGCTTTTTCGCATGTAATTGATTGGGTAATTGGTAAAGGAAATACCGAAGATTATCAAGACAGTCAACATGAAAAACATATTTTGGGAAAAGAGATCTCATCCATTCTTAAAAAATACAATATTAATCCTTTAAAAATTGCTGATCATAAAAATTTTCCTCTTTTGGAAAAAGATATCCCTGATGCTTGTGCCGACAGAATTGATTATGCATTAAGAGAATTTCCTCTAAAAATAAGCAAGAGATGTTTTATGGGATTAAATGCTATTAATGATTCAATTATTTTTAATAATAAAGAAGTTGCTTTTCTGTTTGCTAAGCATTTTCTAGAAAGAAATCTTAAGCACTGGGGAGGCTTTGAAGCAGTAAACAGATATCGTCTTTTTGCAAATGTTTTAAAAATTGCATTAAACGAAAAAGAAATAAACTTTTCTGATTTTCAAAAAGATGATAAATATATTTTAAAAATAGTAAAAAAAAGTAAGAATAAAAAAATACAAAAAATTTTATCTATTCTTAGGAATAAATCACTTTCCAGTTTCCCAAAAAGTAAAAAAATAGCACACAAAAAATTTAGATACGTAGACCCTTTAATATACAAAAGTAATAAATTTTTAAAATTAAGTGAAATAGATTTCCGGTTTAAAGATATGCTTAATAAAACAAAAATAATTAATGAACAAGGGATAAAATTACTAAAAGCTACTAGTATTTAAGGGGTGGGGGTTAACTCGGGTGTTACCGTTGGTTCTTCGTCATCTTTTTTTTCATTTCCTTCTCTTGATGATTTTTCCGTTGGTGGATGATATAAAGAATTATCTTTATAATTATCTTTTAACCACTCGTTAATTCCATCTTGCCAACGATTTCGACCATCGGTTGATATCGGATCTTTTTCTTCAAATACGATAAATTTTTTAGTGTCATAATCATTTCGTTCAATTTCAGAATCACTGGCTAATTTATTTCCATTATCTTCTTTAGACACTTTTACATCCTGATAAATTGATGCATAACTTTGTGGCTCTGTTCCTTTAATAAAGTATTCCGTTCTGGTTGCCTGACCATCAACGGGCAATCCTCCCCCCAAAGCATCTATTGTTAAGGCTATTACATTATCAGGTTTTACAAATTCTTCATTTGGCAAATCTTTTATCGCCTCTAGTATTATTTTTCTCCAAATAGGAGTTGCGCCGGTTACACCTGATGCAACCGCACCCATCTCGCTATTATCGTTATTTCCAACCCAGGATAAAACTAAAACATTTGGTGTCCAACCAACTGCCCAATTATCTCTTTTATCATCAGTTGTACCTGTTTTAACGGCAATTTCTCTGGTTCTAATATTTAAATAGCTATTTTCTCCAAACGTAATTAATCTTGCATTATTATCCAATAATATATGCGATATTATAAAAGCAACTTCAGGCTTTATAACTTGTTTTTTTGAGCTTGTTTCTTTATGTTCAAAAAGAACTTTACCTTTTTTATCGGTTACCTTTAAAATTGCCACCGGCTCAACCTTATATCCACCATTAGCAAAAGCACTATATGCGCTTGCCAACTCAAGCGGCACTACCTCTCCTCCTCCTAAAGTAATTGATAGACCAAATTTTGAAACATTACTTGAGGTTGGCTCTAGTGTTGATATTCCCATGTTATATGCTGTTTGTAACATGTTTTTTATTCCAACCCATGCCAGCATTTTAACTGCCGGGATGTTAAGCGATGATCCAAGAGCAAACCTTGATTGAACCGGTCCATGATATTTTCCATCATAATTTACAGGTATATAATCCTTTCCTCCTTGATTAGGAAACACTGTCTTTGTATCCATTATTAAGCTTGCTGCCGTATAACCTCTATCAAGTGAGGTAGCATAAGTAATTGGCTTAATCGATGAACCGGGCTGTCTTAAACCTTGAGTAATTACGTTAAATTGTCCTTCAAAAGCAACACTTTCCTTACTGCTTACTGCAGATTCAGTTGCAAAAAAATCTCTACTTCCAACAAGAGACAATATATGACCATTCTTAGGGTCTATCACTACACTTGCTCCGTTTCCAACCTTTAGGTTTCTGGCTGCTAAAACTTCATCCTCAACAATTTCTTCTGCTTTTTCCTGTAGCTTGTAATCCAAAGATGTTATTACCTGAAGACCACCGTTTTCAACCGTTTCTTCTCCAAATTTTTCAACTAACAAGTTTTTAACATAAAAAGAAAAATGCGGTGCCTTAATTGAATGACTTTTTGGTAAAAATTTAACCTTAGGCAATTTAGAAAGTGCATCTTTTTCCTCTTTGTCCGTAATATATCCATCTTCTCTCATTCTTCTTAACACATCCTCTGTTCTACCTATATATGCTTTGGGATGAAAACCATAGGGATAAAAGTATGAAGGTCTTTGTGGAAGCCCTGCAAGTATTGCACATTCCACTAAGTCTAAATCTTCAACTTTTTTTCCAAAATAATTTTCAGCTGCTACTTCAACTCCCACATTTGTTCCTCCATAGGGAACATTATTTAAATATAGCTCAAGTATTTCATCTTTAGTGTATTTTCTGTCAACCTCAACCGCTAGGATAAATTCTTTAATCTTTCTTGGAATTGTTCTTTCAGCTGAAATTAATGTATTTCTGACCAATTGCTGCGTTAATGTTGAACCACCGGTTATCCCTCTAAAAGTAATTGCGCTTAAAATCGATCTTGCATATCCGGCTATTGAATAGCCTCTATTTAAATAGAAATCCTTGTCTTCAATTGCAATTGTGCCTTCTTTTAAATATTTTGGTACTTTGGAAAGTTCAACATAACTTCTATTTTGCTGATCATAAATATCATAAAGAACAATTTCGTTCTTATCCATAATTCTGGTAGATTGGGGAAGATTACCCTCGGATAGTTTTCCTGGGGTTGGTAAATCTCTTGAATACCATACAAACAAAATTACTACGAATAAAATTAAACCGATTAAGCCAAGAAAAATATATTTCGTAATCTTGTTTACCTTAAAAATCTTTGAAGGACTTTTAACTCTTTTTCTCCTTGATCTTCTGGAATAATCTATCATTAATCTAAAGTATACCAAATTACTACAAATCTTAAAATATGCTATACTTTCGATATGGAAAAAATCGATGAAATACTAAATAGGGGAGTAGCTAATATTATTCCATCAAAAGAGCTTTTAGAAAAAGAATTAAAATCTGGCCGCAAATTAAATATTTACTTAGGAATTGATCCAACGTTTACTCAGCTTCATTTAGGAAATGCCGTAGCTTTAAGAAAAATTCAACAATTTGCCAAAGCAGGACACCATGTTACTTTTTTAATAGGAGACTATACCTGTCTAATCGGTGATACTTCGGATAAAGATTCAATGCGCCCGGCATTATCCGTTGAACAAATTAATGATAATTTTAAAACGTATAAAAAACAGGCAGAAAAAATTTTGGATTTCTCAAAAGTTACAATTAGACACAACAGCGAATGGCTTAAAAAATTAGATTACGAACAAATAATAAAGCTAACAAGACATTTTACGCTAGGTGATTTTATCTCAAGAGAATTAATTAAAAAAAGACTAAATAGCGGGAAAATGATTAATCTTTCCGAAGTCTTATATCCTGTTGCACAAGGATATGACAG
>CAYWVK010000046.1:0-4234 GCA_964461865.1 uncultured Gammaproteobacteria bacterium
AAGCCTAGCTCCTTGCAGCATATTTTATTACTTTTATAATCTCATCAGCAGCATTTCTTTTAATTAAATTTTTTAACTTAGTTGTTTTTTTATACTTTAAAATATTTTTTAGCATATGTAATATTATTTTTAGAAATTTATCATCATTTAACTCATTTTGCATGGCAACTTCTGCTAAGCCAAGGCTCTTATAAAAAAGAGCATTTTTTAATTGCTCGTTTTTTTGCCCAACCGGAAGAGGAATTAAAAATGATGGTTTTTCAAAATACAAAAGTTCAGTTATAGTATTAATACCCGAACGCGAAACAACTAAGCTTGCATTGCTGTAAATATATTTTAACTCTTCTTCTGATACAAATTTTTTAACTATATATCCATCAACATTATTTTTTGATAACCTGTCAAAATCCTGATACTCATGGGAATCTCCTGTCTGATGAATTATATTTGCTACTTTAGTTAACTTTGCCAAATTTTTTTCAATAAAAACATTAATTACATGAGAACCAAGACTTCCACCGGTTATATAAACAAGAGGAAGATTATTATTGAAATTAAATAAATTATCCCCAGCTCCTTTAATGTCTAATAATTCTTTTCTTATCGGATTTCCTGTTAATACTGTTTTTGCTTTTGGAAAAAACTTCTCTGATGATTTCCATGATATACAAACCTTTTTTGCAATTCTTGATGCAATTTTATTTGCAACTCCTGCTTCTAGGGTTTGTTCATGAATAACTATTGGGACATTTAATATTTTAGCTGCAAAAATTACCGGTAGAGATACGTATCCCCCAAATCCCAAAACCAAATTAGGTTTAAATTTTTTAAGAATTGCTAATGCCTGAAGTGTACCGAGGGGAAAGTTAAAAATCGAAGGTATTGTATACTTCGTAATCTTTCGCTCAAACTTTGTTGCTCTAATTGAAACAAAAGGAATATTTAATTTTTGGCATAACTGATATTCCAGAGATAAAGCTCTATCTCCTATTATTGCATTTTTTCTCCCTACAAAAAGTACGTTATCTTTTTTAATTTTTTCAATTACTGAAAAAGCAGGCGATAAATGACCACCGGTTATAATTATTTTCATATTAACTATGTCCCTGTTTTGCAATGTTTAATAGTATACCAATTGCTGACAAATTTACAATCAGTGCTGAACCTCCATAAGAAATAAAAGGAAGCGGCACTCCTGTTAAAGGAATTAAAGCAGTTTGTGCAGAAAGGTTAATAATTACCTGTGCGGCAAGATATGTTGTTATTCCTCCTGCTAAAAGTTTTCCGAAATTATCCTTTGCAGACATGGCAACATGAAAGCCTTTCCAAATTAAAAATAAAAATAAAAGCAATATAAATACAGAACCGACAAAACCTATTTCTTCTGCTACTATGGCAAAAATAGAATCCGTGGTATTTTCCGGTAAATAAGCGTATTTTTGAAGAGAGTTACCAATTCCAACACCAAAAAGACCACCTGAACCAAGAGCGATAAGAATCTGTTTCACATGATACGAATATGTCTGAGTAGACTGATTAGGATCTAAAAAAGTTGCTAATCTTTGCGCCCTATATGGAGAAAGCTTTATTAACAAAAACCCTAAAGCCATAACCGAGGGGATTAAATAAAGGATATGTAAAGGATTTGCACCTGATAAAAAATATAAAGCTATTGCCTCTATTAAAATTATGGATGTTGTTCCCATATCGGGTTCCATAATTACTAAACCCAAAATTAAACCTGATAAAAGTAAAAAAGGAAGAAGTCTTCCCTTTTCCTTATTAGAGAGCCAAGCTGCAAGATAAATAGCAAAAGCCAATTTTACAAATTCGGAGGGCTGAAGAACAGTAAAACCAAGATTTATCCATCGATGAGCACCCAAAAGATAAACTCCGATACCGGGAATAAAAACTAAGATTAACATTACTATTGAAATTAAAATTAAGGGCAATGCTAAAGCATACAATCTTTTGTAATTGAATCTTGAGAAAAAATACAAAGAAATAAATCCTAAAATAGACCAAAATGTTTGTTCTTTTATATAATGGTATTTATCGTTAAAATCCCTAAAAGCCACAAAAGATGAGGCATCATAAATCATTAATAAACCAAAAGCAGTTAAAAAAATAACTACCAATATAAAAACAAAATCTAATTTTTTCATCAGCTTAAATCTAGTTTACTATTTTTAAGATTTTCCTGCACTGACTTTTAGATAAATGCGATGTAGAGACCAAGCATAGCGAAGAAGAAACCTAAAAGCCATGCTCTCATAACAATTTTTGGCTCGTCCCAGCCTTTTTTAAGAAAATATAAATGAAGGGGTGCAATAGGAAGAGGTTTTTTCTTAAGGTATTTTTTTCCAAGCAGCTGAATTAACGATGAGCTTACTTCAATAATAAATACTCCCCCAATTACAACCAATGCAATTACTTTGCCTGATAATAAACCAATTACTGCAAGCGCTGCACCAAGAGAAAGTGATCCAACATCACCAAGCCAAATTCTGGCTTTATAAATATTAAAGTACAAAAAAGCAGCAACGCTTCCCGTTAGAAATGCAATAAATATACCAAGATCCGGATTTAATAAACTTGATGCAATTGATAAAAAAGCAAGAAGAGAAATTAAATATAATCCCGAAGCTAAGCCATCTAATCCGTCTGTTATATTAAAAGCATTGGCAAAGGCCACAATTACAAAGGCTGCAAACGGAATAAACAAAAAGTCTATATCAACCAACCCAAGCCATCTTATAAAAACGAAATTATAGCCTAGCTGAAAATAAAGCACTAAAGCAATTATTAACGCTATACCGGATTGGATCATAAGCTTATGTCTAATTCTTAATCCAAAAAAAGTTATTTTCTCGCTATTAATTATTTTTTTAAGATCATCGTATAACCCCAATAAGCCAAAACTAATAAATGTAAAAAATATTACAAAAAACTGCCAGAAGTTAATGTCTACATCAAACATTCCATAAGCCCAAATTGTTAATATGCAGACAACAAGAATTATTAATATTCCTCCACCAAACGGCGTACCAACCTTCCAGCTATTATTAAATTTATCAAATACCGAAGTTGGATTATTTAATACATCCTTTGTTATCTGTTTTTTTCTTCTAAGCTTGATTTTATACAAAAAATCAATAAAAGGAACAAATAAAATTCCGCTGATAATAAAAGATAAAAGTGTTAGCCCTACTAATTGTGCCATGACTTTAAATTATAATGTTTTTGAAGCTTTTATTCAATTTTTATTCTTAAAAAGTTTTTCTGCTTCAATTAATTCATCTTTTGTATTTACGCCTCTCCAGGTAATTTTTCCAACCGGCATGGTCTCAATCTTAAGATTATCCTTAATACCAAGTCTTATCAGTCTTGTTAAATAATATTCATTTGTAAATTTACTTTTTTCAACTTTTTTTAAATATTTTCTTAAAAAACTGGATTTAAAAATAAAACAGGAAGGATTAACCTCTTTTATTAATTTTTGGCAAGGGGCTGCATCTTTTTCTTCAACAATTGCAATCAACTTTTTATTTTTATCCCTCACAACTCTTCCCAAACCCATTGGATCATCCTTTTCAATTGTTAAAAAAGTAAACTGGGCATTTGATTGATAATGTTTTTTAATTAATTTTTTCATTAAACTAACTGTATAAAAAGCAGAGTCATCTCCATTTATTACCAATACATCATCTATGTTTTTGGGCATTTTATTAAAACCACATTTTGTTGCGTGAGCAGTTCCAAGTCTTCTTCTTTGAACAGCATAAATAACATCACTGTTTAGTATTTTCATTACTGAATCTTTCGCAAACCCAACCACTACTACTATTTTATCTGTATTTAGTTTTTTAAGAAGATTTACTCCATGTAAAATCATTGGCTTATCACCAAGAAACAGAGTAACTTTATTTGAATTACTGGAGTTCATCCGTTTTCCTTTACCTGCAGCCAGTACTATTGCACCTAATTTTCTCTTTTTAATCATGTTTTGATCTTTTAATATCTGCTCCTAGGTTTTTTAGCCTTTTTTCAAAGCATTCATAGCCCCTGTCTATATGCTCAAGACCAAAAATAGTACTTTTTCCATTTGCTGCTAAAGCAGCAAGAATTAATGTTGCGCCTGCTCTTAAATCCGGAATGTTTAAAATTGCGTTATGAAGTTTTGTTGGACCATAAACTCTGGCTGCATGAAAATTTTCCTCTTTATCGTCTAAAA
>CAYWVK010000047.1:0-4174 GCA_964461865.1 uncultured Gammaproteobacteria bacterium
CCTCCTTTCACTTTTCCGAAACAATAATACCTTTCTTCGGTTTTACTATGTGTTAGATCCTTAGCGACTACACGCTTCGAATCGATAAAAGCATATTGAGCAGTTTGAAAATCAACTTTATGCTTTTTTACATTCTCTAAGTTTTTCTTATTATCCCATTCAAAGGACGCATTCATTATATATTACAATATTGCCATATATTTTACCATATATCAATAGTATAATTACATTTAGCCTTGATAAAAGACAGACTATAGCTCAAAATGGTTTTTAATTATGACTGGGAGCTAGTACTGCTTTAGGTAACGGTTATAAAGCATGATTATTCATAATCATTGTATAATTAAGTACGGTAAAACAGATGAATGACTATTATCTTATTAACAAAATAATTAATTATGGGGTATTTACTGTTTTGGTTTTGGCAATTATAAGCGCTTGGATTTTTTCAAATGTCATTGTAGATAAATTGGAAAAAAACGGTAGCTTAAATGCTAAAATAGCTAAAAAGTTTATTTTGGTTATTGTAGCTTTAGCTATTTGGAATGTTCAATTTATTTCCGCTATAAATCCTTTGATTGCTGGTGTTGTATCATTACTGTTATATCTAGGATATTTTTTTAGTAAGATTTGGAAAAACAAACAGAAAAAACCTAAACAGGAATTTTTATAGATCACGAGTAAAAAGCTTATTGTAAATCCTTCTTTCACTATTTATAATTTCCTAATCCCTTAAATGACAAAAAAAATTCCGCAAAAATCAGTTAAAGATATTAAAAAAATTACACTTATTGGGGGAGGAAATATGGGCAGTAGCATTGCAGTTGTCTTTGTCAGTGCCGGTTACAGAGTTGATGTCTTTAGCAGAACTGCAGAAACTCTAAAAAAAGCTAAAAAAGCCATAAGAGATAATTTAATCTTTTTAGCAAAACACAACTTAGGTAAAACAAAAGATATTGAAAAAAACTTAGCTCGGGTTAATTATGTTCAAGACATGGAGGCAGCTGTTGAAAATACAGATTTCGTAGTTGAATGTGTAGCAGAGAATATGGAATTAAAGCAAAATATTTTTAAGCAACTAGATAAAATTTGCCCCCCCGATGTTATTTTAGCTACTAATACTTCGGTTATGAGTCCTACCGAAATTGCTAGTAAATCTAAGCATCGTGAGCGTATTCTAGCAACTCATTGGTGGTATCCGGCATTTTTAATCCCGTTAGTAGAGATAGTGCAAACAAAAGAAACTGCTGCTTGGGTAATTAAAGCAACAATTGAACTTCATGATAAGATAGGAAAACGGCCGGTACATGTTAAAAAAGACGTTCCTGGTTTTATTGCAAATAGATTGCAGCATGCACTAAAAAGAGAAGCAATATCAATCGTAGAACATGGTATTGCTGATGCAAAAACAGTTGATGATAGTATTAAATACAGTTTTGGAATGAGACTACCTGTTTTATCAACATTAGAGAATTCCGATATGAACGGCTTAGATTTAACCTTGGCAATTCACAAATATTTATTTAAATATTTAGAAGACTCTCATGAGCCTTCACCGCTTTTAAAAGAAAAAGTAACAAAAGGAGAGTTAGGATTTAAAACAGGAGCTGGTTTTATGAAATGGACACCTAAACAGCAAAAAGTTTTACACTCTATTTTGCTTGAAGATCTTGCCAAAAAAGTTTTAAAAATGAGAAAGAAATGAAAGGGTTAATAGTTAATAGATAAAATATTTGCACAAAAAAACTTACTAAAGAACTAATTAAAAAACCCTATTAAAAAAATAAGTTTTAATATTTTACCTCTCTAAATCTAATTTTAAACCACATAACTATATCCATGAATGGTTTCTGGTCAAAAAACAGGAGCATAGTTTTAGTATTATAATAAAACGGCCATTGACAATTGTATATTTTTACAATATACTAAATCAGTGACTAAAAACTTTTCTAAGCCAATCGGCTTTGATTGGGATAAAAGCAATCTTAATAAAAATTTATCAAAACATAAAGTTTCTAATATAGAGGGCGAGGAGGTTTTTAGCGATAGGCCTTTAAAAATATTTGAAGACATAAAGCATTCGTTTATTGAAAAGAGGTTTATTGCTTTTGGATTTACAAACAGAAAAAGAAAATTAACGATTATTTTTAGCATAAGAAATAAAAAGATAAGAATTATTTCAGCAAGAGACATGAATAAAAAGGAAAGAGGTGAATATGAAAAAACTTAAACAAGCTCCTAGTTTTAAAAATGAAGATGAGGAAAGAGATTTCTGGGCTAAGGCAGATACATCAGAATATTTTGATTATAGTAAGCCAGTGAAAATGGATTTGTCAGATCTTAAACTATCTACTGAATCTATATCGCTACGTTTACCATCTTATCTGTTGGCGCGCATTAAAGAAATCGCAAATAAAAAGGATGTTCCTTATCAATCTTTAATGAAGATATTTATAAGCGAGAAGGTAAATCAAGAACTAAAGGCACAATAAGTTTTAACATCTTCTCCTTCGACAAGCTCAGGGCAAGTATTCCTCGGAGATCAAGCCTGGATAATATCACTATAATATTGAACGGCTCTAGGTGAGTTAATAAGCAAAATGGTATATCCCCCAATAATTATTGTTTATAATACTTGACATAATGTAAAACATTTGTTACATTATAGTTATTATGAATAGAAAGAGATATAAACAGCTTCGAGTAATTGTGGCGCTTTTTGTCGCAGCAATTGTTGGCTTGGCAGTAAGTCGTGACAATTATCTTTTAGCAGTAGCCGGTGTATTAACGGGGATGGTTTTTATGTTTTTGGTGAGAGTGAAGGCCAATATCAGAACTGATGAGCGGGAAGCAACGGTGCAAGAAAAAGCAGCTAGAATGACCTACGCTATTTTTGCCCCAACCATTGGGACTACAGCTTTTCTTTTATTGCTTCCTTCTAAGGGTGGTATTTCTGTTTTTAGTAAAGGAGAATGGCTATTTGTTGAATCTTTAGGGATGATGTTTGCATATCTTACCTTGTTTTTGATTGCCATTTATGCCATCTCCTATCACTTTTTTAACAGAAAATTCGGAGGTGGGGGCAATGAAGAGTAAATTAAAAGTTTATCGAGCTATGCATAATTTAACACAAGAAGAGTTAGCAGATAAGATTGGAGTAACTAGGCAGACAATCATTGCCATAGAAGCTGATAAATATTTGCCGTCATTGGGTTTGGCTTTTAGAATGGCTAAGCTTTTTAAAGTTAAAGTTGAAGATATTTTTAGCTATGAAGGGAAGGTGGATGAAAATGAAGATTAAAAAGATTAAGGAAAAAATCTTTTATCTAATCGCTATTGGATTAAGTATTTTTTTGTTATTTTTCTTTATCGGTAGCGTTTGGATTGGTCATGAAGCCAAAAGCCTTTGTCAAAATGCGCAATGGCAATATGGCGGTGATTGTGTAGATGCTTTAATTGCTCAGCTTGATGATAAACATCAGGGTTTTAGGGACAGAAATCATGCCATCTGGGCATTGGGTCAAATGGGAGATAGTCGAGCTCTACCTGTGCTTGAAAAGTATTACACCGGTAATATTCCTGATAGAGAACCCCTTGATGAAACAATCAGCCAGTATGAGTTGAAAAAGGCTCTTGATCTTGCCAGAGGTGGAGCGAATGTAACAACTTGGATATGGCGCTGGGGAACTAAATAGAGGAAGAATAATAATTACATAATGAAAAAACTTTTTACCTCAGACAAGATATACATTAAGCAATCAAGGATTCTAAATGCAGGGCGAGGAGTCTATGCAAAATGTGATATTAAAAAAGACGAAATTATTGAAAGATGCCCCATTATAGAAGTTCCAAAGCATGACATGGCTAATTTAAATGAAAGCATTCTTGTTACATATTTTTTCTATTTTGGTAAAAATAAAGAACAATTATTAGTCGCATTGGGTTTTGGATCAATATATAACCATAGTAATAAACCAAATGCAGTATATAAGATAGAACACACAAGAAGATTAATTGATTTTATTGCCTTAAGCGATATTAATAAAGATGATGAAATAACGTTTGATTATAATCACGGAAATTCAAAAGATTGTAGTCCGCTATGGTTTGAAGTGGCTTCATGATTTAAGTAAAATTTTATTGCTACATTTTGTAAAACTCGATAATTATTTTC
>CAYWVK010000048.1:0-4090 GCA_964461865.1 uncultured Gammaproteobacteria bacterium
TTTTGCTCAAAAGATACAATTTTAAATCTTGATAAACCTTTAACCTGAGCATTTATCTCCTGATCTGTTTTTATCATTCTTTCAATATGCGAAAGAGTTCCTATTTCATAAAGATCTGAAACTTCAGGATCATTTAATTTTGGATTTTTTTGCGATATGAAACCAACAATTCTATCTTGTGAAAATGCAGCTTCTAGCGCGGATAAACTTTTTGGTCTTCCAAAGGTTAAAACCGAATCTGTATTTGGAAATATTATACCATCTCTAATTGGAATTATTGGGATTATTTTTTCCATATTTTATTTATTATTTAGCAATCTATCATATAGTCTGCTAGTTGTCAAGAAGTTGATTACTATATATTATCAAGACAAGCACTTTAAGGGTTGACAAATATATTATGAGGTTTACAATTTAATTATGGAGGCTAAAAAAAACTTATCAAAAAATCAAACTCATCATATAAAAAAACAGATGAAGCTTTTAAAGCAGCTTCACTCTGTTGAGGGTAAGTTTGCAGAGAAAATTTCAGATTTTGCCGGCAGCATGGGCTTTGTCTATTTTCATGCAGTTTGGTTTACTTTATGGATTTTAGGTGGAGAAGGACATCTTTATCCCTACATTAATAAATTTGATCCATTCCCCTACGGCCTCTTAACTATGATTGTATCCTTAGAAGCAATTTTCTTAGCTACTTTTATTATGATAAACCAAAACAGACAAGCTTTGGTTGATGAATACAGAGAATTAGAAGAGGAACAGGAAGAATTAGAAGAAGAAAAAGAACAGGAAGAATTAGAAGAAGAAGTTGAAGATATTCAAAAAGACCTTGATGATATTAAGAATGCAATTTCATTTATTCAGCAAAAAGTCACTCTCGTAGAAAAATCAAAACATACACCTGGTGGTAATGGAAATGAAAATGGTAATGGAAGTGAAAACGAAAAACATTAAGTCAAACCAATTCTTTTCATTTTCTTAATCTCAAAATTCTTACCATCAAACCCTAATACCAAATAACCAAGATTTTCAATTCTTATAAAACCGTCTGTATCTATTTTTTTAAGCATAGATAACATCATCCATATAGGACCTCCATGCGAAACAACTAAAACAGTTTTGTTCTTATTAGAGACAGCAATCTGCTTTAAATAACTTAAAAAACGATCCATAACCTCTTTTATGCTTTCAATTTTCGGGTGATGCTTATACAAAAGCTTTTCCTTCTTATTAAGTAGCGCAATTGCTTTATGAACCTCTTCTAATCTAGACTTATGTTTACCTTCAAAATGAGCGTAATTTCTTTCCCTTAATTCTTTTGCGCATTCAACCTCAATTTTGTGTTCAATTGCAATTATTTCAGCAGTTCGTTTTGCTCTTAGTAAATCCGATGAATAAGCTTTATCAAATTTAACGTTTTTTAATTCTTTTATTAAAGATTTTACTTTTTTCTCCCCTTCTAAGTTTAAAGGAATATCTGTATGACCCTGTACTAATTTTTTCTTATTCCAATCTGTTTCCCCATGTCTCACTAAGTAAATAGTGCAGTAATTATTTTTCACCAGAAGATTATATCATTTTAAGATTAACTTGAAACTGATATGAAACTTAGAATTAATATATTTCATTTAAATTAAATATCCGTTAAGTTCGTGCTATAATTAAAGCGAAATTATAAAAATGTCTTTTTTAAAGCAAAATAAAAAATTAGTTCTTTTTTTTATATTACTTATCTTTTCTCTTATATCTTCTTATTTCATACTTAATACTAGTAATTATTTCAACTTTGACAAACACCTTGTCCTTCTTGCAGAACAATTTACAAGAAAACACATTGCGCTTCTTCCAAACCAATATCTTCCATTAGGAGATGTTTCTGACTATTTTAGTAATTTCTATTTATACTTTGGTCCTCTCTCATCAATTATTTTAATGCCATTTATTTTAATTTTTGGTAAAAACACGCCCCAAATAATTATCGGAGTTTTATCAATGATTATTTCTTTTTTTGCAACTTACAAAATCTCTCTATGTTTTAAGTTTAAAAAAATTGATTCTTTATTCCTTTCACTTTTTTTTGTTTTTTCAACAGTTCTTTTTAGTTCAAGCTTAGTTAATATATCTGCTTACTTAGTTGAGGCGCTTGGAGTACCTTTGATACTGCTTTCTTTATATTTTTATTTTTCAAAGAAAAATCCCCTTTGGATAGGACTATTTATCGGACTTGCTATTTTAACCAGGCCAACATTAATACTAGTTACTGTTTTTTTCTTAATAGAACTTATTCAAAAAAGAATTACAAAAAAAAGCTTTCTTTTTATCCTTTTTCCTATTGTTATTTGCTGCATAATTTTTGGATTATATAATGAAAGAAGATTTCATTCTTTTTTTGAAACAGGATACAAATATAGTATTTCTTTAAAAAATTATCCAATATCCTCAAATTATGAACGGGGATATACTCATCCAATACATATTCCAGCTAATTTATATAGTTTTTTGCTAATGCCACCTGAACCTCTTTTAATAAACAATCATGGGTTTACCTTAAAATTCCCTTATCTAAAAGCAAACCCTTGGGGCATGGCTATTTGGTATACTTCCCCACTCTTTTTGGCATTGCTTTATAAGTTTAAAAAAGGTAAGTATACTATTTCTTCTGCAATAACATCCGTAATTATTGCCATTCCGATCTTTCTGTATTTTAGTGTTGGTTTTTCGCAGTTTGGCTACAGATATACCTTGGATTTTCTTCCGTTTCTTTATATTATCTTGCTGCATACTTTGGATAAAAAATTAACAAAAACCGATATTGCCCTTATTACAATTGGAGTTATTTTTAATTGTATTTATATCACAAGTCTTTGGGGAAAATATCCTCATTTCGGAATATAGAACAATCTAAAAAATAAATACAATAAGCAGCTTATATATTTCAAACAAACTATTTACAACCCGTATCCTTGTTAACAAGAGGGCTGTTAACTTCTTTTTCGTAATTTAAAATAAATACCGCATTAGATGTTTCCAATGTGGATAATTTCTTTTCAGTATAATTTGGATCAATTTCATACCACGATAATTTTTTAAAGTAACATGATAAATCCTGATGAACAAATGATCTACCGTGTCGGGCATAAATTTCATTTCTGGCTACTTTTAATTCCCAAGGAGTAAGTTCTAAAAGATCATCTCTAATAACTGCTCTTGAATTTGAAAAAGGAAGAATATACTCTTTTTGAGTTATTGTTTGAGATTCTTGATTATCAGAAGGAGGAGTTGGCTGCTGCTCTACAGAGGGACGATTGAATGTTGAAGTAATTAAATCATCATTTTTACAACTTACATTAACTTCAATTTTAGTCGAACCATTTTTGTTACCTTCTTCCGTATTAATATTTAAATCAACGTTAAAATCATCCTGATAAATGTAAAAAAAGCCTGCTTTGTCACCGGTTTGCATACCTACTGGTCCTGTTTCCCAATTATTTAACTCTATTAAATCCTCATAATACTGATAAACAGTGACTGCAGGGTCATTAGAATAAAGAAGCAACTGAACACAATATAATTCACTACTAACAGGAACTTTTGTGCTATTGGGATAATAAAAAGCTTGTGCGATTAATTCTTCTTTTGTTAAAGGCTTGGAAGAAGTTGTTGTCTGTAATTCATTTTCTCTTGGTGTAACTTCTTTTTTAATTGAAGTTTCTTGAGATTTTTTAGTATTATAATCCCCGTGAAACTTAAGTCCTATTAATGCGGCAATTGTTAAAATAACTAAAACGCCAACTATTAACAAAACCCAAGTTAAATATTTATTTTTTGAAATTTTTAAGGATTGTTTTTCTTTTGTTCTTTCTAAAGTATCTTTATTCTCTGTTTGCTTTTTTTCTTGTTCCTTTTTATCTACTTTTTCCTTCTTAACTTGAGACATACTCATAAATAAATAGTAATCCTTATTTAACAAGGAGTCAATAATACCTTATTAACAATAAAAAACTTAATTGAATATTTTAAAAAAATATACATATTATAACTTGGGAGATGTTTTTCTTTTTTCTATTTTAGAAAGTGTATATTTAATCCT
>CAYWVK010000049.1:0-4082 GCA_964461865.1 uncultured Gammaproteobacteria bacterium
TCCTCCACCCATGGATGCTAATTTTTTAGCTGCAACTTTTTGAGATTCTTTAATTGCTTCATTTACTGCGTCTTTAATATCATTATCACCTTTATCGTTTGTTTTAATTTCAATAATTTTTTGGTCTCCGGAAATTAAAACTTCAACTCCATGTTTTTCAGTTCTTACTTCTTCTTTTTCTAACTCTTTTTGAATCTGCATTGCTTGATCGCGCATCTTTTTAAGCTCTCCTAATTGTCCAAAAGGATTCATCATAAAAATCACCCCCTCTTTTCTTTAAGTATTGTTGATAAAATTAATTTATTCCCTGTTAATTCTTCAACTGCTTTTTCTATTGCATTTCTGGTTTTAAGCTCATCTAATTTTTCTTTATGAAATTTATAGCTTGTTTCAACTATAACTTTTTTATCATCCATTGCTACCAAAATGCAACCCCTTAAAAGTCCTGCAACGGAATGATTATATGGCTTAACTTTTTCTATTAAGTTTTGCCAGAAATCGGATGTCTTATTTAAAAAATTAGCAGTTTCTTTACCTACTTCATCAATCTCTTTTTTTGATAACTTTTCTTCATTAACTGAAATTCTTTTTATTACTTCTTCTTTTTTACCAGCTGGCGGATTTGACCCTGTCCATTCTAAAATAGCAAGCTCTAAAGGAAGCTGTGGCAAAACCGCATGTTTTATCCTTGAATTTGCCTTTATTAAAATCTCTATTATTCTACAATTTTCATCAACAGTAAAAATTGTTAATAATTTCTTATCGGTTAAAACTTGAGTCTGAATCAATAATTCCTCGTGGAGCTTATTTATCAATTGCTCTATAAAATATCTTATCTCTATTCCCTCTTTTACCAATTTTGAAATTAACTCCAATGCTTTTTTACCATTCTTTTCTTCTAAAAATTTTAATAATTCCAAAACTCTTTTATCGATACTTAAAACCTGATATTTTTCTTCTAAAAATTCCTTTGTTATCTTTTTATTTTTAGCAATGGATGAAATTTCTTCTAAAATTTTTGTACCGTCTCTAAAACTTCCATCAGAAAGCTTCGCAATTTCCAGTAGCGCATCTTCTTCAATCGTTATCTTTTCTAAGGCTATAATCCTTTTAAAAGATCTTATTAATTCTTCATTTGTGGCTTTTTTAAATGAGATTCTAAAACAACGATCAATAATGGTTTCCGGTACTTTATGCTGCTCCGTTGTACAAAGAACAAATACAGCATGATCTGGTGGCTCTTCCAAGGTTTTTAAAAGTGCATTAAATGCTTCTGTTGTAAGCATGTGCACTTCATCAATAATATATACTTTTTTTAAGGCAAGAGCCGGAGAAAGTTTTATTTTTTCTCTTAAATCTCTTATTTCATCAATTCCCCTATTTGATGCACCATCTATTTCTAAAACATCTATGTTTGAGCCATTGGTTATTGACAAACATTGATTACATTTATTACAAGGTTCTATTGTTTTAGTTTCTGATTTTTGATTTACATCTTTTGATTTAGATTTTAATTTTCTTAATGAATAATCGTTTATTTTCTCACAATTTAAAATCTTGGCAATAATCCTGGCGGTTGATGTTTTACCAAGTCCCTTAGGCCCTGTGAACAAAAATGCATGCGGAACTGTTTTTCCTTGAAAAACAGATGAAAGAATATTTCTAACATCTTGACTATCTAAATCATTAATTTTTTGTGGTCTGTATTTTCGATAAAAAACCATAATTAGTCGTGGTGAATACCAAGTAAATGTAAAAGTCCATGCTCTACTAATTCGTCCACTTTATCATCTACCATTTTTTCTTCTCTTACTGCATCTTTTATTATTTGCGGATAAGATAAAACAATGTCTCCGAGGCGCAAAATATCTTTACTCGCCACAAATGATTCGCCCTCTGTTTGAGAAAAAGATAAAATACTTCTTGTTTTATCTTCATTTTTATATTTTTTACTAAGAAAGCGCATTTTCCTATCCCCAACTACTGCAACAGAAACCTCAACTGCACCCACTAATTCTTCATGCTTATTTATCAGTTTTTCAACTGTTTTTTTAATACGCTTTCTGTTAATTTTATATCTGCTTTCAACAAAAATTAGAACACTTACTTTTTTATCCATAAGAATTATGACCAGAGTTTTCTGGCTTTTCTTGCTTCTTCTCGCTTCATTTTTTTAGCAAGAGAGGGCTTTAAATGAAATTCTCTTCTTTTTACCTCTTGTATAATCCCCTCAGACATTACTTTTCTTGAGAACTTTCTAATTAAAGACTCATCACTATCTCCTGGCATTTTTTTAACTACTACCATATAAAAACACCCCCTTTTTTACATCTTGGCTTCTTTTTCAATCGGACCTAATAAATGGATATGAAGATGATTCACAATTTGTGCTCCTCCACCATTTATAACAATTCTATATCCTTTATTATTTAATTTTTCATCGATCATTTTTTTAACAACACTAAAAAATTTTTCAAAAAGTAAATTATCATCAATAGCTGAAAATTCACTAATATGTTTTTTAGGAACTATTAATAAATGAATCGGTTTTATAGGATTAATATCCTCAAAAACCATTACAAAATCATTTTCATAAACAAAGTCCTTAGGCACGATTTTATCTCTAATTTTACAAAATATACAATCCATATTCGGTTTACTAAATGGTTTTTAGTGTTTCCATTATATCATCTAAAGGAAGCTTTGTGGGCTTCATTTTTGGGTTTTTTGGTGTTCCGTTAAGAAGCATCTTTTTGGAAACATGTAAAAACCAGGTTGCGTTTGGATCAATTTTTGATAATTTTTCAAACACCAGTGTTAAATCAATGTCCAAGTTATCTTTTTTAGGTAAAGCTTTAATCCTAACATATCCTTTTCTTGGATCTTTTCGAACAACAATTACATAACCCATTTTCTGAGCCAATTTTATTACTGAATCATTTATAGTTTCTATTCCCAAGGCTTTTCCGTATTTTGTTATAAATTCTTTTCCTTTTTCTTTTATCTCCTGCTCTGCCCAAATTCTGTTTTCAAAATTATGAAGTATTGCATCAAGACAATTTGAAATAAAATCAATAAAATAGATATCTTGTCCTTGTTTTTCAAATTTAAGTCCATCAATAATGCTAAGAAGTGATAATTCAAAATAATCTGCTAAAGGATCCGGCCAGTAAACTTCTTTAAAGTTATCAATCTTTGTAACCACATTTGTTATTCTTGTTAATGCTTCATTTTTATGCCTCCACTTATCCTCTTTTACAAATTGAGGATTATTTTTTGCTATTTCATTTTTCAAAAAATCCCAGGTTAAGCTTGATGCACAAATATTTGAGTTATTAACTTGATGATGATCCAGTACTCCAAGTCCTGTATCAACATGAATTATCTCATCTGTTCCCGTTTTCTCAATTGCATCTTTATTATTTTTATCCAGGGGTATAAGTCTTGAACCTGCAGATACAAATTTAATACTGGCGTCTTGCCAACCTGGTAAAAACTTCTTAATTAACCAAACAGAAGTAATTGCATCTAAATCCGGTGAGGCATGAGTTATAATAATTTTCATATATTTCGTAAAAACAAGTATACCCTAACACTAATACACTTGACAAATGTTTTAAAATATTTCACTATAAAGATAGATATAAATATGGATAAAAAACCTGCCCAATTAGATCCTAAACTACAAGAAGCCTATGATCGCGTAATGGGAACTGTTGTAACCCCAAATACTACTCAAGCAGAACCACCAAAACCACAAGGAGCTGTTCCTCCACCTCCACCACCAACACAAAATCCAACTGTACATGCACAACAAACTCCACCTACTCTAATACCACAAGAAAAAGGAGAAATTAATAAAAAGAAAAAGAAGATTTCACCTTTAATTATTATTGTTGGTGTTATTGCATTATTGGCTATATATACGGTTGTTTGGATAAAAATTTTTGGAATTACACTTTTTTAATTACCTCTTCTAAACTTAAAAGCTCAACTTTTTCTTCATTTCTTAATTTAAATTCAATTTTATCACCGGTTCTATCACTTACCACAAGTCTTATCGGATTTCCAATTAAATCCGC
>CAYWVK010000050.1:0-1361 GCA_964461865.1 uncultured Gammaproteobacteria bacterium
ATAAAACCATTGGAAAGAAAAAAAAGCGATGTAGTATCTGGTTATTATTATCCAAGAACTGAAAACATTTTTGAAAAATGCTTAGCAACTTATACATGCGTTATGGAAGATAAGCTTGATGAAGATAATTTTTTGCCATCATCAAGATCTATAGCTTTTAGAAAATCAGCATGGAAAAAAGTCTTGGGGTATCCAGAAGATATTGATACGTGTGAGGATTTAGTATTTGCAAAAAAGCTAAAAAATAAAGGATTTAAGTTTACGTTCGTAAAAAAAGCTTTTGTTTATTGGCCGCAAAGAAAAAATATTACACAGGCCTTTAAACAATTTTTTAATTACGCAAAAGGAGATGGTCAGGCTCGGTACGTAAGAAAACAAACTCCTTTTTTATTTTTAAGATATTTTATAGGTATAGTTTTACTGTTAACTTTTTTGCTCTGGAATAATTTCTTGTCTTTATTAATATTATTAATATTAATTTTTTTGTATTTGTTATGGGCAATTATTAAAAACTATAAGTATGTAAAAGAAAAAGAGGCATTTTATATACTTCCTTTGCTTCAAGTAACATCGGATATGGCAGTAATTATAGGGATGTTATATGGATATTTAAAAAGCTTAAATTTATTTTCCAAAGCAAATATAGCTTTAACGTTAATAGTTGGTTTTTATTCTATATTAATAATAAGTATTGTTAACTGGGGAATTCCAAATACCAATCACCCGTTTAATTATCATATGGATGAATGGCATCAGCTCCAGGCAGTGCGTTCTTCTTTTATTTATGGAACGAATAACTTGGAGGGAGCAGCCAATGGTCCTATGTTTCAGTTTTTGTTATCAGGTGTATATCTTGCTCCTTTTTATTTTTTAAAATTGGTAGATCCATTTTCAATCTCATCATTTATAGCGAATTTAGATATTCAAAAAAACTTATTTATTATATTAAGATTAAATACATTAATTTTTGGAGTATTAAGCATTATTTTTCTTTGGAAAGCAATAAAAAAATATATAAAAATAAATCCATTGTTTCCTGTTTTATTTTTTACATTTTCCCCAATTTGGTTAGCTCTTAGTAATTATTTTAAATATGATATTGCCTTAATGTTTTGGATGACATTATCCTTTTATGTAATTATTTCTTTTATAAATAAACCTACTCTTAAAAGATTTATATTGGCCTCCTTTATTTCGTCCCTTGCTGTAGCAACAAAAATTAGCAGTATTCCACTTTTCCCAATTTTACTAGTTGCTTTTATTTTATCTATTAAAAAAATGCACAATAAAATTAAATTATTTATTGCCGGCTTAATAACTTTTCTTATTACATTTATTGTTTTTGGAATTCCTGATATCGT
>CAYWVK010000050.1:1461-3898 GCA_964461865.1 uncultured Gammaproteobacteria bacterium
TATAAAAAATAATTATGGGATACACAAGAGATACAGTTAAGGGAGTTTCGTGGATAGGTTCTTTTAGATTTTCAACAAGGATAATTGCTTTGCTTAGAACAGCAATACTGGCTAGGATTTTTAATCCTGTTCAATTTGGATTGTTTGGTATTGCATCTTTAGTTTTGGCATTGGTTGAAATCTTAACCGATACCGGTATTAATGTATTTTTGGTGCAAGCTAAAGGAGACGTTAGAAAATATCTTAATACTGCGTGGATAGTGTCAATAATTAGAGGGATAATTATTGGTTTATTAATATTTCTTACATCCTGGGTAACCGCTGGATTTTTTAATAGTAATGATGCGATTGGATTACTGATGTTAATTAGCGTTGTTCCTATAATAAGAGGATTTATAAATCCAGCTGTTGCATTTTTTCAAAAGGAATTACAATTTAATAAAGAATTTTATTACAGATCGTTAGTTTTTCTAATCGATTCGCTTGTATCAATATTATTTGCAGTTATTACTAAAAATATTTATAGCTTAGTAATAGGACTTATTTTTTCCGCTGTTTTTGAGGTAATATTTTCATTTATTTATGCAAGCCCAAGACCAAAATTCGAAATCAATAAAAAATATCTAAGTTTAATTTTTCATAAAGGTAAATGGGTAACAGCAGCAGGAGTATTTAACTATGCATTTTCAAATCTTGATAGCATAATTGTTGGAAAAATGCTTGGAACATATTCACTTGGGGTTTATCAAATGGCTTATAAAATTTCAGTAAATCCATTGATGGAATTATCTGATGTTATTTCCAGGGTAACTTTTCCAATTTATGTAAAAATAGCAGGGGATAAGCTAAGAGCAAAAAAAGCATTTCTTAAGTCTTTGTTAATAATTAGTTTAATTGCACTTCCCATTGGACTAATTGCTTTTCTTTTTACAGATTTAATAGTTAATATTTTACTTGGTGAAAAATGGAAAGAGGCAATTCCTGTTTTTAGGATTTTAATAATATTTGGGGTTATAAGAACCATATCGGGGTATGCAGCGTCTTTATTTTTAGGATTTAATAAGCAAAAATACGTAACTGTTGTAACGTTTATAAGCTTATTGGGGCTTATTGTATTTATTTATCCTCTAATTAAAAGTTATGGTTTAATTGGAGCATCATATTCGGCACTTATCGGATCAGTTTTTGCAGTACCATTTTTTATAATATTTATAATTAAATTATTAACTAAAGATAATAAATGAATATTGCAGTATTTCATGAATTAAATAAAGGTGGAGCTAGGAGAGCTGTTAATGAATTTTCTGGGTACTTAAAAAGAAAAAACATTGTAGATCTATATTTAGTAGATGATAAAAAAAACATAAAAGAAGAAAAAAACTTTAATAAAGTATTTTTTTATAAATTTATTCCCAAAAAGTGGAATGGTAATAATTGGAAGACAAAATTATATAAAGACACAATCGAATTAGTTAGGCTTTATAATCTCCATAAAAAAATTGCAAAAAGCATTAATTTTAAAAAATACGATTTAGTATTTATTCATGGCTCAAAATTTACTCAAGCACCTTTTCTTTTAAGATTAGTTAAGCACAAGAAAGTATACTACTGTCAGGAGCCACTAAGAATTGCCTATGAGAATATTTTAGATCTTACAAAAAACCTAGATTTAAAAAGAAGAATATATGAAAGATTAAATAGGTTAATAAGGAAGAAGATTGATAAATCAAATGCTTTAAAAGCAGATATGATATTAGCTAATTCAAGATATACAAAAAAATTTATTTATAGTGCTTTTAAAATTAATGCAAGAGTTTGTTATATGGGGGTTGATGAAAAAACATTTTATCCCCAAAAATGTAAAAAAACAGCAGATATTTTATTTATCGGCGCATATGAATTTGTTGACGGATATGATTTGCTAAAAGAAACATTAAAGTTATTCAAGAAAAAAATAAATGTTAAAATATTGGCATCAGAGGTGAGCTGGATTGATAATGATAATGATTTAAGGAAATTATACTCAAGCTCAAAAATTGCTTTATGTCTAGCATATAATGAGCCATTTGGGCTTATTCCCCTTGAAGCAATGGCTTGTGGTACTCCTGTTATTGCTGTAAACGAGGCAGGGTATAAAGAATCAGTAGTTGATAATACTTCTGGTTTCTTAATTAAAAGAGATTCTAGAAGCTTAAAAGAAAAAATTAGTAAATTGTTAACAAACAAGAATCTTTTGTTAAAAATTAAATCGAATAGTAGAAGATATATTGAGGATCAATGGACATGGAATAAAAAATCATTAATTTTAGAAAAAACATTAAGAGATTTTTTAAAAAAATGAAAAAAATAGACACTTCGATAATTATTGTTAACTATAAATCAAAAAATGAACTTTTTAATTGTATAAATTCAATCAAAAAGAGTAAAAGTAAATATT
>CAYWVK010000051.1:0-3469 GCA_964461865.1 uncultured Gammaproteobacteria bacterium
CCAAAAAAATCAGGAGCAATAAATTGAATTAAATTCTGCCAGGGAATAAACCATCCCTGACTTCTCCAGTCAACAATATCTAAACTTCTTGCTGAAAGATTTATAAAATTAATTGATGAGAACCACTGTGGAAAAGTAATAACTACAAATAATAAAAACAAAACTAAAAGAAAAATTATCTTTTTAATTTTCCTCTTTGAGAAAATTAACTTGGCAATTAGATATATAAAAGCAAAAACCAATAGGTAGAAAAATGTTTGCAAATGTCCAGCAAGAAATGAAAATACCAATGAAAGTATAAATATAAAAGACCACAGTAAGACACTTTTGCTTAAGACTTTTTTATTATCAAGAAGAACAAGTAATTTATTAATTGCTAAAAGAATTAAAGGAAGCCACAAAGCCGAGTGAAGAATAGTACCCCATTCAAGCCAAGCTATAAAAAACCCACTGAAAGAAAAAGTCAAAGCACCAATTAACGTTGACACCCTTTTAAGCTTTAAATCCAAGAGAAAGAGATAGAGAAAAATTCCTGCAAGAAGTGGCTGAAGAATTATTAAAAAACTCCATGAAAGCTCAAATGGCATAATGAAAAATAATAAATTAAGAGGATAAAACGCTGCTGACTGAAGATTTGCCAAAAGAGGAGTTCCTGAAAAGTTATATGGATTCCATAAAGCAATTTCGCCTTTACTCTCAGATTCAATTGCTAAGCTTCTCCATAGATATTGTTGTCTAACAGGGTCTGTTATTAAAAAGTTTTTAAACGCAATTCCGTTTGGATTAGTGGTTGAATAAATATCCCTAAACGGATAGTATAATCCTGGTATTGTATCCGCTGGAATCGGTAACAAACCTTTAAAGAAAAATTGCCAGAAAAAAACAACAACTAATAAACAATATAATATTGGCAATAAAAATTTCTTCACGTTTTAAATATTTCTCTAATGTTTTGACAAAATATCTCATTACTAAATTCTTTTGCCTTTACACTTGCTTCTTTTGCCATTTTCTCCCTAAGCTTATCATCTCTCATGAGCTTATTTGTTAAACCTATCAATTGATCTTGGTTATCCCATAAGTATCCATTTTTGCCATTTTCTACTATTTCTCTTTGTCCTCCTGCATTTATTACAACCGGAATTGATCTTGCTGACATTGCCTCAACAGTTGATATTCCGAAGTGTTCTGCTCTTTCAGGATTCTTTTTAAGATCCTCACCAAAACCGGATGCATGCCAGTAAATTTTTGACTTAAGATAAACTTTGCATAAATCATCCCAATTAGCGTTTTCAATTAGTTCAATTGGATAACCCTTTGTCATCTCTTTTAATTTTTTAATTTCCTCTTTATATTTCTCGATAAAACTTACTACTATTACCAATCGCCAATCTTTTAAACCCTGATCAACCATTTTCTTAAAGGACTCAATCATAAAATCCTGCTTTTTAAAATACCCTCCATTAGGAAGTTTTCCAAATCTTCCAACCGTTAAAATAATATTTTCTTTTTTAATCTTTGTATCTTTAAAAAATACGCTTGATGGGGGATACAAAACAATACTTTTTGTACCAAGCTTTTTGTCAACAAAATCTTTTGTAAAATTACTATTACAAATAACACTATTTATTCTCTTAAGCTTTATTTTTAAATATATATTTGGACAAACCCACTCTATTGGAAATTGAAGATGAATAAATAATTTACACCCAACAACAGGAATACTCCCATCGCTTAAAAAAAGGATTGCATCATATTTTTTAGACAATAAATATCTTTTATAAAAACTTTTATGTTTAAATAAATTTTTTGACAAACTAACTTTTTCTAAATTTAAAGAAAATCTTTTTTCCGCTTTTTTTAAAACATCCAAGTCCTCATCCCAAAGAACAAAAACCTCATGATCCATAGCAAGACAAGCTGCTGCCGTAAGCATATACTTTTCTCCTCCGCCCAAGGTATTAAGATAGGGATCAAATACTGCGATTCTCATTATTCTTATTTTAGCAAGTTTATAACCCTATTGCATTTATATAAAGACAAATAATATAATCAATACATGAACGAAGTTTATCCAGGCCTTCCTTTTCCCTCATACGTAATGTATATTATTATGATTTGGTCCATTCTTTGGAAAGGAATTGCTCTTTGGAGAGCTTCCAAAAACGATCAAAGAAATTGGTTTTTAATAATGTTGATAATAAATACCGTTGGCCTTTTGGAAATTGTTTATCTTTTTGGGTTTGCCAAGAAAAAATTAACTCTTAAAGAACTTGCGTTTTGGAAGACTAAACAAAAATAACCCCATAACTCCAATTAAAGAAATAATTAAGCCATTTCTAAAGCTATCAGGAAAATAACTAAATTCAACTTCATGTTTACCCTTACTTACCTTAACTGCCCTAAATGTATAATCTGCCCTATAAACATTATCTTTTTTACCATCAACACTTACTTTCCAACCAGGAAAATAAGAATCTGATAGAAAAAGCAATGCATCTGCTTTAGCATCAACTGATAGTGTAATTTTATTCGGAGAATACTTTAGTATTTCCACATTACCCGGATTATCATTTGAAGACTTAATATCTACCTCTTTCTCAAGTATAATTTCCTTTCTTAAATCAAAATCACCTGAGAATAAAGTGTCTAGGATTTGTTCATCATTTTCTAAAACCCTATAATTATTTACCAAAAAAGCACGAGGTAAAACATTTTTATTTTCAAAGACCTCAAACTTTTCATCTTCATAAATCAAGTTAAATACGCCCTCTTCGTACTCCCAAAACGGAAAAGCCCATATTGCTCTGGCATCTGTTTTTTTATGAACTATATATTTTATTCCCAATAAATTTATGGCCTCCTTGGTAAATTCTCCTCTTTTAGCAAGATGCACAACTGATCGCTCAGGCGTTTTTAATCTTCCATCACTTAAGTAGCTTATAAACTCACCGTATCTTTTTATGTAAACCGCATCATAACCCTCAACCGATGACAAACCGTAATAAACAACAGTTTCCCCTCCTAAATTGCCAAAAAATCTATCAAAAGAAGTAAGCTTTGTAAGCTTATCTAAAGTATTAGTATTTTTAAAAACTAAATCTTTTGGATCAAACGGCATCCACTTGGTTGCAAAGCGAAGCATATCAAAAGAAACAAGCATTAATACAATTACTGCAAAGAAGATCACAATGTTTTTCTTGTTTTTAAATTTAAATAATAGAAAAACAAAAAAACTAAAAAATATAAAAATAGCTGTTGGTAGTATTAAATTTTGTCTTGCGATAATTGTTTTGTCAAAAGGTAAAACATTAGCAAATATTACTAACCACATTGCTAAAAATAAAAGAAAAACAAATAGAAGAAACAATAATATTTTTTTATTTACTCCTTTTTTTATATCTTCTAAAAGATGGTCATAACCAAATGCAGCAAGAACAGCAAGAATAAAACTAAAAACTACAATAAT
>CAYWVK010000052.1:0-3420 GCA_964461865.1 uncultured Gammaproteobacteria bacterium
CATATCAACTAAGCGGTATGGAGCATAAAGATAAAATATTGAAGCAACAAACGAGGGTATTTTACCAAGCTTTGTTTTTAACCAAGAGTACATTGTAACTCCGGATAGAATAAATGAGAAAAAAAGAAGTGCTTTAACACTGCTAATAAAACTTAGTCCTAGGAAATGGAAAAATGAGGATATGTAGTAGGGAAGTGGATAGGCAAAAATAAACATTGGGTAGCCATAGGTTGCATTTAAGTTTCCTGCCCATTGTGGAAAAAAATTGTCTTCAAGAAAAGAGTTATACATTTCCATGGTTTTTATTGCATTGATAGATAAGTCTCCGCTTTCATAAGTACCTATACGAAAAATGCTTATAAGAGGTAAGAGTGAGATTAGTATTAATAAAACATAAAAATTTATTTTTTTCTTTGGATAAATATATCTAAAAATATAAATACCAATTGCTAGGACAAAGAATAAGATTATGTTTACAAAAACCATTTTATATGGATCAATCATATTAATTAAAGCAGTAAATCATTGAGTTTTTATTGTTTAGTTTGTATATTGTTGTTTTTTTAAAAAATGGTGAATATTTCTTAATTTCTATATTTTTTTCATTTGGGTTTGAAATATAATAATTATTAAAATTAGTATTCGTTTCAAAAAGCTCTGCTAATTTATTGGAATTATTAAAATCATCAAAAAAGATATATCTATTTTTTTTATTAATTTTTGGTAATCTAAAATTGTTTAAAAAATATATCGGTTTTTTAAATAAATAAGATGAATTCTCAATACTCGATAGTAGCTCAAAGTCATACAAGCTGCATTCGTTTAGCTTTTTAATATTGGTTTTTTTATTTTTATCATATTCAAGTATTAAATATTTATTGTTTTTTTCTTTTAATGAATAGTTTGTTAAAAGCCATTTAAAAAATTGTGAATTTCTTGTTAGATTAGGGATATTATCTAAATCTAAAGCTCCTTTTTGATCAATCATAAAAATAATAAACTTAGGTGGTTTAATGTTAAATTTTTCTACGCCCTTAAATTCGGTAATGCTATTTGAATATTGATAAAACTGCAACGGAAATGAATTATAAGTTGTATTATTTATATTTAATAAATAATTATCATATGGATAAACAAAAACATCCTTTTTATTTCTTTGTATAAAAGAAGATATTTTATTTATTTCATTATTATTTAAATAGTAATTATCTGAGAATTTATAAATATCTAGAAATTGAGGTTTTGTTTTTAAAACTGATACTACGTTTTTAATTCCGCTAAAACTTAAAACATAATCAACCTTGTAGGGGATAAATAAAAATAGTATTAAAACAAAAACAATTAATTGTTTTTGTATCTTTACAAAGTAATAAAGAAAAATGAAAACAGAGATAATGCTTGGATAAATAGATCTTACGATGTGAGAATGATCAGATCTTGTTAATCCGCTATATAAAAGAAAAAGAGATGTAAATCCAATTATTAATAAATTTGTTTTTAATGTTTTATCATTTTTTTGATTTTTTAAAAGTGAAATTAAAAAGTAGATAAGAATTAAAGGGAATATATATAAAAAATTACTTCTATCGAATGTCCAGAAGCTGTTTAATGTCTCCGAATAATTTCTTATTGTATCCAGTGAATACAGGATATAGTTTAAGTTTCCTGATAGCAAAATACTAAAAAATAAATGATAGATAAGAATAATAAATATTGGTATTGATGGATATATTTTTTTTCTTCTTATAGATTTTACTATAGAAAAAAATGCGGCGATAAGAAGGGAATAGATAAATAAATCGTAGGAAAAGGCTCCAAAAACAGTTGGTAAAAGAGGCACTAAAAAAACTCCTAATATTTTTTTACCCTTTATTAAATATTTATACCAGGTAATAGCGAAAACAAGAGGGATTAGCATTTTAATTAGATCAAATGAAGAATATGAAATAAGTCCCACGAAAAATAGAAGATAAGTAGAAAGTAAAAACTGATCATTTTTGCTTTTTTCAATTAATTTAACTAGTAATAGTATTAAGAGGAAAATAATAGTAATTGAAGTAATTGGACTTAGCGCAGTTGTTACATAAGAGGAAGTGTTTAGAAAAATTGTTGGAAATGAATAAATAATTTGAAATAAAGGACCATAGGTGAAAATAAAATCCTTTCCAAGAATATAACCGTTTTGAAATCTCTGGATTGAATCAATAAACCAAGAATAGTCAAGCGATGAGTTTATTACTATTTTGTTTTTGATCTCAATACCAAGTTTATTTAATTCAAAAAAAACAATAAATAAATATAAAAGAAGAAAACGGATTTTAGATAAGAAAATGATAATCTTTGATGTTATTTTTTTATTGCTTGCCATTAAATTATTCTTTTATGTATGCAGATTATAATAAAAACAAACCATATTTACAAAATATACTTTTTAACTTAAAATCATATGCATACTAAATGAAAAAAACAATAATCATTACAGGTGGATGCGGATTTATAGGAACTAATATTTCGCTTTTAGCAAAGAAGATGGGTTATAAGGTAGTAGTGTTTGACTCATTAATTAGACCTTTTACGGAAGAAAATGCATTGCTTTTAAAAAACAATGGAATAGATATTATTAGAGGAGATGTAAGAAATCTACATGATCTTGATAGACTTCCTAAGAAAGCAGCAGGTATTATTCATTTAGCCGCAAATCCTGGAATACCCTGGTCAATTAAATGGCCAACATACGATTTTAGCGTTAATGCTATGGGTACGCTTAATGTTTTAGATTTTGCAAGAAATAGTATGACTCCTGTAATTTATGCATCTACAAATAAAATCTATTCAGAGGAAACTAATTTAATTCCTGTTAAAGAAGAAAAAACAAGATATACATGGGATTTTAGAAAAATTAACAAAAAAAAGATTAGAAATGCGGTACTTGATGGAATAAGCGAAAAAGGAGTAAACGAAAACTTTCCTATGGATAGTTCTGGTAAATTTCCTCATAGTCCATATGGAGTATCAAAAGCAACAGGAGATTTATATTGTCAGGAATTCTTTCATATTTATGGTTTACCAACTGTGGTAAATAGGATGTCGTGTGTATATGGTTTGAATCAGAAAGGGGTTGAGGATCAGGGATGGGTAGATTGGTTTGTAAGAGCAAAAATTAACAATTTACCTCTTAACATTTATGGAGACGGTAAGCAAGTTAGAGATAGTGTATTTGGTACAGATTTGGCAGAATTATATCTTTTAGAGCTTAAAAATATAGATAAAGTTAAAGGCCAGATTTTCAATATTGGAGGAGGTATAAAGAATACAATTAGTTTAATTGAATTGATTAATTTTTTAGATAAAAAAGGAGGAAAAAAATTAACCCTAAAATATAAACCGTGGAGAGCAGCAGACCAGAAAATTTATATTACC
>CAYWVK010000053.1:0-3282 GCA_964461865.1 uncultured Gammaproteobacteria bacterium
GCTTGACAAGACAAGAAGACTTATGCAAAATTTAATTAGTGGCTAAGAAAAAAACTACCAATAAAGGCATAAACTTAATGAAGGGAATAACCGGTTCTAAACTGGCTAAATTAGCAATGCTTGCAATTGTGCTTTTGGCAATTCCTCTAACCATAAGCTTAACTAAACAACAACAAAATATTCAACAAGAGGCTAATACTTCATATTGTGAAAAACTGGGTGGAGAATGTATAAACACAAACTACATGGATTTAGTCAATGAATGTACAACCAAAGGAAATAAAATCGTAGAAGATCTTTGCACAGGTACCTCTAACATTAAATGTTGTCTTCCTCCTCAAACAACGCCTATTGAGTAAATACTTTTCTATAAGCCTAAAATTTTAGGATTTTTTAAACATACTACAGGATGTTATTTAACGGGCCTAAAAACTCTGTATAAAAACTTCCGTTTTTGTCAATCTTCACCTCAAATTGAGGCAAACCCTTAGCTAATATTAAAGAGGTTGCTTTTGCCTGCTCCCAATAGTTTTTGATAATATCCCCTGCTTTAACACCCTTAATGTCAATTTTTTTACTAAATTTGGTTAATAACTCATTTGTTCTTAAAACATCAATTACAAAATACATTTCTTCTTGTTTTTTGTTTTGAGAATGAATAGTAAAATCTGCTGATTCAATAAATAAAATTCCCTTTTCTTTATGTCCGCCCTTTAAAATTATCCAATTAATACTATCGTCTTTTTCTGCTTGTTCCCAAATAGTAAGAACGTCTTTTCCCTTTACCTTATATAAATCTTCATATTTGCCGCTTGCAGCTTGCTCAATATGACCACAGCCGATTTGCTTATGATCATCTGTATGCGCCTGAAGCTTAATCTCTTTTCCAGTAGTCGATAATAAAGCAAGTTTTGTTTTTAACAATATTTCCTTTGAAGAAAAAGCTATTTTCTTTTCCCCAAGTGAAGCCATAACAGCTATACAAACACCAAGATGAGCTCCAAACAATCTGATCCATCCGTTATCTTAATCAACTGTGTATCTTCCATCAGGACACGCTGCTCCACTATCGTCTGCTTTAGCTAAGTTTTCTTTAATAAAATTTTCAACATTTTTAATGTCTATTTCTTTATTTTGTCTCATAAATTTAGATTCTACCATAAAAATAGTGGGTACGGATGGAATCGAACCATCTGCCTCTTCTTTATCAGAGAAGCGTTCTAACCGGTGAACTACGTACCCAAATACAATTTAATTATTTTATCAGATTTACCCTTCCAAAACTAGGCTGCTTGGGGATTTGCTTGAAAGATTACTCTTTCTTTTGATTTTTCTTTTTTTGTTCTTTTTCCCTCAAGATATTTAATTCCTGCATGATCAATAGTTGCTCCGATACCCATTAAGGCTGCAAAGCCTAAATGACCAAAAAATAACGCAATTGTACCTACTGCAATTTCTGCATTTCTTGAAAGATATCCAATTCTTTCAAGAACTCCCTTATCTTTCTTTGGTTGAACTTCTTTATTCATAAATTTGGAGGCGCGAGGGGGACTTGCACCCCCGAATGACTGTTCTGCAAACAGCTGTGTTAGCTACTTCACCATCGCGCCATAAATAACCTTTAAATCTTAGCATAGGCTTAGTTAAAAATCTAGCTTTGAGGAAGTCTTTAATTAACGGACTTTTTCCCTAATTAGTTTTTTATATATTTTCTCAAGTTTAACAACTGATTCTTCTGAAATTAAACTTGCTTTTTGCTTAGCATTTTTTCCCAAAAGTATTCTCTTTTTCTCATCTTTTAAGAGCTCTAAAACTTCTTCTGCAAAAACAGAAGCATTTTTTTTAACCATAATCCCATCTACTCTATTTATTATCATTTCTTTTAAGGCTTCATCGTCTAATGCAACAACCGCAAGACCGGACGCCATTGCTTCCAACACTACCAAACCCTGGGTTTCTGTTTTTGAAGAAAAAACAAAAACATCAGCTCCGTTATATACAAGAGGCATTTTTTCTGGAACAATCATTCCTGCAAAATGCACATTTTTTTCTAATCCCAATCTTTGACTAATGCTTTTAAGATAAGTTAATTCAGGTCCCTTACCGGCAATAACAAGATGTGTTCTTGGCTCATTTTTTAAAACAATGTTAAAAGCATAAATTAAAAAATCAACTGATTTTTCCTTCCCTAATCTTCCGGCATGAAGCAAGATTTTTTCATTTTGTTTTATGTTGAATTTTTTTCTCAAAAAATCCTTTTTTTTAAGATCGAATTTTTCAATCTCTACTCCTGTTGGAATAACTGAAATCGGTTTTTTTACCCCTTGCTCAATTAAATTTTCTTTAACTTTAACAGAAGGAGCAATAATATGATCACATTTATTGCAAGACCTTTTGCTAATCCCCTTTATTGTTCCAGGCTGAATAATTTGAAAAGGTACATAGTGGGCATAATCCTCAAGCATAGTATGGTAGGTATATACATAAGGAATTCTTTTGAGTCTTGCAAAAAATAGCCCTCCCAAGCTAACCGAGCCAACAGCATTCCCATGAACAATATCAAACCTTGTTCGCAAAAGCTTTATCATACTCCTAATGGAAATATATATCGCAAGACGATAATTAAATGCCCTATTTGCTGTTATGGATTTTAAACGTATAAGATTTTTATCTTCTTTGTACTTTCCTGAATTTGAAACAATAAGAGTTACTTTATTTTTTCTTTTGGATAAACTTTTATACATAAAATCAACAGAAGTTGACACACCGTTTATCTGTGGAAAATATGAGTCACTAAAAATAGCAATTTTCATTAAAAGCAATTATATATTAATTTATCACAAAATACATTCGACAATGCTTGGTATTTTTGTGCTGAGGTTTATCAAATGCACATAAAAAAACCACCAAGTTAATGGTGGTCTTTTTAAAACTAACCAGGAAGTGGTAGGAAAAAGCTCCTGCGCTTGAGACGCTTTTTGTGGAGCCACTGAATAGATTCTTCTTCCCCTCGACTATGCTCGGGGACAAGTGCTATCCTCACTTGGGTGTATTGCACTCTCCCTATTGTGATATGAATTAAATCATAATTGTGATATGAATTAAATCATATTCAAACTAGGTTTCCGTGTCCTCTCTCTTTCTTACTTCCTCTATTAGGACGCGCCTAATAAAGTTTTTAGAAAGGAGGTGATCCATCCCCACCTTCGGGTAGGGATACCTTGTTACGACTTAAGCCTTATCGCCGATCTCTACCTCTATCACATAAGCAATATTCGATAG
>CAYWVK010000054.1:0-3176 GCA_964461865.1 uncultured Gammaproteobacteria bacterium
TCAAGTCCTCGTATTGTTCTTGGCTCTAAATTTACTACAAACGGAAATTTTCTGTTTATTAATTCTTCAGGGGTGTAACTATTAGCAATAGCCGATAAAATTTGTCTTTTGTATTCTCCAAAATCTACTTCAAGTTTTAAAAGCTTATCTGCATTTTCTACTTTTTCGCAAAGCGTAATTTTCCCAATTCTTATTTCTACTTTTTTAAACTCATCAAAAGAAATACTGTTCATATTTTTACTGCGGAAGTATTGGTTGTCCTGTAAAAACTCTAATTAAATCATTAATTGTAATTGCTAAAATTAAAGCTATTAGTATCATCATACCGATTGCATGTGTATAACTTTCATACTTTAAACTGATTTTTTTTCCTAAGAACAACTCAAAAATAATAAAAAGAAGTCTTCCCCCATCAAGAGCAGGAAAAGGTAAAATGTTTAGAATCGCTAAGTTAAGCGAAAGAAGAGCTACAAACGAAAGTACTGCCATCGGACCGATTTCAACAAACTGACCTGTTAATTGTGCTATACCAACCGGCCCTGCAACACCTTGTGGCATTGAGCCAGAAATTACCAACTGGTAAAGCATTACACCAAGACCTGAAATAATAAGCCAAGACATATTTAAAGCCTCTACTGTTCCTAAGAAAGGCGCCTGATACCAAGGATATTTTTTAACTTCAATGTTTGGCGATATAGCAACTCCCATTGGTCCTTCATTAGTAGGATATTTTTCTCTTGGTGTAACACTAACTTCTCTTGTTTTATTATCTTTACTTACCTTAAGGATTATTTCTTTTCCTAAATTATCTTTAGTAAGACTAATTAATTGATTTGAACTTGTTATTTTTATTCCATTTATCTCTTCAACAACATCTCCTTTTTGAATTCCGGCTATCTTTGCCGGAGAACTGGCTGTTAAATCCGCAACAATAACTTTATCTCCTGGAACCGATACGCCAACAGCTGTGAAAAGATAGGAAATAATTACAACTGCTAATAAAAAATTCATTACCACGCCTGCAATAACTACTAATGTTCGCTGCCAAATAGGTCTTGCAGAAAAGGCTCTTTTTAAATCTTTTTTTACTAATGGTTGTTTTTTAACTTTAACTGAACCAGAACCTGCTTCGTCCTCTCCATAAAGCTTTACAAAACCGCCGATTGGAAGCCAGTTTATTGAATAAATGGTCTCACCTTTTTTAAAACCCAGGGCTCTTGGAGGGAGCCCAAACCCAAACTCTTCAACCTTAATACCCAATTTTTTAGCAACTAAAAAATGGCCCAATTCATGAACCATTATCAAAACCGAAAGTATTACTATAAAAACAATTACTGTTAAAAACATATTATTTTGGATTATATCAAAAAAGTGGAAACGCTATACTTGCATTAACTCTTCTTCTTTTTTCTTTCCTAAAGCATCAATTTCTAATCCTACTTCTTCGACTAATTTTTGAATTTCTTTTTCCAAATGCGAAACATCATCTTCTGATAAATGCTCTTCTTCTGTTTTTCTTTTTAATTCTGTTATAGCGTCATGTCTTAATTGCCTTAATTGAATTCTTCCTCCCTCTAATTTTTGCTTAACCAAATGCACCAATTCTTCTCTTCTTTCCTGTGACAATGGTGGAATTGATACCCTAATTATTTGCCCGTCAATTACCGGATTTAATCCCACGTTTGCTGCTTCTATTCCTTTTCTAATCTCTCCTGCTATTGAAGCATCATAAGGAGTTATTGTTAAGGTTTGCTGATCGGATGCACTAACATGACCAAGCTCTACTACTTTTAATTTTTGAGTTCCTCCATAAGCGGAAATAACAATATTTTCAACTAAAGACGGAGTTGCCCTTCCTGTTCTTACAGTAGATAAGTCGTTTTTTATAACCTCGACTACTTTTTGCATTTTCTGCAAAGTTTCGTTTATTAAATTTTCCATATATTAGATTTCAAATCTAATAAATTTATTAACAACAATGTTTTCTCCTAATTTTGCAATTGTTTGTTTAACTAATCCCTCAATTGTTATTGATCCATCTCTAATATACTCCTGTTTTAAAAGTGAAGCAACATCTTTTGGATTCATAGCTACTATTTGCATCGCAATTTCATGAGCTAATTTTTTAAAATCATCTGTTTTGGCAACAAAATCTGTTTCGCACAAAAGCGATATCATTGAGGCTGTTTTTTTATCCTGATGAACATAACTTTCAATTATTCCAATACTCACTTCTCTGTCTTGTTTCTTTTCTGCTTTTTCAATACCGTGTTTTTTAAGCCAATCAACTGCTGATTTATAGTTATTTTTTGTTTCCTCTAAGGCTGTTCTACAATCTGCAATTGAAATTTTTGTTTCTTCTCTTAATTTTTTTAATAACTTAATATCTGCCGGCATAATTATTACTCCTTTTTCTTTGTTGTTTTTATTTTTCCGCCAGAGGCGGATTTCACTTTCGCCGATTCAGATTCGGCTTTGCTCAACTTTTTTTCCTCTTTTGTTTTTTGAGCTTTAATTCCCTCTACCCAAGCATCTGAAACATAAGACATAATCAATTTTATTGATCCGACCGCATCGTCATTTGCCGGAATTGGATAATCAACAACTTCGGGGTTTGCATTCGTATCAACAATTCCTACAATTGGAATTCGCATATTTAACGCTTCTCTTACTGCTGTATCTTCTAAATGCGAATCTATAATAAATAACACGTCTGGTACTTTATCTATTGTTTTAATACCGCTATAAAAAGATTCTAATTTTTCTCTTTCCTTGTCCCAAAGACCAATCTCTCTTTTTGTATAATCTCTTTTTTCTTCGTCACTTTTTAATTTTCGCTCAAGCTCTTTTAATTTTTTTAGGTTTTTAGAAATCTCTGAAAAATTAGTTAATGTCCCACCTATCCAACGGGTGGTAACGTAAAAAATATCATCTTTATATTCAGCATTTTTCTCTTTAAGCTCCGTCCGTGCTCTTTCTACTTCTTCTCTAACAATTGATTGTGCTTGTCTTTTTGTTCCAACTACTAAGAGTGTTTTTCCACTTTTTGCTAATTCTTTAATATATAATAGTGCCTCGTCTAATCCTTCTTTTGTTTTAGCCAAGTCAATTATTTGAATACCCTCTCTTGCTTCATAAACAAAATCTCTGGCTTTTGGATTTGCACGAGTAACCTG
>CAYWVK010000055.1:0-3104 GCA_964461865.1 uncultured Gammaproteobacteria bacterium
TTTCCTATCATAACTAAGGGAACATCTGTTTTTTTTATTGCTTTTAAAAGCCTTGGAAGATTTTTATTCCAAGTTACATCTCCAACGTATAATGCAAATTTTTGAGGGAGCTTATGCTTTTCTCTAATTTCATTAATTAATTTTTCATTTCTTTTTGAATTAATAAAATTTTCAGCAGCTGCTAAATAGACAACATTTACTTTGTCCTGATTGATTCTCACGTGTTTTATAATGTCTTTTTTTGAAGAATTGGAATCTGTAATAATTGCTTCTGTTTTTGAAAGTGCATTTTTTTGCATTTGCCACTTAAACCATCCCTTAATTCCTTTAGGAAATTGTTTAGAAAAAACAATCGGAGTTAAATCATGAACCGTTACCACCGTTTTGAATCTTTTATATATTGGTCTTGCTAAAAAAAATGGTTCAAAATATGGAAAATGAACAATATCTACGTCAGTTGAAAGTGTCTCTCCCCTATTGAAAAAAACATAAGAATGCTGAGGATAATATTTTACTAAGGCTTCTTTTAAATTATTTAAATAAAAACCAACTCCTCTAACTCTATGACCTGTATGAAGCGGTGATATATCTATTGCAATTTTCATTAAGACTTTTTCTTGCTATGCCATTGCCATGCGGATTTTACAATTGTTTCAATATCTGAGTATTGAGGCTTAAAATTTAATTCCTTATTTATTTTACTTGGGTCAGCAATCAACGTATCCGCATCCCCTGGTCTTCTGTCAACAATTTCTACTTTAAAATCTTTCCCTGTAATTTTTTTAACCGTGTCTGTAATTTCCTTATTTGAATATCCATTTCCTGTTCCAACATTATAAAAGTAGGAACCCGGGCTTTTAATTAATTTATCTATTGCTAAAACGTGAGCTTCCACTAAATCCAATACATGAATATAGTCTCTAACACAAGTTCCATCCTTTGTTTTATAATCTCCACCAAATAACTTAAAAGATCTTTTTCCTAAAACCGCATTTATTACATTAGGAATAATATGAGTTTCCGGCTCGTGCTGTTCCCCAAGTGATCCATCAAGAGCTGCTCCTGCTGCGTTAAAATACCTTAAAGCAGCAAAACTTAATCCCTTTGTTCTTGTGTACCAAGATAATATTTTTTCTACCATTAACTTACTTTCTCCGTATGGATTTTCAGGATTCTTAGGATGATCCTCAGGTATTGGTAATTTAATGGGATTTCCATAAACTCCTGCTGTTGATGAGAAAACAACATTTTTAACGTTATTTTCTATTGCTGTCTGAATAATATTTAAAGAACCGTAAGTATTGTTTTGAAAATAGATATAGGGGTTTTCCATTGATTCCCCCATTGAAATATAGCCCGCAAAATGAATAACTGCATCAAACTTTTCTTTTGAAAAAACGTCTTCAAGAAATTTTTTATCTAAAATGTTTCCTTCTTCAAAACTTGCTCTATTATCTATTACACTTTTATGTCCTCTTTCTAGGCTATCAATAATTGTTACATTATCGCCTTTTTCCAAAAGACGCCTTACCATAAAGCCTCCAATATACCCAGCACCACCAGTTACTAAAATATTCATAGTTTTAAGTATAATATATATGACACAGGAAATCTAAGAGCAGAAAATAAAGAAAAAACAAAACCAGCCCATAAATCCATAAATCCTTTATGTCTTACAAAAGTTAATAAAAACCAAAAGATGGGTTTAATTAATAAATAATCAAAAAATGAAACAACTTTTAAGAAAATATTTTTCTTGGTTTCTTTTTCTTTTATTTCCGCTGCAAATAAATTGTTGTACAAATTCCATTTATTTAAATAATGTTTAAAATTTTTATATGGATAATGCAAAAGGGCACTCTTAAAATAACCCACCTTTCCATCTACTTCAGCTTGCTCGTGAACATCTTTTACAGGAAGTCTACCCTTTCCTCTCTTATAAAATCTTAAAGTGTAATCAGGATATTGTCCGCCCTTAAGTAAAAACCTATGTATAAACCAATTTTTTCTTGGCATCCAATACCCGCTAAATTCCTCTCTCTCTTTTCTTAAAACGTCTTCTATTTCTATCTTTAACTCTTTTGATACATGTTCATCTGCATCCATTTGCAATATCCAATCCTTAGTTGCCATATCAATAGCCATTTGCTTATTAACATGAAAATTTGGCTTATTAGTGGTAATTTTTACTTTTGCCTTATACCTCTTGGCAATTTCTACTGTTCTATCTGTTGATGAACCATCAACAACAATAATCTCATCAGCAATATCCTTTAGACTGTCAAGACATGCAGCAAGATTTTTTTCTTCGTTATACGTTGCTAAAACAACAGATAGTGATTTCATATTATGTGAATTTTCTTAATTTTATACTAAATAATACTACTATTGCCAGGAAAAATACAACGGATATTAAATTTGAAACCTTTCTTAGTTTTGTGTCTTCATATAAAACTCTAATATTATAATTACCTTTATCTAAATGAAAAGTCATAATTCCTCTATATGTCATATTTTGAAACTCTACATCTATTGGTTTATTATTAGCCATTATCTTCCATCCTGGAAAATAAACAGTATTTTCCATAAATAAAGTTTTTGTCCTTACATCAATCCTATATATATGCTCTGTGGTCGTTCTTTTTAATTCCAAAATATCTGCATGGCCATCAATAACCTCTAGATGTGCCTTTGGAGTTTTTTCCATAAACCTTACAGACCAGATTGGAGAACTTTCTCCTGTGTCTGTTGTACTTTCAAAAATTCCGGAATAAAATGACTCAGGTTTTACCAGATATCCTTTTGGCTTCATGTAATTTAAACTTAATAAAAAAATAATTATCAGCAAGAGTGGTATTATTATTTTTCTTAACTTTCCCTTTAGCAAAGAAACACTTAAAGCGCCAAGAAGAGAGGTGGAAAATACGGTAATGGCTAAAAGCCTCCATGGGAATTGAAAGTTTTGCAAAACCATAAGATTTCTCCAAATAAAATTAGATTCTTTTAACATCATAAAAATGGCACCAAGCGAATACACTAATCCTCCTAAGAATAAATAGTAATTATCTTTTCTTTTCTTAAAAGAATAAAAAACAATAATTAAA
>CAYWVK010000056.1:0-3073 GCA_964461865.1 uncultured Gammaproteobacteria bacterium
TTATAGGAGAAGATATAAAATCCTCCGGATTTTTAAAATCAATATTTTCACCTAGTATTTCTTCAAAAAAATTATTAAAGCCATTCATAGAAGGATTCTCCACTCTTATTGCAATCATTTCGAGGGTTTTATCTTTTCCCTCTTTTTTTACTTTTCCAAAATATACAAAACCATAATCCCCATATCCTTCTTCTTTTTCTCCGGGTGGACTCGCCCAAATAATTGATGAGCCGTTTTCACTAAATTCTAATTGCTCCTCTAATCTTTTAATTCCTAATGCTTCAGCTTTTTCTCTTTTTATTGATAACCCTCTTTTACCTCTGTCTTCTATTGCTCTTTTTGCCTTAGTCCCCATTGGTTCTTTTCTATGGCAATCACGAATTTGTCCGTTTGAAAAATCTAAATTATAGTGGTATTTTTGGCCGCAAAAACGGTATTCCCAAAGATAAGAAACAACATCTTCTTCAATCTCTTTATCTAATACCGGTGGCTGGTATTCTATTTTAAATGCGCTTGAACCAATAACTTCTTTCATTTATTTTTTCCAACCTATCTCTTTTTTCTTTGATTTAAGATTGGCATATCTTGCCATTACAAAAAGAAGGTCTGATAACCTATTTATATAAACTATTGTGTTTTTATCAATTTTTTCTTTCCTTAAAAGAGGGACTAAGTTTCTCTCACACCTTCTACAGATTGCTCTTGATTGGTGTAAAAAAGAGGCTTCTTTTACGCCTCCCGGAAGTATAAAATGGGTTAGTTTTGAAAGTTTAATTGATAATTTATCTATTAAGTTCTCAATTTCCTTAATTCTATTTTCAATTGCTTTTATATCTTTTAAGAAATCGGCTAAATATTCTCCTATTAAAAATAAGACTCTTTGAATATTAATTAATTCTTGTCTTATTTTTTTATCTTTTGAAAAAGAAATTGCTATCCCTATTGTTGAATTTAGCTCATCAATACTTCCTAGGGCTTGTATTCTTGGGTGATCTTTAGCTACTTTTTTACCATTAAAAAGGTAAGTAAAGCCCTTGTCTCCCTTTTTTGTATATATTTTTTTCATAAAAAAAATCCTGCTCGGGAAACCCTCCTTTTAATAAAGGGGGTGTGTATAGTTTTCTGACTTTAACAGTAGCGGCACTGTTGCCGAATTACACGGCAATTACCTATAACGCTAACATTCTGAATATCCACAGCTGTAGCACTTCCTACAGCCTTCTTCGTAAGCTAAACTTCCACCACCACATTCAGGACAAATATCAAAAAGCCCTGTTGATGGACCCTCTAGTTGTACTTGTTCTTCCTTGTTTTCAATTGTTAATTGTTTAACTACAACAATTTCTTCTTCTTTTTTTGGCATTTCTAAAACAGGCAGTGGAACTACATGACCATTTGTTATTCCATTAGAAATTCCATTTGCATGTGCGATTCCGTTTGTTGCTTTTGGTTTATCCTCAACAACCCCATTTACTCTAAAGGAAAAGTGTTTTGCTAAAACCTTAGCAACTGCATCGGGAAGCGATCTCACTCTTTTATCACCAAAGCCAACACTTTTTGCGCCGCCAATTCCAATAAGCTGTGCAATTATTTGCTTAATCCTTTCTCTTGAAGTTAAATGCCCACGTGATCTTAAGAATAGTGATAACATTCTACCCAACGCATCTGCCATTGCAGCAACGTCTGATCCACTTTTACCAACTGTAATAAATATCTCAAACGGTTCTTTATTATCATCATGATTAATTGTAATAAATGTTTTACCAACCGGAGTTTCCGTTTGATAAGTAACACCCTCTACCATATATGGTCTTGGTGTTATTGGTCGTTTTAAATCAATTGGTATCTGCTCTTCTTTTACCTCTACTTTTACTTCTTCTTTCCTAACTAAAACTCCTTCTCTTGATCCCTCTCTCATGTAAGCAATTCCTTTACAACCCTCTTCATAGGCAAGCATATAAAGCTTCTTAACGTCATCTACAGTATGTGTCTTAGGGGCGTTTACTGTTTTTGAAATAGAGGCATCAACATATTTTTGAATTGTCCCCTGTACTTTTACATGATCTTGCGGGGTCAAATCATTTGCTGATACAAAATAATCTGGTTTTTTATCATCAGGATGAGCATTTTTCCATTCTTCATATAAATGATGGTATATTTTATGTTCTCCTAATCTATCTTTTCTTGTAAACTCAAATTCATAAATCGGCTCAATCCCTGATGAAACACCAGATAAAAGACTGGTTGAACCGGTTGGTGCTTCTTGAAGTAAAAGAGAGTTTCTGATTCCGTATTTTTTAATTTTTGCTCTAATTTCTTTTGGTAGTTTTTTAATAAAGTAGCCTTTTAAATATTTTGAAGAGTTAAACTTTGGAAAAGCGCCCTTCTCTTTAGCAAGCTCTGCTGATGCTTCATAAGCAGCGTCTCTAATTGTTTTAAATATCTTCTCAATCACCTTAAGCGACTCAATGGAACCATAACGAAGATGCATTTTTATTAATGCGTCCCCAAGTCCCATTGTGCCAAGACCGATTCTTCTTTCTCCATTTAACTGCATCTCTCTTATTTGAGGGAAAGCATAAGAATCAAGATCAATAACATTATCTTGAAGTCTAACTCCTGTTTTTGCATGCTCAGCAAGAGCTTTATAGTCCATTTCTCCTGGTTTATCAACAGAATATCCTTTTACAAAAGCTGATAAATTTAAAGAGCTTAAATTGCAGACTCCCCAAGCCGGTAAACCTTCTTCTCCACATGGGTTGGTACAATTAACTCTGTTCCAATACCAGTTGTTGTACCACTTGTTATACCTTTCCATAAAAACAACTCCCGGTTCAGCAGATCTCCATGCGGCTTCACAAATTAAATCCCAAAGATATCTTGCTTTAACAGTTTTATAAACTTTAACTTTTTTCTTTAAGGCTTTCCAGTTTTCAAGGCTTCCGTCCCATTTTTCATCGTATTCTTTATCATTAATATCCGGGAAAACCAAATCCCAATTACTATTATTTTTAACCGCCTCCATAAATTTATCGGATACACAAACGGAAAGATTTGCCCCGGTAATTTTAGT
>CAYWVK010000057.1:0-2983 GCA_964461865.1 uncultured Gammaproteobacteria bacterium
CCGGATAAGCAAGTGCATAATCAATGGTTTCACTTTCAGCTGATGAAGAGCTAGTGTTTAAAACCTTCTCGTTTGTTGCTAAAGAAGAACTTAAATTAAATAAAAATACAAATAATAAAAATAGCGTAATTAATATTTTTTTCATTTTGTCTCCGCTACAGCAATTAACCAATCGCTATTTCTCACATTAAATTCCTGTTTATCTAGTAATAATTCTCCAAAATCCCCTTGTTTTTTTCCTTTAACTCCTGAGAAGCGAATATTCTTAAATCCTGATTTATTTAATGCTTTTTCAATATCATTTTTTGTAAAATATTGAATTTCAACAGATGTAATTCCTCTAAATACCCAGTTTTTACTGTCATGGTCGAATAAGACCAAATGATGCATCAAAGACGTACTTGTTTTCTTCTCAAAAAACTCGACGAATAAACTTTCCCTCTCTCCTTCTGGGCTGGATTTTAATATTTCAAAATTTAATAACCTTCCAGCTTTTAATATCTTGTCAAAATTTAATACTTGAATCATTAAAAAGCCTTTTTCTTTTAAAATATTATTTGCTAATTTAAAAACTTTTTCTGGCTTAACAGGAAAATAAGGCAAGGAGTTTCCCATACATATAACGGCTTCAAATTGTTGATCTAATTCTTTAGGCAATGATTCAAAATCTGTTAACAAAAACTTTATTTTTTTTCTTAAATTAATAGGCAATTTGCTTCTTTTTTGCTCTGATAATTTTATCATTATTTGATTATGATCAAGTCCAACTATTGTATATCCCCCTCTTTTTGCTAAACCAAGAGCATATTCACCAGTCCATGATCCAAAATCAACTACAGAATTTACGTTTCTTTCTGAGAATAGACCTACTACTGTCGGAAATTCATATGCAAATCTCGTTTTCCAATCAACCATACAATCATAATAATGAGCGATAAAATCTGCATATTTTTCTTTATCCAGTTTTGGGATTTCATCTCTAATTAAGCGCCTGAAAATATCTCCTTGTGAAACTATTCCTATTAATTTTTTTTGCTTATCTACAACAGGTAAATGACTAAAATCATTAATTAACATTCTTGACTGAGCATTCATTATAAGAGCATCAGATCTTATTGAGGTAACTTTAGCATTCATAAATTTTCCGACGGGAACATCTAATATATTTTTTAGATTTTTTTCCATTAACTCAAAATTACGAAGATGAACGTAATCCTCTGTTAATTCTGCTATTGAAGGATAAAGTTTTTTAAGTATATCTGTTTGTGCAACGATTCCTACTAACCTCTTACCACGAACAACAGGTACTGCACTAATTCCAAGAGTAAATATATACCTAACTACTTCTTTAAGAGGCGTATCTTCTGTTACTGTGGTCATGCATTTCTGCATTATATTGGCAACTTTCATTATTGATCATCCACATTATATCATATGTTTTGTTTATGTTTTTTGCTTGCTATTTTTTCCAATCTTCCTTCTTTAAACTCAACCAAAGAGCGTTTCTGTCTGTCTTTTCACCAATGATTCTTGCATAGTCTTTCCATGATGCATAAGGAGAATTTAAAACCTTAAATCCTAATTTATTAATAAACAAATTTAAATTTATTTGATAATTACTTGCAACCCTATCTGTCATTACCCATGCTCTTATCTCATCTGCGCCATCTCCTTTGTAGCCTTTATGCTTAAAAAAAGCATAATTTATAGCTTGAGAAACAAAAACATAACCTATTCCCTGCTTTCTTTTGTCTGGATTAACAATTAATCTTTCTATTGAGGCAATCTTTTGTTTTCCTTTAGGTATGTACATATCACCTCTCCATCTTAAAGTTAGTACTGCTAAAAGCTCTTCTTCTTTTGTATCTTTTGCAAATGCCATTAATGGTCTTATTTTATGAGGCTCTCCTTTATTAAAGTAATACTTTGCTAAATCTGCCACTGCCATATCTAATTCATCTTTATTTTTTGTATCTGGTGGATTATGAGCAATTATTTCATGATCTTCGTTAACAATAGGAATTCCTGGTACTGGATCTAAATGACCCCTAGTTTCTTCATCAAGAGTCCATTTAATAATTGTTTGTAAATACTGATAGTATTTTTTTGTCTCTGTAGGCCATTTTTCTTTGTCGGCATCACTAACCTCTTGGAAATTCCATAATTGTGCTTTCCAATAATTATCATTATTTATATACCAATCTTTTTTCCCGTAAAAAGATTCTATTATCGGAATTAATACCTTGGGCTTAAAGGTCTTGAACTCCAGCTTTACCGCTTGAGATTCAACATCTTCTTGTTTATTTTTTCCCTCAAAATTAATTACTTGAACAATTTCTGGAGAGCGCATAATATTTTTTTCTAAAGGAAGGGAATTATAGTATAGGATACAATTAAAGTCAAAGGCTTAATGCTTTAAGGGCAAGATCAAGGCTTTCTTCCTGATCATGAAAATATGTATTAATTACTAAATCGTAAAATTCTTCATTCCAATAATTCCAATCTTTATTCCCTTTCCCATAAAGTCTTATCCATTTTTCAAGATCATTTTTTTCTCTTTCTAGGACTTCTTCTTTAGCTTTTTCAACACTTACTTTTTCTCTATTTACTAATCGATCTATTCTAATTGCAGTTTGATCTTCTCCTTCTTCATTATTACAAATTATTAATATTTTAAATATTTTCTCTACTCCTTGAGCATTAAAACCGGCTAATTTAGTTTCTAAAACAATGTTTTCTTGAGTTCTTAAAATATTTTTAAGCGACTCATCAAAATCAATATCTGTAGTATCTGCTCTTTTATTAGTCTCTTTTGCCTCTGCTTTTAATTTATTAATTTTTTTTGCTTGCCAAATTATTTCCCCTCCTTCTATATGTTTCCAGTTTAATTTTTCGGCCAATTTTTTTGCCAGGGTTGTTGATCCGGAAGCTATTCTTCCTGAAACTGTAATAATTTTAATATCTGAAAGCTTTTTTACCTTAT
>CAYWVK010000058.1:0-2907 GCA_964461865.1 uncultured Gammaproteobacteria bacterium
CCGGATAAGCAAGTGCATAATCAATGGTTTCACTTTCAGCTGATGAAGAGCTAGTATTTAAAACTTTTTCATCTGTTGCTAAAGCAAAATTTAAATTAAATAAAAATACAAATAATAAAAATAGTGTAATTAATATTTTTTTCATTGTTTTTTTGCAACCACTGTTAACCAATCGCTTTCTAATGGCTTAAATAAGCCTTTGAACAATGGCTTTCTAAACATACTACCATAGAATGAGATTTTATTAAAACCTTCTTTTTTTAAAAGCTTTACTATGTCATCTTGTTTTAAATATGCAATTTCTGTAGAATTTCTTGATCTCTCATGCCATCCTTTACCGTCAAAATTAAAAATAAACATGTTTAAAGTAACTATTGACTTATCTTTTCTAGGAGGATCGTAAAATTCTAGAAATCCATGTTCATAAATTGAATTCTTTGGTGATTTAGGAAAATTAAATTCCAATACTCTGTTTTTTATATTAAAAACCTTTTCAAAATTTATTACCTGAAAAACAATTAAAGACGCGTTGGAAAGTGTTTTTATGGTTGAATTAAAAATTTTATTATAATCACTGGCTAAATGTGGCAATGCGTTTCCCATAAAAATTGCAGCGTCATATTTTTCTTTTTTTAAGTCTAGTAGTTTTTTATAATCTCCACTTACAAAATCTACTTTTTCTCTAACTTCTTTTGTTAATTTATTTTTTTTATAAATGGCGGCATCGTACATTGACTTACTTTTTTCTAAACCTAATACCTTAAATCCTTTTTTTGCTAAAGCAATATCGTGTTCCCCCGTCCCACAACCAATATCCAAAATCGTGCTTATTTTTTCTTTCTTAAAAAGCTCGATAAGACCTGGTATTTCATTTTTTAGTCTTTCATTCCAATTAGTAAATAAATCATAATGACGAGATAGCCAATCGTGATATTCCTCTTGAGTATCAACCGGCAAACTATCACCAATAGCTGCTCTAAAAATATCTCCTTTTGAAATCATACCTACTAAATTACTTTTCTCATCAACAACAGGCATTCGCCCAATTTCATTAACCAACATTAATGAGTGAGCTCTTAATAAAGGCATCTCAGGTGTTGCAATTACAGGAGAAAAACTCATGACATCTTTTGCTTTTAGTGAAAAAACTTCAGGCACCTTTTTTTCCATTGCTTCAAAATCACTCGAGCGAAAAGGATCTTCTACAAACTCTTGAATTGAGGGATAAAATTTAGAGAGGATGTCTTTTTCAGTAATAAAACCTACTATTTTTCTTCCTTTACAAACAGGCACTCCGTTTATTCCACGGCCAAAAATAATTCTAGAAACATCTTTTATTGAGGTTTCCGGTGTAACGTAGTCTACTGTTTTTGACATTACCCTTGCTACTTTCATAAAAATAAGGGCATTAAAATTACACTTACTCTATCATTTTACAATCACAATTTCAACTTTCTACTTACTCTTTACAGAAACATTTTTTACTTTTGATAATATAGATTCTATTTCCCAATTATCACGCATTGTTTCAAATCTAGCAGTTGGCCTTGTTACAATTCTACCCTCCAGCAAAGGCTCTTTTTCCCCATCTAATAATACGCCTGGGGGAATATATACGTCTGCTTGATTAGGTAATGTCTGTTTAGTTTCAAATTTAGAGTCTTTAAAAAAGAGATTATATGCTCTTTCCCAGCCTGGAACAAACATCACTATGGCAGCATCGATTTTTTTTCTGTCTCTTCCTAGATAATCTCTTGTTGTAAAAGCATAGTCTAAAACGCTTTTTAACATAGTTCTTCCTGTTTTTGCAGGAGTTACGTCTCCTTGTAAATCATCGATTATTATAAATCTTTCAATCCAGTTATCATGTTGTCCCTCTGGAGCATCTGAAACCACAGCATATCCAATTTTTTCTCCATACTTATTCAAACCAACGATTGGATGATTATTCGCTTTTTTTAAGTAGCTTTTGAATTTTCTTAATTTTATTGGTTTAATATCGTTTTCTATATGGGTAAAAATTCCTGTAAAATGTGCGCTGTTTCTACGAAGCAAATCTAAATAAATAGCTGGTTCATCAGATTCCAAATTAAGTTCTCTTACGCTTTTTACCTCTCCTCTTAAGAAAGGATCAAAGTCCGATCTCTCAGAAAGATAGCTTTTTGCTCCATGTTTTATCTCCAACCTCTGTGGTTTAACACTAGTTGATTCATTGTTATCAACTGATTGCTCCCCTTTTTTAGTAAATGGCCAAAATCCTCTTTCGCTCATAATATCTTTATTATCTAAAGGAAGGGAATTATAGTATAGGTTGAAATTAAAGTCAAAAGTTTATGGCCTTAAGAACAAGATCAAGACTTTCTTCTTGATCATGAAAATATGTATTAATTACTAAGTCGTAAAATTCTTCATTCCAATAATTCCAATCTTTATCCCCTTTTCCGTAAAGTCTTATCCATTTCTCAAGATCATTTTTTTCTCTTTCTAAAACTTCTTCCTTAGCTTTTTCAACACTTACTTTTTCTCTATTTACTAATCGATCAATTCTAATTGCTGTTTGATCTTCTCCTTCTTCATTATTACAAATTACTAATATTTTAAATATTTTCCCTATTTCTTGAGCATTAAAACCGGCTAATTTAGTTTCTAAAACAATGTTTTCTTGGGTTTTTAAAATATTTTTAAGCGACTCATCAAAATCAATATCCGTAGTATCTGCTCTTTTATTAGTTTCTTTTGTCTCTGCTTTTAATTTATTGATTTTTTTTGCCTGCCAAATTATTTCTCCTCCTTCTATATGTTTCCAGTTTAATTTTTCGGCTAATTTTTTTGCCAAAGTTGTTGATCCGGAGGCTATTCTTCCTGAAACTGTAATAATTTTAATATCTGAAAGCTTTTTTACCTTAT
>CAYWVK010000059.1:0-2807 GCA_964461865.1 uncultured Gammaproteobacteria bacterium
ACAACTTTTTCTTTTGTTAAACAAGCGGCAACCAAGGCTTTTAAAGCCACATTTTTAGAACCTGAAATTTCTACTTTTCCGGTTAATTTATTACCACCCCTTATTTCTAGTTTTTCCATATTTATTAATTCCTCTCTTTTAACTCTTCACCAATCTTATATACATCTCCGGCTCCCATTGTAACTAGCACATTCTCATTATTATACCCTTTTTGTTCGGCATATTTTACCACATCTATAAATTCTGGCAAGAACATTGTGTTTGGATGATTTTTAACAGTTTCTAAGTAAAACTGTTTAGATAAATCATCATTTGGGTTTTTTTCTCTTGCTGATGCAAAAATCTTGGTTAAGATTAATGAATCTGCATTCGTAAATGCTTTTGAAAATTCCGAAAGCAAGCTCTTCGTTCTTGAATATGTATGAGATTGAAAAATACAAATTATTTTTTTCTTAGGATACATTTTTTTAAAAGAAGCTAATACGTTTTTAATTTCCGTTGGATGATGAGCATAATCATCATATATTAAAGCATTGTTTTCAGTTTTTCCGATATACTCAAGCCTTCTTTTTGCTCCTTTATATTTAGCAATTGCTGTTTTTATTTTATCTAAAACCAACCCCTCTTCAATTGCAACAATTATTGAAGACAACGCGTTTACTGCATTGTATTCTCCACTTGTATTTATAACAAATTCCCCAAGCAATGTTCCTTTATATTCCACCCAAAAAAATACCTGTTCTTCGGATACGCTTACTTTTTTTAATACATAATCCGCAATCCTTGAGTAGCCAAAAGAAATCTTTTTTCCTGAAAAACTTTCTAAAGCTTTACATAAATTAATATCATCAGCGTTGTATATTACTGTGGCATCTTTATTCTGATTAGCAAATTTCAAAAAGGTATCTTTAATTTCATCTACTGAGGAATAAACATCCGGATGATCAAATTCCAAATTAGTAAACACGATAATTTTTGGTTTTTGCCACAAAAGCTTTGGGGTTTTATCATATTTTGATTCAGTTGAATATTCATCTGCTTCTGCTATGAAATATTTTCCTTTTCCAAAATGGCCGGGTAATCCTAAAGATAAAATTTCACTTGTACCAATAATATAACTTGGATCCATGTTATTTTCTTTAAATATAGTTGCAACCATTGCCGAAGTTGTAGTTTTCCCATGGCATCCTGTAACAGAAATCCCAATTGTTTTTCTATTAAATATCTCTCCTCTCATAAATTCCCCGACTGCTTCTCCTTGAGTTAGAACTTTTATTCCAAGTTCTCTTGCTTTTTTTACCTCTATATTATCAAGCCCGTTATGAGCCCCTGTGGTAATTAACAAATTAATATCACTTGTTATATTATCCGGTGAAAAACCTTTGTTATATATAATCCCTGCTTCTTTTAATGTTTTATCCGTTATAAATTCTTTATCTATATCCGAACCTAAAACATTAAATCCTGTTTCTTTTGCAATAATTGCCAAAGGAGTCATGCCAACTCCTTTTATCCCTACGAAATATATTTTTTTATTTTTTTTCATTTAAGTCTTCTTTGCTCCAAAGCCTTTTTAACAGCTTCATATTCACTCCACGGCTCCTCCCCTTTACCCAAGTTCATTGATTTTTCGTGACTTTTACCGGTTAAAATAATCAAATCTCCTCTTTTAGCAATTGAAACCGCAAAACTAATTGCCTGTTGTCTGCTGCTAATTTTAAAATAGATTTTTTTATTTCTTGAACTATCTTTATAGCTGTTATTGTTTAAAAACTTAAAGCGTTTACTAATTCCTTTTTCTATTTGTTTATTTATTTCCTCTACTAATTCTTTTCTTGGATCCTCTGCAGTTAGAATAACAATGTCTGCATATTTTGAGGAAGCTTCTCCCATCTTGGGTCTTTTTATAAAATCCCTTTCACCTGCAGAACCAAAAACATGAATAATTCTTCCCTTTGCTTTTCTTTTTATAGACAACAAAATATTTTCAATAGAATTTGGAGTATGAGCAAAATCAATAATAATTGAAAAATCTTTTTTATATACTTGCTCAACCCTACCAATTGGAAGACAAAATGTTTTTATACCCTCTCTTATTTTTTCATCATCTATGCCTAGCACTCTACACACCGACGCAGCAGCTAAAATATTGTATATATTAAATTTGGAAGTTAATTTAGTTTCAAATGGAAATTTTTTTGGGGTAAAATCAGCATCTTCTTTTATTGCATAGGTTATTTGATTTTTCTTATTTTGCTTAAATTCCTTAAGCCCAGTTATGATTTTATAAGATTTATCATCTTTATTTAAACTCACAAACTTTGCATTTTTAAAAAGCTTGGCTTTTGTTTTTAAATAATTCATATAATTTTTATGATAATCTAAATGTTCATTAGTAATATTTGTCAGAGCTGCTACTTCAAAATTTATTCCCCAAACTCTTTTTTGATCAAGAGCATGTGAAGTAACTTCCAAAACTAAATAACTTTTAGTCTTATTTCCATTTAGTTCTTTTGCTTTTTTTATAAAATGCTGAAGCTTCCATGAAGAAGGAGTAGTTACATGAAAACCAATATCTAATTGCTTCCCGCCAATTTTTGCTCCAATAGATGAAATCATTGAAACATCTTGACCACTTTTTTCTAATATATGATAAATTAAACTGGTTGTTGTAGTTTTTCCATCTGTTCCGGTAACACCAATTACACTAAACCGTTTTGACGGAAAACCAAACCAGATATTTGCCAAAACGGCAATAAAAAAATGGTAGACGTTTTTAATATCCTGCCACATATTGCTTATTATAC
>CAYWVK010000060.1:0-2657 GCA_964461865.1 uncultured Gammaproteobacteria bacterium
AAATTCGTAAAAATGTCTTTAGGTGGAATAAGGGATGAGGCAGAAATAAGAGGACATCGAAGAACATACGTTGGTGCAATGCCGGGAAGAATTATTCAGGGAGTAAAAGATGCGGAAGCAAAAAATCCGGTTTTTATGCTTGATGAAATAGATAAAGTCGGAGCAGACTTTAGAGGAGATCCCTCTTCAGCTCTTTTGGAGGCATTAGATCCTGAACAAAATAATATGTTTTCCGATCATTATTTAGAAGTGCCCTTTGATTTATCCGATGTTATGTTTATTACAACAGCCAATGTTTTAGAAACAATTCCGCCGGCCCTAAGAGATAGACTCGAGATTATTCAATTTTCAGGATATACCCATGATGAGAAATTTAAAATTGCTAAAGACTTTTTGTTAAAAAAGCAAATGGAAAATCATGGATTAAATAGTAAAACAGTTGATGTAACAGATGGTGCTATTAAGTTTATCATTCAGCATTATACAAGAGAAGCGGGAGTAAGAAGTTTGGAAAGACAAATAGCAGCAATTTTTAGAAAAGTTGCCAAGATGATAGCTGAGGGTAAAAAGAAAAAAGTTATTGTTAATGAAAAATTAGTGCCAAAGTTTTTAGGACCGGCAAAGTTTAATGCAACAATAGTTGAGAAAAAAGATGAAGTTGGGATGTCTACGGGACTTGCCTGGACAGAAGCAGGAGGAGATATCTTGTTTATTGAAGTTGCTTTAATGCCCGGAAAAGGAAACCTAATCTTAACAGGGCAATTAGGTGATGTTATGAAAGAGTCTTGTACAGCTGCAATGTCGTATATTAGGGCAAGGGCACAAAGCTTAGGATTGGCTGATAAGTTTTATCAAAAAATGGATGTTCATGTGCATGTCCCAGAGGGTGCTGTTCCAAAAGACGGACCAAGTGCAGGAACAGCAATTACGACAGCAATTGCATCAGCTTTAACAAAGATCCCTGTTAACAGAAAAGTGGGAATGACGGGGGAAATCACTCTAAGAGGAAGAGTGCTAGAAATAGGGGGAGTTAAAGAAAAAGTAATAGCTGCTCATAGAGCTGGTCTTAAAACAATAATTTTACCAAAGGATAATAAAAAAGATTTAGAAGATGTACCAAAAGAAGTCTTAAAAGATTTAAGTTTTAAATTTGTAACTCATATGGATGAGGTTTTAGGACTTGCCTTAACAAAACAATTATCAAAGTCAAAAATTAAAGAAGAGGTTTTTCAACCACAGGTTCTTCACGCACAAGCCCCTCAAAAAGCTGATTAAGCATTATTTAGGTATAGCAAATTTACTTTTCCAGCCTTTTTTAGCTTTTTTACTATCTCTGTCATCTAAATTTCCAATTAATAATGCATTTTTTGATCTTTTTCTTAATTGAGATTTTGCTTCATTTCTCATTTTAAATAGTATTTGTTTTAGGGTATAAATTATTTCTTCTTTGGATTTTTTTCCAATTTCATCAGTACTTATTGGATTTTTTACTTTTCCATTTCTGTGTCTATCTAGGTAAACTTTTTCCCCCTCTAATATTACAACATATCCTGTGTCTTTATTTCCAATATTTTCAAACAAATGCCAATGAAGGCCACCGTCTTCGCTTAACTTAGATTTTTCCAGGGAAAATCTTGGAGCAGCTCCGATAGTATCATTGGAAGCCGGTGGATTAGAATACGCATCTTTTATAACATTAATTATAAATTTTATATCTCTTTTACTCATTCTTTTTCCAGCAAATTGATATCCTGAATTTATTACTTTTTCTACATCTTCAACTTTTGGTTGATTAATTGAATGGTTAAGTATATATCTTGCATTAATATAACTTTCTTCTCTAATTGAATTAACTCCATCGCGATTTGAAATTGTGGCTGAATAATGTGTTAAGCCAGGATTATCTATAGAATCTGATTTTATATAAATAACGCCATATGAAGATAATTGAATTTCGATTATTCCCAGTCCGCCTTTTCCCTCTTTTGCTAACAAGATTGAATTACTGTTTTTGATTGAATTTTCCCTGGTGGAGTTTTTTCTCCTTAAAGGAAAAACTTTTTCTAAGAATCGATGTTCTTTTTCCATATTCTTGAAAGAATAGCATAAGGAGGGGCTAATTGTCAAACTATAGGATTAAATACCCCTGATGCAAATTATTTTGAACCGCTTATTGCCTGTAGATTTCTCTTCTATGACCTATTTTAATTATTAATATAGTTTGGTTTTTATTACTAATGGTATAAACGACTCTGTAATCTCCAATTCTTATCCTATATCCTTTATTTCCTTCAAGCTTTTGACTGTTTTGGCCATAGGGGTCATTTTTTAGCAAACTGATCTTTTGAAATATTCTTTGCCCGAGGTTTTTATTAAGGCGTAAAAGCTCTTTCTCAGCAGACTTGACAAATAAAATTTTCATTACAAATTCAATTTTTTAGCTACTTCTTCAAGTGAGACAGTTGTTTCGTTTTTACGCTCTTCTATGGCTTTTAAATCAATCGAAGTTTCCAAAACCTCTTCCAGTAGCGTAAAATATTCCGGATCTACTAATACTGCTGCTTTCTGTGATCTTTGCAGTATGACTACGCTTTTTCCCTCTTCCTGTAATTTCTTAATAATACTTGCTGTGTTTTGTTTTAAATCAGTAATTGATG
>CAYWVK010000061.1:0-2487 GCA_964461865.1 uncultured Gammaproteobacteria bacterium
ACTAGCTCTTCATCAGCTGAAAGTGAAACCATTGATTATGCACTTGCTTATCCGGGGCTTTTACCAAATCATCCGTTTTATATTGTTAAGGTTGCAAGAGACGCTATTATTCGTTTTTTTATATCAGACCCTTTTAAAAGAGCAGAATTTGACCTTTTGCAAGCAGATAAAAGATTAAATGCTGGTTATTTTTTGTTTTCCAATGGACCTAAAGAGGAAAAAAGGGCAATATCAACTATTTCTAAAGGAGAAAACTATTTTGAAAATGCCATAAAAGAAGCAGTGGAGGCAGAGAAGCAGGGAAGAGACATAAATGGTTTTTGGGAAAACATGTTTCTTTCGTCAAAAAAACACCAGCAAGTCTTAGCGGAATTAAAAGAAAATATTTCAACAGAAAATAAGCCTTTTGTCGAAAATGAGTTAAAAAGAGTACAGGATTTTGAAAAAATGGTTAGTAAACTAAAGGCAAAATAAAGGGGATTAATATACATATTGTATATTTTTTTTACTCTTAAAATTAGGACATATTTTTTAAAAATATGTCTTTTTTCTTTTGTCTAAAAAACCGATAAAAAATAATTAAAACTGAGGCTAAAAAAAACACTGATTATTTTTGATACACTAATTTATAGTTGACATAATAGATCTAGGGCTTTATGATTTTTTTGGCACTAGATATAGTGTTTAAATTATGAAATGTCCTTATTGCGGGAGTAGAGATACAGAAGTTGTTGAAACAAGAGTAAATGAAGATTTTGATGCGATTCGAAGAAGAAGAGCATGTATAAAATGCGAAAAAAGGTTTACAACGTATGAAAGGACAGAGAATATAACATTAGTTGTTATTAAAAAGGACGGAAAAAGAGAGCAGTTTAACAGAGACAAACTAAAAAGCGGAATAATCAGATCGTGTGAGAAAACAAAAGTATCAATTGCAGATATCGAAAAAATAGTAACAGAAATAGAACAAGAACTAAGAAACGCGGATTCGGTAGAGGTAGAAAGTAAAAAAATCGGGCAAATGGTAGCAACAAGGCTTAAAAAACTAGATAAGGTAGCGTATATAAGATTTTCAAGTGTGTTTAAAAGATTTGTAGACGTAGAAGACTTTGAAAAAGAAGTTAAAAGATTAATTAAATAATATGAAATTAGACGGTATTAGAGAAAAAGTATTTTTAGACAGGTACTCCTTAAAAAGCAAAACGGGAGTTCCTACAGAAAAAACTCCTGAAGAGATGTGGAAAAGAGTAGCTACAGGTGTGGCAAAGGCAGAAGATAAACAAATAAGGGCTAAATGGCAAAAAAAGTTTTATGAAGCAATGCAGGATTTTAAGTTTGTTCCCGGAGGCAGAATTTTAGCAGGAGCAGGAACAGGGTATCAGGTAACTTTTTACAACTGTTTCGTTTTACCAAGTCCTAAAGATTCAAGGGATGGAATTTTAGATAACTTAAAACACATGACAGAAATTATGGCCAGAGGGGGAGGAGCTGGGATAAATCTTTCGTCGCTTAGGCCAAGAGGAGCAAGGGTAAAAAAAGTTAATGGTTTTTCTTCGGGCCCGATTAACTGGGCAGAGCTTTATTCAATAACTACAAAAGACATTATTCAACAAGGTGGTTCAAGAAGAGGAGCGTTAATGTTAATGCTTTGGGATTGGCATCCGGATATTGAGGAATTTATTACCGTAAAACAAGATTTAACTAAAATTACCGGAGCAAATCTTTCAGTATGTGTATCAGATAAATTTATGGAAGCAGTTAAAAGTGATAGTGATTGGGATTTAGTTTTTCCCAACATTGATGATAAAGATTATGACGAAAAATGGGATGGAAATCTTGAGAACTGGAAAGCCTTAAAGAAAAAGGTAAAGGTATATAAAACAATTAAAGCAAGGCATCTTTGGGATTTAATATGTGAGGCAGCATGGAAATCCGCAGAGCCAGGAATAGTGTTTATGGAAAGATACAATAAGTGGTATAACAATTGGTATTGGAATAAAGTAAATTGCACTAATCCATGTGGAGAAGAAGGTTTACCATCTTGGGGAGTTTGTAACTTGAGTTCTTTAAATTTATCTGCTTTTGTAAAAGGATACGAAACAGATAAAGCGGGAGAAATGGATTACAAATCGCTTGCTGAACATGCAAAAATTGGCGTTAGACTTCAGGACAATGTAATAAATATCGACTCTTATGCTTTTCCTCAAATTAAAGAGATGCAATTAAATGGAGAAAGAAGAATTGGTCTTGGAACAATGGGGCTTGGAGACGCTTTAATAAAAATGCATCTTCGTTATGGCTCTGAAGAATCATTAAAAGTAATTGAGAAAATATTTAAAACAATAAGAGATGCGGCTTATGAAGCATCTGCTGAGTTAGCAAAAGAAAAGGGTGCATTTCCGAAATTTAATTCACAAAAATATCTAAAGGGTTACTTTATTAAAAAACTACCAAAAGAAATTAGAGCAAAAATTAAAAAATACGGAA
>CAYWVK010000062.1:0-2392 GCA_964461865.1 uncultured Gammaproteobacteria bacterium
GATGGTTTATTCCCTGGCAGAATTTAATTCAATTTATTGCTCCTGATTTTTTTGGTAATCCTTCAACTCTTAATTATTATGGAATATGGAACTATGCAGAGTTTATAGGATACGTTGGTATAATTCCTTTAATTTTTGCTTTGTTTGCACTTTTTTTCAGAAAAGACAAAAAAACCCTATTTTTTGGAACAGCATTTTTTATGTCTTTAATTTTTGCTTTCCCGACAATATTTGCAAAACTTCCCTATAAATTTGAATTACCATTTATTTTCACATCTCAACCCACAAGATTACTTTTTATTACGGATTTTTCTTTAAGCATACTGGCAGCTTTTGGAATGGATTATTTTATTAAAGCAAAAGAAAAGAAAAAAATTCTATATATATTAGCAACTATATTACTTTTATTTACTGCACTTTGGGCATTTGTGTTGTTTTTAAATAACAATTTAATATCAATTGAAAACTTAAGTGTTGCAAAGCAAAATTTAATTCTTCCAACAGTTATATTTTTGGCATCACTAATTATTTTTCTATTTATCGTTTTCTTTATAAAGGAAAATACAAAGAAGGAAAAAATATTAAGCCTTAGTATTTTGTTATTAATCGCAATCACTGTTTTTGATCTTTTCAGGTTTGGCTTAAAGTTTGAAACTTTTGCTAAGAAAGAATACTTATATCCAAAAACTGAAATTACCTCTTTTTTACAACAACAAAATGAGCCTTTTAGAGTAATGTCTTTAGATTCAACAATTTTTCCGCCTAATTTTTCAATTATGTATAAAATTCAAACGCTTGATGGATATGATCCTCTTTTTCTAAAAAGATACGCTGAATTGATGGCAGCAATGGGAAGGGGAAAGCCTAATATTTCTCCCCCGTTTGGATTTAATAGAATTATTACCCCGCAGAATGTTTCATCAAGATTGGTTGATTTTCTAAACGTAAAATATGTTTTAAGTACAACTAAGTCTGATGAGTCTAAATTAAATTTAGTTTTTAAAAACGGCAGTGTTTTTGTTTATGAAAATACAAAAGTGTTTCCAAGAGCGTTTTTTGTAATAAACACTAAACTTGTTAATTCAAAACAAGAGGCAATAAATGTAATGTTTGATGAGAAAATTCTTTTAAATAATGTTGCGATTGTTGAAAATGTTGGCAATAAAGATGTTTTTAAAGATGATTGGAGTATGGGAAAAGTAAAGGTTTTAGAATATGGGGAAAACAAGGTGATACTTAAAACTACTAATAATGGAGATGGGTTTTTGGTTTTAACGGACTCGTATTATCCAAGCTGGAAAGCTACAATTGATGGAAGAGAAACAAAAATCTATTTAACAGACTATAATTACAGAGGCATAATTGTTCCCAAAGGGGAGCATGAAATTGAGTTTACTAATTCATTATTTTAATTTATGAAAATTAGCGTAATTATTCCAAACTATAATGGAGAAAAACTTTTGGAGAAAAACTTACCAAAAGTTATTGAGGCATTAACTATTGGTAATAAGCATGAAATTGAATTGATTTTAACTGATGATGCATCAGGGGATAATTCAGTTAAAACTGCATTTAATATTTTATCTTTAATAAAAAAAGATAAATTTACATATAAAATCTTAGAGAATAAAAAAAATCTTGGATTTTCATCTAATGTAAATAATGGTGTAAAAGTATCAACAGGAGAAATATTAATTCTTCTTAATACCGATATTATTCCTGAAGCAAATTTTTTAGAGCCGTTAATTAAGCATTTTAAGGATAAAGAGGTATTTGCAGTAGGATGCATGGATAAAAGCGTTGAGGGAGAAAGAATTATACTTAGGGGAAGAGGTGTTGGTAATTGGAAAAGGGGATTTTTGGTTCACAGTAAAGGTAGAGTGGATAAATCAAACACGCTTTGGGTAAGCGGTGGAAGCGGTGCTTTCAGAAAAGTTGTATGGGATAAACTTGATGGATTAGATTCTCTTTTTAATCCGTTTTACTGGGAGGATATTGATTTATCATACAGAGCCTTAAAGGCAGGATACAAAGTAGTTTTTGAAAAAGAAAGTGTTGTTTTACATGAGCATGAGAAAGGTGCGATAAAAAGTAAATATTCACCTTTTAAAATAAAAACAATTGCTTACAGAAATCAATTTATTTTTACCTGGAAAAACTTAACAGACGCTGATTTATTAATAAGGCATATATTTTTAATTCCGTTTTATTTTATAAGAGCAATTTTTAGTTTGGACTTAGCTTTTATTTTAGGTTTTTTTAAGGCTTTATTTTTATTACCAAAGATTATAGAATCTAAAGCCAGGAGTAAAAAACTATTTATCAAAAAAGATAAAGAAGTTGTACAAGAATTTATTTAAATGAAATTATCCATAATAGTTCCCGTATATAA
>CAYWVK010000063.1:0-2341 GCA_964461865.1 uncultured Gammaproteobacteria bacterium
AATAATATTTGGAGTATATACAGCATTTTTAAGTTCTTTTTTATTAATTTTTTCAGGTTTTGTTTTTTACAAGCTTAATAAGTTAAATAAATTTATCTTTTGGATTTTTCTTTTAATAATTACTATTTTCACAATGGCAATAAATATTACAGTAATTACTTCAGCGACAAATAATACAGCTAAGGAAGCAGATTTATTTACAGATAAGCTAATGGAAAAGTTTCCTAATGAAAAATTTTCAGTGTATCTTTACGAATATCAATACCCAGAGAGAGGATTGCCTTTGGTTTTGTTTTTGGATACAGTGAAAAAGATTGATGATGGAGGTAAGAAAATTGGATTAGCAGTTATCCCTTCAAACGATAAGGTTATCGGAAAATATCCAAAATTAATCAGTAATAGAGAAGGTATCGAGATTTTTGATTTAACAAATGCTTCTGCTAGTGCATTGACCAATGAAAATTGGGTAAGTATTAATCCAAGTGCAGTATACAAATCGATAGAGGAATGGTATTTAAATGAAAAAAATAATTAATTGGAAGTTATTACTATTGGTAATTATTTTCATTGCTACATTTTTAAGAATGTATTCTTTGAACACAAATCCGCCAAGTATGCATGTCGATGAGGCAGATGCTGTTTATGGTGCAAACAGTATTCTTCACACTTTACATGATCAGTATCAAAATTTTTTACCCATGCAGTTTCAGAATAATCATCGTTCTCCTCTATATATTTATTCAGTTATTCCTTCAGTTGGAATCTTTGGGATGAATTCATTTGCTGCGCGTTTTCCGTCTGCAGTTTTTGGAATACTTACCGTAGTCGTATTCTTTTTTCTCGTTAAGAAATTATTTCGTAACAATAACTTGGCTCTTTTAGCATCGTTTTTAATTGCAATTAATCCATGGAGTATTCAAATCTCTAGAACAGGAGTGGAAGAGGCTCTCGCGCTTTTTTTGGTAATTTTTGGAATTACTTTAATCCTATATACAGATAAAAAGAAATTATATTTTCTTCCTATTACTGGTTTAATCTTAGGTTTATCATTGTTTTCGTATCATGCACCAAAAATTTTTCTTGTAGTTTTTCTACCAGTTTTATTTTTTTATAGAAAAGATTTAGTAAAGAGCAAGATGTTTATCCTTTTTATTATTATCTTTGGTTTGTTTCTTGCTTTTTCTGCAAAATTAACAATTTTTGATGGAATTGCTAAATTTAACGACACGTCTATCTTTAATTCGGTAAAAGCAGGAGATAGAGTAGATGTTGAAAGACACTTAACGACAGCTCCCCTATGGGCAGCAAGCATTTTTCATAATAAGCCATTGTATTATCTTAAAACATTTGAAACTACTTACGTAGGAATATTTTCAATTAACTATCTATTCATAAATGGTGAGAGCAGTCAAGACAAAGGAGTTTCTAGACATGGACAATTTTATCTTTTTGAATTACCATTTTTCTTTATTGGATTATATTGGTTGTTCAGAAAGAATAAAAAATTATTTGTATTACTTCTGTTATGGATGCTTATGGGAGCTATTCCGGGTGGACTAACCAATACTGGATATCTTTCATATAGAGACGTGTTGCTTCTTCCTGTTCCAATTATTTTTTCTTCTCTTGGAATTTTTTATTTATTTTCGGAAATCAAGAAGATAAATAAAAAACACAGTACTATGTTCTTAGTATTATTTATTCCAATTTGTTTTATTTTAATAGCTAGTTATCTTTTTACATATTTTTTTGATTACCCTGTTTATTCTTCTGACTGGTGGCAAATGCCACAAAGGGAGGCAATGGAATATGCTAAAGAGAATCAGAATAAGTATGACAAGATTTTTGTTAATGGAGGAGAAGATTGGGCGCTTCTATATGCATTTTATAACAATATAGATCCAAGGGATTTTCAGAAAGCTTATAAAAACAAAGAGAGAATTGATGAAACAATGACGATTAATTTCGGAAGATTTTATTTCGGAGGTTTTAATCAAGAAAAATTTGCAATAAATGAACTAAATTCAACAAAATCATTATACATGGGGTTTGAAAAGATGCTTCCTAATAAAAAGTTAATTTATAATATATATAGTCCAGATGATGTTAATGTAGTTGTTAGAATATTTGAATCAAATGAGCAAGATAATTAAAGCTAATATAATTTTTGTAATAATAATATTAATATCAGTATTTTTAAGATTTTATCTTCTTGGAAATGTTCCTGTTGGTTTTTTAAATGATGAGGCAAATGCAGGATATGATGCGTATTCACTGCTTCTAACAGGAAAAGATCAGTGGGGAACTTTTCTTCCAATAAATAATTTCATTGGTTTTGGTG
>CAYWVK010000064.1:0-2328 GCA_964461865.1 uncultured Gammaproteobacteria bacterium
AGTAAGGCTAAACACCTAAGAGGTTTTGTGCAAAAGTTAACAGGTTATAGATAAGGCTTGGGAGAGATAGTCCTCCGATTGGAAAGAGAAGTAGCATAAAAATTATCAAAAAACCAACAGAACCAAAGGCTAAATAAATTCTTGCTTGTTTTTCAGGAAGTAAAAGTGAAAAAATTTTAGAACCGTCGAGGGGAGGAATTGGAATAAGGTTAAAAATTGCCAAAAGAAGATTTATCTGCACGACCACTTGGAGAACGTAGCGTGTTATTAATATTGCTAATCCTTGGGTGCTTTGTGCATCAACTATCGGAAAAAGAAAAATTAATATTTTAATTAAAGCTGCGGCAATAATTGCTAAGATTATGTTACTTAATGGTCCGGCTAAGGAAATAAGAGCTAGGTCTTTTCTGCCATCTCTTAAATTAAAAGGATCTACTGGTACTGGTTTTGCTGCGCCAAAGATAACAGGGGAGCCGGAAAATATAAGCATTAGTGGAAGAAAAATACTCATTACAGGATCAATGTGTTTTTTAGGATTTAGCGTTAGTCTTCCTAAAAGTCTTGCGGTTGGATCACCGAGTCTTTCTGCAACAAAGCCATGGGAGATTTCATGAATAATTGCAGAGAAAAGTAAAACCACCAATAATAAAAGCATTGAGATTAAATCCATAGTAAATTAATAATTGTATCTTACGGTGCTTTCTAGTATAATAGAATATCTAAATATTGTCTATGGCACTAAGATGTGATTATTGCGGAAAAGGCGCTATGCACGGTCATAACGTTTCGCATTCAAAAAGAAGAACAAAAAAAATCTTTAAACCCAATTTGCATTCAGCAAGAGTGTATATAAATGGAGTGAATAAGAAGTTAAGACTTTGCACAAAATGTTTAAGGTCTTTAAAAAGAAAACCTCTTCAAAAAGACACAGAAGCTATAAAAGCCCAAGTTGTTCAAGGATAGCTTTTCCGTTATCATATCCGTTGATAAAATCCTTATAATTAATTTCACTTTTTCCCTCAACTTGTACTTTATTATCAGGTAAAAACTTAATCCGTTTTTTATTGTATATTGTCCAGACACCAGGCCAGGGGAAATATGCTTTGATTATGGTTTTAAGATTTTTGGGTGGATTATTAATATCAATAAATCCACTTTGACGAGTTAATGTTTTGGTATAAGTAGCTTTTTTATCATCTTGTGAAATAAGTTTTAGATCTCCTTTTATATATTGCTTAATATTTTGAGATAGTAAATCTGCTCCAATTTCAAAAAGTCTTTGGTACAAACTGTTTGCAGTATCGCTTTCTTTTACTTCTATTTCTTTTTGAATAAGGATTGGTCCGTGATCCATTTTTTCGTCAAGTTTTATAATACTTATTCCGGTTTTTTTATCATTATTTAAAATTGCTTCTTGTCCAGGTGTTGCTCCTCTATATTTTGGCAGAAGTGATGGGTGAATATTTAAAATTCCCAAAGGAAGAAGATCTAAAACGTTTTTTGAAATTATCAATCTAAAATTTGCTAAAATTCCCAAACTTGCCTTGTGTCTTAATATGTCCCTTTCTAGAAGAGAAGATACGGATTTGTAATTAATTTTGTTTTCCTCTAAGTATTTAATTAAAGGATTTTGTTTTTCTTTTTCAGTTGTAAAAACAAAAAGATCAAATTCTTTTTTTAAAGTATTAATAAGGGGGATTACATAACTTCCGGAGCCAAAAAATATCACTTTCATAAGTAGCTAAATGTCTATTTCCTCAAATACATCTTGACCTTTTTCGTCTTTTGTAGATTTAAAAAGGGTATTTTTTTGTTCAATCACTCTTTTTGGAAAAAGCAGGCCTTGTAAGTGGTCCATTTCGTGTTGAATTATCGTAGCCATAAAACCGGTAAATTTTTTTGTATTTTTATTTCCATTTTCATCAAGATAGGAGATTTTAATATTTGATTTTCTTTTTACATCTCCCCAGATATTTGGAACAGAAAGGCATCCTTCTAGTTTTTCTATATTTTTATTCTTTTTCTTTGTTTGGATTAAGGGTTTTGTAGTGTCTTCTTTTTCATTAATAATTTTGGGATTAATAAAAACATGAATGGGTGATTTTAGAGTTGGTTTAGCAATAAAAATTTGAAGCGAAAGTCCTATTTGTGGAGCAGCAAGTCCAACGCCGATTGGATCTGATGCGGAGTTTAATGTAGTAATCATGTCCTGAATAATTTTTTTTATCTCATTATTTACTTTTTTAACAGGTTTTGCTTTTTGAGATAAGACAGGATTTGGAGCTGTAACTATTTTTGCCATTATTTTTTCTCCCAAGTTGATAATGC
>CAYWVK010000065.1:0-2324 GCA_964461865.1 uncultured Gammaproteobacteria bacterium
GTAAAATATAGAATCGTTAATTAATTTTTTTAATGAAAAAATATTTACCAATATTTTTAATATTTATCTTTGCTATAATTCTTCGTTTTTATCAGCTTGGAATAATTCCTTCTGGATTTCATGTTGATGAAGCATATTTAACTTACAATAGTTATTCAATTCTTAATACAGGTAAAGAGATTACAGGAAATTTATTTCCTTTAAACCTTAAATCTTTTTTGTATAGCCCTGCAGGTTATACTTATTTTTCAATTCCATTTATAGCAATACTTGGTTTAAGTGAGTTTTCAGCAAGATTTGCATCTGCTTTTTTTGGATCAATAACAATCCCTTTAGTGTTTTTTTTGGTTTTAAAATTATTCAAGGAATATAAATACAAAAATAAACTAGCGATTTTAGCTTCATTTTTTTTAGCAATATCCCCATGGCATATTAATCTTTCCAGAGTATGTACAGATAATGTAATTGTTGTTTTTTTTGTTTCATTGGGAACATATTTTTTTCTTCACTGGTTAGAAAAAAATAAATGGTACTTATTAATAATTAGCTTTTTATCTTTTTTTATTACTCTTTATACTTATCAAGCTGCAAGAAGTTTTGTCCCGATTTTTTTACCTCTTCTTTTTATTTACGGGTTTTATGTTAAAAAATTTAATAAATTAAAAATTTATTCTTTAATTTTAGGTTACGTATTATTAATAATAATCCCGGTAGTGTTAGTGCTATTTTCCCCAACGCTTTCATATAGGATTAAAACACTATCTGTTTTTCAGCATCAAAATACAAGTTTAGTTCTTTCAGAGCAGCAAAGAGAAGACGGAGTAATGGGAGTTAAGCCATTAGAGTCAAGATTTTTTCATAATAAAATTACCAACTACGCGGATGCATTTACAAAGACGTATTTTAAGCATTTTAGTTTTGAATTCTTGTTTACAGATGCAGGATTGCCGGATAGATATAGAGTTCCTGGTAGTGGTTTATTGTATCTATTCGAGTTATCTCTTTTAATTTTAGGATTATGGTATTTATTTTCGTTTAATAAAAAAATGGGGTGGTTTATTCTTGGATGGGTTTTAATTTCCCCCATTGGCAGTGGTTTAACAACAGATGATGTACCAAATCTTCAACGTACATTAACAATTTTTCCTGCAATATCTATCCTTTCGGGATTAGGACTTATTATGCTTGTTGTTTTTTTAAAAAAGAATATAAAAAGAGAATATATTAAAAAAATTAGTTTTGTAATAATGGGAATTATTGTTTTTTATAGTTTTTTAACCTATTTGCACTCATATTATATTCATGGACCATCTCATAGGCCTTGGTACAGACAAGAGGGGTATAAAGAATTGGTTCAGGAAATAAATATACATGCTAAAAATTATAAAAAGGTTGTAATAACCGATGCGAATTTTGGTCCAACCATATTTTTACTTTTTTATAATAAATATGATCCTGTTTTAATTCAAGATATAATGAAAAATAGTAAAAGTACAAAATATGGAAGTATGTCTTTTGATAATTATGAAATTACAGATGAAAAATGTCCATTAAGAGAAGAAAAGTTAATAAATGAATCAACAGGAAAATATGAAAACACTTTAGTAGGAAAAAAAGATATACTTTATGTAGTTGAGGGTACTTGTAAAGTTCCCGAAAGCAAAGTATCGTTAATTTCTAACATAGAAAGACCTGACGGTACGTCTGCTTTTAAATTACTGTCAATAAAATAATTATGTTAAAAAAAGATAGTGTTACTCGTGGTAGTGGTTTATTGGAAAATTTTTTAGCAAAACAAAGAGTAAATAAAGCCAGTAAGCTATTTTCTAAAAAAACAGATAAAGATAGGCTTTTAGATATCGGTTGTGGGTTTTATCCATATTTTTTAATAAATTCAAATTTTAAAGAAAAATACGGAGTGGATCCTAATACTAATTTAAAAGAGGTAAAAGATAAAAATCTTTTTTTAAAAAAAATGGACGTAGAAAAAGGAAGACTTCCATTTAAAGATAATTTTTTTGATGTGGTTACTATGCTTGCTGTTTTTGAACATATCAATAACGACAGACTTCAGTTTGTCTTAAAAGAAGTTAAAAGAGTTCTTAAAAAAGATGGTTTATTTATAATAACAACTCCTGCACCGTGGGCAGATTGGCTAATTCACTTCTTGGGAAAAATTTATTTAATCAGTAATGAGGAAGCTAAAGATCATAAGCATAATCATAGTAATGTAAAGATAAATTCAATATTGGAAAATGTTGGATTTAAAAGGGATAATATAAATAGTGGTTTTTTTGAATTAGGAATGAATATGTGGTTTAGAG
>CAYWVK010000066.1:0-2312 GCA_964461865.1 uncultured Gammaproteobacteria bacterium
GAAAGAAATTAATTCCACTTTTTATAACTTATAGTTGATAAATTTACCTATTTTCTTTATAATCCAAGTCTTATGAGTAAACAAATAGAAAAAAATAACAATTGGCAAATAGAAGAAAGCTTACCGGAGGTTAGTTTGGGTATTTTTGCCAAACTGGATTTAATAGGTAAATCTTTACCAAAAACAGAACAGCCATTATCGAAACTTGAGCAAGCAGTGGAAAATGAGTTTTTTATTAGAAAATATTTATTATCTGTTGTTGAACCATTTTTTGATAAATATCCAAATGAAAAGCTTAGTATAGTTGAGGGTAAAAGTGGTAATTTTGAAGAAAAAAAACCAACAATAAAGCCTGTTTTTATCAGCAGAGAAGAAGGGGAAAGAGAGTGTAGGTTAATATATGATTCCGAAAGGACAGCATTTGGATCTCAGATAATAGACGAAGAATTTTTACGTGATTTATACATCGATTATACCAATGTCGATTTAGCTATTCCTTTCATATCAGATGCATCAACTGTAGAGGCTTTTGGTAGTTTATCAAAAAAACAGATAATTGATAGAGTAAGAGTTTCATTGTTGCAAAATCATGATAAAAATAAATAGAAGTTCTAGAAAAATAATTTTAGCCTCCAATTCTCCTAGAAGAAAAGAATTATTAAAGCAAATTGGACTAACAATAAAAATAATGGTGAGTAATGTTGATGAAAAAAATAATTCCACTTCCCCGGTAAATTACGTAAAAGTTTTATCAGTAAGAAAAACAAAAACTGTTGCTAAAAAGGTTAAGAATGCAATTGTTATCGGAGCAGATACAATTGTTGTTTTGAAAAACGAAATTATTGGAAAGCCAAAAAATAAACAGGAGGCAATAAAATTTTTAAAAAAATTAAGCGGAAAAACGCACCTTGTTATTACCGGCTTTACAATCCTTGATACAAAAACAAATAAAATTATCAGTAAGGTCGTTAAAACAAAAGTTACTTTTAAGAAATTAACAGAGGATGAAATAAAAGCATATGTTAACTCCAGTAATGTTTTAGATAAAGCCGGAGCTTATGCTATTCAGGACAAAGCCGGAGCATTTATAAAGGAGATAAAAGGAGATTATTTTAATATTGTTGGTCTTCCGATATTTTCCCTATACCAAGAATTAAAAAAATTTGGTATAAATATTACAAAAGATTGGTAGTGTATGCTTAAAAAAATTCCGAGGAATGTATATCTTTTAGGATTAGTTAGTTTTTTCAATGATGTTGCCTCGGAAATGATTTACCCCATTGTCCCGATATTCTTAACCACTGTTTTAGGAGCCCCTGTTTCATTGGTTGGTTTTATAGAAGGAATTGCTGAGGCAACAGCCAGCATAATGAAGTTTATTTCAGGATATGTCTCAGATAAGAGTAGAAAAAGAAAAATTTTTGTTACTTGGGGATATGGACTTGGAGCTTTTTCAAAACTATTGATTGGAGTTGCTTCTTCTTGGGGGTTTGTTTTTTTTGCCAGGTTTATAGATAGGCTTGGTAAGGGAATTAGAACATCCGCAAGAGATTCTTTGCTTTTACAAAGTACAAATAAAAGAAACAAGGGTTTTATTTTCGGAGTTCATAGAACAATGGACTCTTTTGGAGCAGTTATTGGTCCTCTTTTAGCAATGGTACTTCTCTTGCTCTTAAAAGACAATATAAGAGCTGTTTTTTTCCTAGCAGCTATTCCATCTATCATAGGGGTAGTTTTATTAATTCTTTTTGTTAAAGAAAAAAAACTTTCTAAAAAAGAAAAAAAAGTAAAAATAAATTTAAAATGGCGTTTGCTTAGTCCAAGGCTAAAATTATTTTTAATCATTAGTTTTATTTTTGCACTTGGAAATAGCTCCGATGCATTTTTGCTCTTAAGGGCAAAAGATTTAGGGTTGTCTATAATTTTTGTAACTCTTGCTTATGTTTTGTATAACGTGTCGCAGACTCTTTTTGCAACTCCGGCAGGGCAATTAGCGGATAAAATAGGTGCCAGAAAAGTTTTTGCGATAGGGCTTTTGGTTTTTGCGATTGTTTATTTTCTTTTTGGTCTTATTTCAAGCTCTATTTGGATTTGGGTACTTTTTCCAATTTATGGAGTATATATTGCTTTTACAGATGGGGTTTCTAGGGCTTATATTTCAAGATTTATTACAGAAAAGAACTCAGGGACATATTTTGGAATTTATCAAACAGGTATTTCAATTTGTCAGTTCTTTGCATCATTTATTGGTGGAATTATATGGACACAAATTTCTCCATCGGCAACTTTTTATTTTGGTTCAATAATGGCAG
>CAYWVK010000067.1:0-2249 GCA_964461865.1 uncultured Gammaproteobacteria bacterium
GAATCAACCTCATCAACAATTGCAAAATAATGTCCTCTTTGCGACATTGATTCTAGATCCTGTGCCATATTATCCCGAAGATAATCAAAACCGAATTCCGAGTTTATTCCATAAACAACATCTGCTTTATATGCCTCTTTTCTGTCAATTGGTTTTAGATGAAGTAATCTAAAATCATTTGCTTCTTTATTAACAAATTTTGAATCGTATAAAAAGGACTGATCACTAATAATTGATGAAACACTAAGTCCTAAAAAATTAAAAACAGCACCCATCCACCCGCAATCACGCCTGGCAAGGTAATCGTTAACTGTAACTAAATGAACACTTTTCCCGGTTAAACTATGTAAATATAAAGCGGGGACTGCTGATAATGTTTTTCCTTCTCCTGTTTTTTGTTCTGCAATTTTTCCTTGAGCCAGGGCTGTTGCTGCAATTAACTGAACGTCAAAATGTCTTTGTCCAATTGTTCTTCTTGCCGCTTCCCTAACTAGAGCAAAAGCATCGGGAAGAATTTCTTCAAGACTCTCCCCATCACTAACTCTTTTTTTAAATTCATCTGTTTTCTCAACAAATGCTTCATCTTTTATTTTTTTATACTTTTCCTCTAAAGAATTAATCTTGTAAACAATAGGCAAAATCTTTTTTAGCTCTTTTTCATTTGAGTCAAAGAATTTATTAATTATTTTAAACATAAAGTTATTTTAGCAGAAAAACCCCGCCTTTTCAGGCGGGGTTCTTACCAACTGATCAATTGGTAAAGTTCCAAATTACTTACCAATTATTTCTTCTTCTTTTTCTTTTTTGCCACAGTCATTCACCCCCTTACTTTCTTGCCACAATTTTTAAAATTAGAAAACGGGCAGTAATTAGTTTTATGTTGAGATAATTTTAGTTATTTGTCAAGATTTTTTACTTGCTTCAAAAGAGGTGTTTTAGGTTGCTAAAACAACAAAAATTAAAAGGCTATTTTTTTGGTTTTATAATGCTTTTCCCAAGATATTTTTGCAAAATTTGCGGAATTTTAACACTACCATCTTCTTGTTGATAATTTTCAAGAATTGCAATTATTGGTCTTGTTGAGAATGCAGTTCCGTTTAAAATATTTACAAATTCTGCTTTTTGATCTTTTTTATATTTAATATTTAATCTCCTGGCTTGAAAATCAGTTGTTGTTGAAGTTGATGTAACCTCTCTATATTTCCCTTCACTTGGTATCCATGTCTCTAGGTCATACTTTCTGGCTGCAGGAAAACCTAAATCACCGGTACACATTTTTACAACTTGATAAGGAATATCTATTGCTTTTAATAGCTTCTCCTCTAAAGACAAAAGAAATTCATGTTCCTTGTCGTCTTCCCCCTGTCTTGCAAATGATACCATTTCAACTTTATCAAATTGATGTGCTCTTAAAATTCCTTTTGTGTCTTTTCCATAACTACCTGCTTCTCTCCTAAAACAAGATGAAAAACCAACATATCTTCTTGGTAAATCTTTTTCATTAAACAATTCATCTTTATGCATTGCCACTATCGACTGCTCAGCTGTTCCAACCAATACCAACTTATCTTTTTCAAAAATATACATATCCTCATCTCCACCATTTTCCATATATCCAAGACCTTTCATTACTTCTTCTTTAAGAAACACAGGAGGAAGAAGCGGAATAAATCCTTCTTTAATTAAAGTTTCAAATGCTAGTTGTTTTAATGCAAACTCCAAAAGAACACCTTCATTTTTTAGAAAATAAAATCTGGAACCTGATATTTTTGCTGCCCTTTTAACATCAATAATGTCTAATGCTTCCCCTATCTCTAAATGGTCCCTTGGAGCAAAAGAAAACTTAGTAGGTATTCCTACCTTTCTTATGACTTCGTTTTCCGTATCATTTAGGCCTTTTTTAACATCTTTTTTTGGTGGGTTTGGAAGCTGAAGCAATATTTTATTAAGTTCTGTTTCTATTTCCTTAAGATTTTTTTCTTTTTCATCCAATTCCTGTTTTATCTTTTTTCCCTTTTCAATATCTCTTTCTTTAGAAACTTTATTTCTTTCTTCTCTTAGTTTTTGAATATCTACATTTAATGCCCTTAATCTCTCATCAAGTGTTAAAAGTTTTTTTAAATCAATTTCTACTCCCTTATTTTTAATACCTTCTTCAACTTCTTTTTTATTTTCTTTTATAAATTTAATATCCAACATAATTTATCTTGATTATATATTCTGCTTATTTACTAATCAAATTTCATTAA
>CAYWVK010000068.1:0-2107 GCA_964461865.1 uncultured Gammaproteobacteria bacterium
CATGGTGCAAAATCTGCTCCAATTTGGGTTGGTGGGGGTTTAGTTTTTGGTCCAAAACCAAGAGATTATTCACTTAAATTAACAAAAAAGATGAAGAAAATTGCTTTATTCTCAGCTCTTTCAGCAAAGCTTAAAGAGGGGGAAATAAAGGTAATAGACGGATTAGAAAAAATTGAACCTAAAACTAAAGAGATGATAAAGCTGATAAAAAACTTAGGAAACGATAAGGAAAATAAAAAAATCTTGCTTATTGTTCCTGAAACAAAAAATAAATATGAAAATTTGTATAAGGCGGCAAAAAATATTGAGGATTTAAGTATTTTAAATGCAAAACTTTTAAATACATATCAGGTATTAAATAATCAGGTAATATTTTTAACAAAACAAGCAATTGAAGTAATGGAGAAAGCTTTTTTAGGCAAAGGAGAAAATAAATAATGAATTATATAAATGTGATTATTTCGCCAATAATTTCTGAAAAATCAATGGATGAAGTAGCAAAAACAAAATTTACTTTTAAGGTAAATAAAAATGCCGGTAAAAAAGAAATTAAAAGAGCAGTAGAGGAAAAATTTAAAGTAAATGTAATTAAGATAAAAACTTTAAATATGAAAGGGAAAACAAAAAGATTTGGACAGAAAAGAATTGAATCTAAGACATCCGGGTTTAAAAAAGCAATTGTTGTTTTAAAACCAGGTCAAAAAATTGATTTATTTGAAGCAGGAACAGCAAAGTAGAAAATATGAAAAAATTAAAAATAATAAAAAGAAAAAAAGCAGGAAGAAATGCAAGGGGAAAAGTAGTTGTAAGACATAAAGGCGGAGAGCACAAGCGTTTTTTGAGAATAATTGACTTTAAAAGAAGTAAAAGAGAGGTTTTGGGTAAAGTTATTGGTATAGAATATGATCCGAATAGAACTTGTGATGTTGCTTTGATACAATATGCAGATGGTGATAAAAGATATATCTTATGTCCTGAAGGTTTAAAGATGGGAGATAGAGTAGTTGCGGGAATAGACGTAGACATAAAAGAAGGAAATGCAAGTAAGTTAGATAATTTACCAATTGGTACAGTAGTAAATAATGTAGAATTAACACCGGGTAAAGGTGGACAAATAGCCAGGGGAAGCGGTACAAGTGCCATAATTCAGGCTAAAGAAGGAGATTTTGTACACATTAAACTTCCTTCAGGAGAGATAAGAAAGATAAGAAAAGATTGTTTCGCAACAATCGGAAGTTTAGGAAATGCTGAGTGGAAAAATAAAGTATTTGGCAAAGCAGGAAGTAAAAGAAATAGAGGTATAAGACCAACAGTTAGGGGAATTGCTCAAAATCCAAGATCTCATCCACATGGTGGAGGAGAAGGAAGAAGTGGAATCGGAATGAAAACGCCAAAAACTTATGCAGGAAAAAGTGCAGTTGGTAAAACAAGAAATAAAAAGAAACATTCTAGTAAATACATTTTACAAAGGAGAAAGAAATAATGAGTAGATCAAGTAAAAAAGGTCCATTTATAGACCAAAAATTAGTAAAAAAAGTTTTAAAACAAAAACAAATCGGAGATAAATCTCCTATAAAAACATGGGCAAGAGCAAGTCAGATTCCGCCGGAATTTGTTGGCCATACAATTGCCGTTCATAATGGGAGAATTTTTGTTAATGTTTTTATTCAAGAAGGAATGGTTGGACACAGACTTGGAGAATTTTCTCTAACCAGAGCGTTTAGAAGTCATGGAAGAGTAGTTGCAAGGGAGATTTCAAAGACTTAAGAATATGGAAATTAAAGCATTTAGTAAATCAGTTAGGGTTAGTCCAAGAAAAACAAGGCTTGTTGCCGATGCTATGAAAAAAATGTCGATTAAAGATGCATTAAATGCCCTTTTAATAATTAAACAAAGGGGGGCTGTGGCGATTAATAAAACATTAAAAAGTGCTGTAGCTAATGCAAAAAATAATGCAAAGCTTGAAGAAGAGAATTTAATAATTAAAACAATAGACGTTCAGGAAGGACCGTCTTTTAAAAGATTTAGACCGTCAACCAGAGGAAGAGTTCATCCTTATAAAAAAAGAACAAGTAATATTACGGTTATTTTAACCGAAAAAGAAAAA
>CAYWVK010000069.1:0-2073 GCA_964461865.1 uncultured Gammaproteobacteria bacterium
TTTAAATGGAATTTTGAAGGATACCAAGCAAAATCAAGCTATCATGAACTTGATAATTTGTTTTTGTATTTAAAAGATTTACCCAATGGGAGAGTTATGTGGGAATATCATCCAGATTTTAGTAAATACGGAACTCCAAGAGTTCTGGAAGCATTAACTATATTTACCAATAAACCAACCTTTGAGGGATTATTAATTGAATCCGGACTAACCGGGTCTTTTCATTTTATAAATCAAACAGAAACATCCGAAAGGCCAACTGCTGCAATTGCTGGATTTTCATACCCTACTTTTAATTTTGAAAGAGGCGTAAAACATCTTCAAATGTCTGGAGCAAAATATTTTATCGCTTATTCTCAAAAAATAAAAACAGAAGCGGATGTCAATTCAAAACTAACTAAACTAAAAGATGTTTATCCTTTTAGTATTTATAAAATACCGAATTCAGATCTCATTGAGCCAATAAATAGTTTTTCTATTCAGAAAAAAGAAAAAGATTGGCTTAATGAATCAATTGAATGGTATAAAGGAATAAACTTAAATAAACCAATTGTTTTTATAGAAAATGAAAAACAGCGAGAAGAACTTAAAAAAATTCAAAATAAAACAAATAACATTGTAGTTAAAAATATCAAAACAACCAAAGACTCTATAGAGTTTGATGTAAATGAAATCAACCAACCATATATTGTAAAAATTTCTTATTTCCCAACATGGAGGGTAGAAGGCGCAAGTGGCCCCTTTTTAATTTCTCCTGCTTATATGATGGTTATCCCCAACGCAAATCATGTAAAATTATACTTCTCGTATGGTTTTATTGATTACTTAGGAATTATATTAACAATAATTGGAGTATGTTATTTATTTTTTATTAAAAAAATTAAGTTATGAAAAGGAATAAATCACGCTTTTGGTTTTTATTACTTAGTATCTTGTTTTTAACAGGAATTACCTATTTAATTATTTTTAACCCCCCTGAAAAAGATTTTAATTTTTTAAATTTTACAATTCCTAATATAGTTTGTTTTTTTGTACTGATTTTTTTATTCTTTTTTTGCTTAATTTCGTTTTTGTTTAAAACAGTAAAACATGGAGTTTTTATTAGTTTTTTAATAGTCTCAATTTTACTTTTATTTTTATATAAACTAGCTCATATTTATTTTATTCTTCTTCTAATTGCGCTTTTTATACTTATGGAGTTTTTGTTCAAAAAAGAAGCTTAACTAAAAATAGTTGATATCCATCCACCAACAAAACGAGTAATTAATACCACAATTAAGGCAATAAGCAAATGCTCTCCTACTACCTTCCATGCACTTTCTTTGTTTTGCTTAGCAATAAAATAACTAAAAATTGCCAGAATTAAAAAACCCCAAATTACACTTATTAAAATTGCACTTTGTAATTCTAATAATAAAATGGGGATAATAAACGTTGATGCAAAAATTAATTTTGAAAGAAAAGTTGCTATTGTTGATTCCCAAATTGCTTTAGCAGAATGTTTATTTTGCGATTCTTGAGAAACATGAACACCTAGAGCATCTGAAAAACTATCGGCAATAGCAATTGTTAAAACTCCACCAATAATTACAAGCTGTGAGTGAGTGCTGGCATCAAGTCCAACAATTAAACCAAGAGTGGTAATTATTCCGGAAGTTAAACCAAAACTAAAACCGGTTTTTACTGAAAGTTTCATAAATAAATTATAACAAAAAGATTAACACACCAGGTAATATAAAAACAACATAATTTGATTGTCAAATACAGATAAGGTAAAATGCATAATTAATGACAGAAAATAAAAACTATTTAACAGATGGCTTATGCGTAGCTAATTTAGCGATTGCTTGAAGAGTAAAGCTATCAGAAGTCTCACTAAGTAAGCTCGCGTGAAAGAATTGTATTCCCTCTGGTTTTATTTTTTCATTCAATTCTTTTATTTTACCTTGAAGCTCTGGATTAAATTTATAAACTCTTCTTCTTGGATCCGTAGACTCTCTTCTTACCTGAATTTCGCTTGGATCAATTCTTAAACCAAAAGCATCAATCATTGTCATAATTTCAGCATTTTTT
>CAYWVK010000070.1:0-2068 GCA_964461865.1 uncultured Gammaproteobacteria bacterium
GAAAATAGGTAAATTTATCAACTATAAGTTATAAAAAGTGGAATTAATTTCTTTCGACTCTTCCGGTAAAGGTTGATTTAGCAAGCATTTGCTCAACGATATTTTTAGGAACATCTTCATAATGAGATGGTTCCATGTAATAATTTGCTCTTCCTTGAGACATAGATCTTAAAGTTGTTGCATAACCAGATAATTCCGCTAAAGGTACCATTGCCAAGACAATTGTTGCTTTTCCTCTTTCTTCTGTGCCCATAATCTGAGCTCTTTTTGAAGATAAATCACCAATTACATCTCCCATAAATTCTGACGGAGTTGTTACTTCAACTTTCATGATTGGCTCTAAAAGCGAAAGCTCTGCTTTTTTACAAGCTGCTTGAAGAGCTTGCGAAGCGGCAATCTTAAAAGCAACATCCGATGAATCTACCTCGTGAAATGAACCATCATACACTGTTACCTTCATGTCTACCATTGGATAACCTAATAATATTCCGTTTTCCATTGTTTCCTTAACACCTTTTCCAACAGAAACAACAAACTCTGCCGGAATTGCCCCACCTTTAATTGCATCAATAAACTCATACCCCTCACCTCGTGGAGTCGGTTCAACTCTTAACCAACAATGTCCATACTGCCCACGTCCTCCAGACTGTCGAATATATTTTCCTTCTCCTTCAGCAATCTTTTTTATTGTTTCTTTATATGCAACTTGAGGAGCACCTATATTTGCTTCCACATTAAACTCTCTCTTCATTCTGTCTACCATAATTTCAAGTTGAAGCTCTCCCATTCCGGAAATTATTGTTTGTCCTGTTTCATGATTTACTTTTATAGTAAAAGTTGGGTCTTCTTCAGAAAGTCTTTTTAAAGCATAGCCTAATTTTTCCTGATCAGCTTTAGTTTTTGGTTCGATAGCCAAAGAAATAACTGGCTCAGGAAAAGTAATTTGTTCTAAAATAATTGGATATTTTTCATCACAAAGAGTATCTCCGGTTATTGTATCCTTTAGACCAACCAAAGCAACTATTTCTCCTGCAAAAGCTTCTTTTATCTCTTCTCTGTGATTTGCGTGCATTAAAAGAATACGACCAACCCTCTCTGTTGTTTTTTTTGTTACATTATGTATGTATGAACCGGCTGCAATTTTACCGGAATAAACCCTATAATAAGTTAATTTTCCAACGTGTGGGTCAATTTGAATTTTAAAAGCAAGTCCTGCAAGCGGCTCGTTATTATCAGGTTTTCGTTTTTCTTCTGCATCTGTTTTTGGATTTTTTCCAATAACTTCTCCAACATCCAAAGGAGATGGTAAATAATCAATAACTGCGTCTAGTAATGACTGAACGCCTTTATTTCTTAAAGATGATCCGGCAAAAATCGGTACCAACTTATAAGCAATAACTGCTCTTCGAAGTGCTTCTTTTAATTCAATTTCTGAAATCTCCTGATTATTTAAATATTTTTCCAAAAGGGTATCATCTGTTTCGGCAATTTTTTCAATTAATTTATGTCTATACTGCTCAACTTGAGCTTTCATATCTTCCGGAATTTCATCTTTTACTTCAAATTTTGCACCTAGCTCATCTGATCCCCAAACATATGACTTCATTTCCAGTAAATGAACAATTCCTTTAAATGTATTTTCAGCACCTATTGGTAAAACCATAATCAAGGGATTTGCACCTAGTCTTTCCTCGATGCTTTTAACAGTTGCCAAAAAATCAGCACCCAATTTATCCATTTTATTAACAAAACAAAGCCTTGGCACCTTGTACTTATCCGCTTGTCGCCATACAGTTTCAGATTGAGACTGAACTCCCTCCTCAGCATCTAAAACAGTTATTCCACCATCTAATACCCTTAGGGATCTTTCTACTTCTGCTGTAAAATCAACGTGTCCTGGCGTATCAATAATATTGACCCTGTGATCTTTCCAAAAAGCAGTTGTTGCAGCTGAAACAATTGTAATTCCTCTTTCTCTTTCTTGAGCCATCCAATCCATCTGTGTTGTTCCTTCATCAATATCTCCGATTTTATATGTTCTTCCTGTATAAAAAAGAATACGCTCTGT
>CAYWVK010000071.1:0-1979 GCA_964461865.1 uncultured Gammaproteobacteria bacterium
TATCATACGTATGCTTGATATATTAATATTTTAGCTGCCATTAAAAAAGTTGCAAGTGTTATTATTATCCCAAGCATTCCTCCAACAATCAATTCTTTTTTTGTATGTCTTTTAAGATAAAGCCTTGCCCAAAAAACCAAAGGCACTATCCAAAACGTAAACCATAAGTAATTTAAACCAAACAATATACTAATTGTTATAATAAAAGCACAAAGTGAAGCCAAGTGAATACTTGCCTTAATATATTTATTTATAAAAGTGAAAATAATAATTGCAAGAAATATCCCAAGTCCCAAGATTGAAAGATGAAAAAAGATACCTCTTAAAAAAAGCGCTGCAATTAAATAAAGGAAAGATAAAACCAGAGCAAAATAATAAAACTCTTCCCTCTCTTTTCTTTTCGATAAGTCTACGTCTGAAAAAACTCCGTTTCTAATCCCTAAATAAATTATTAAAAGACCAATTCCTACAAATAATCCTGAAAATATTTCCCACCTTATTGCAGAAGAAAGATTGGTTGTTTGTCGATAAACTACTAAAAAAGGGAGCGAAAATAGAAACAAAACAGGATTAAAAATTAAAGATATTATTTCAGCAAAGTTTTTTTTATTAATTTTCATTATATACCACTTTTTATTATACTTATTGTTTTATCTTTTCCCAAAATTTCCATTGATTCATTAAGAGGCGGAGAAACCTTTTTACCGGTTACTGCTACTCTTAAAACCATAAAAAATTCACTTGGTTTAACGCCTAAATCCTTTGCTAAACCTTGCATTTCCTCTCCGATTACGTCTGCTTTCCAGGTCTTAATCTCACTTAATTTTTCTGTAATTTTTTTAAGTAAATCGCAATATTTTGATAAATCTACTTCATGTTTTTGAGGACTTACAAACAGAAACTTCGTAAGCGGATAAAAATCTGATAATTTTTTTATTCTTTCTCTAATTAAAGGCGTTATTTCATCAATTGTTTTTTTATCATATTTCTTGTTATAAAATTCATAGATTTTTGTTGCTAGCTCTTTTTCTTTTATTTTTCTGATGTATTCTCCATTCATCCATTCAAGCTTTACTTGATCAAATTTTGGATTTGCAGTATTTACATCTTTAATATCAAAAAGCTTAATCATTTCATCAAGAGATAAAACTTCATTGTCCCCTCCGGCATTCCAACCCAAAATTGCGATAAAGTTTAAAACTGCTTCCTTTAAATACCCTTCATCTTTATAATCAAGTACTGATTTTGCGCCGTGTCTTTTGGAAAGCTTTCCCTTATCCGGTCCTAAAATTACCGGCATATGAGAAAATTTAGGCATTTCAAACCCAAAGCTTTGATAAAGAAAAATGTGTTTTGGAACAGAGGATATCCATTCTTCTCCTCTTATTACATGAGTAATTTCCATTAAATGATCATCGATTACATTTGCTAAATGATATGTGGGAAATCCATCGGATTTTAGAACAACAAAATCCTCAACATCTTTTCCGCTAAACTTAATCTTTTTATTCCCAACCAAATCAGTCCATGTAAATTCCTTATCATCTGGTACTTTTACCCAAACTGCTCCGTCTTTCTCGTAGGCTATTTTTTTATCAAGAAGGATTTTTACATGTTTTTTATAAATCTCAAGTCTTTTTGATTGATAAACAATCTCACCATCCCAATTAAGACCAAGCCAATTTAAAGAATCAATAATTGCTCCTTCTGCCTCTTTTACTAATCTTTTTTGATCTGTGTCCTCAATTCTTAAAAAGAATTTACCGTTATTATGTTTTGCAAAAAGATAATTATACAAAGCAGTTCTTATTCCACCAACGTGTGGTATACCGGTTGGACTAGGTGCAAATCTTGTTTTAACCATATTTTCTTAGCTTTCTTGCATTGTACCCCAAATTTAATTTATACTCAATATAACTATGCCTACTTTAAGCCAAACTACTAAAGAAACTAAATTGATAGTAAAATGGGGAATAATT
>CAYWVK010000072.1:0-1961 GCA_964461865.1 uncultured Gammaproteobacteria bacterium
CAATTTCTCCTTTTTCGCACTTTGGACATCTTTGTCCATTTTTTACAGTTGCCATCTCTTTATTTTGGGCAAAATCACAATTTTGACAATAATAAATTGTGTCTTCTCCTGTTTCACAGACTACCTGAAATTCATGTGTAATGTTGTCTGTAAACACACCTCCTAGAGCTTCTGTTACTTTAACGTCTAAATTTAATCTCTTAAATATTTTTTTGTACGCATCTATAACCTCTTGATAATATTTATCTAAATCTTCTTCTGTTTCATGAAGGCTATACAAATCCTTCATAATAAACTCTCTTCCTCTTAAAATGCCTGATTTTGCTCTTGGTTCATTTCTAAATTTAGTTGAGAAATGATAAACCTTAATTGGTAAATCCTTATAACTTGAAACGTATTTTCTAACCAAGTCTAAAACAATTTCTTCATGGGTAAATGAAAGTGCAAATTCTTTGTCATTTTTTTTAAACTGATACATTACTTCTTTTGCACTATCCCATCTTCCTGTCTCATTCCAAATAGTTTTTGGATGCAAAAGCGGCATTAAAAGCTCGCTTGCTCCTGTTTTACCTATCTCCTCTCTTATAACCTCTTCTATTTTTTCTTTAACCCTAAAACCAAGCGGAAGAAGTGTAAATGAACCCGCCATTAACTTATCGATAAATCCTGCTCTTATTAAAAGCTTAGCGTTTATGGATGTTTCATCTTTAGGAGCTTCTTTTCTTGTTTTTCCAAAAAGTTTTGAATACCTCATATTTTAATAGTATATCACTAAACAATTTATTCGTATTCTTTTATTTTTTTAATTTTTCGATAAATTTGTCTAAATCTGATTTATCAATCCTAATAAATTTACCCCCAAGCTTTACAGCTTTCAGGGTTTTTTTTCTTACGTATCTCCTTACGGTTTCCGGATCAATTTGTAAAAGCTTTGCAACCTCTTCAGTTGTATAAAAACGCTGTTGAGGATTTAATTCTTGCATGTCCTCTCGTTCAGGTTGAACAGCTTCCAAATAAATATCAAGAGAACGATCAACAGCTTCTATCATTATTGAGTAATAATCCGATAAATCATTTTTTGTTTGGCCTTTCTCCAGTGAATTAATATAAAGACTACGGTCTTCTTTTCTAATAATTCCAGGAGGAAAACCTGCTTGCAGTAGTAAAAGATTCATAAGTAATCTAGCAACTCTACCATTACCGTCTATAAAAGGATGAATACTTACTAATTTAAAATGTGCATCTATAGCAATTTTAACAGGATGGTCCAGACTATCACCCTGAAGACATTTTATAAATTCCTCCATTAATTCAGGCACTTTAAGAGCATTAGGTAAAATAGTCTCTGAGCCTTTTAATCTAACCGCTACATTTCTATATTTACCTTTATTAAGTTCATCAATCTTATTAAGGGTAATATTATGAATATCAAGAATATCCCTTACGGTTAAATCCTTCCTTTTTTTTACACTTAAAGTTTGAATATAATTAAAGCCTTCAGCGAGATTTATGGCCTCCTGATGTTCCGTCAAACTTTTACCTTGAACTGTTAAACCCTTTTCAACCACCATGGCTGTCTCTTGACGAGTTAAGGTATTTCCTTCGATGGCATTTGATGTATAAGTTAATTCTATACGAAACCAATCCTCTAGGTTTCTGACCAGTTCATTTTGAAACGGTTTATAACTATCTAAATATTTTTTCTTAGCATCTAATTGACGTAATTTATCATCCATACAATACTATATTATACTACTTGTAACATCTTGTCAAGCATTTATGTAGTATTAAGTAGTGTTAAGTAGTTAAGCACTATATTACTTCTATTCCCTCTTTTACATCTTCTGTTGGTTCTAAAAGAATAGTTTTTTCCTCTGTATCCATTGCTAAAATCATCCCCTGACTTTCAAGTCCTCGTATTGTTCTTGGCTCTAAATTTACTACAAACGGAAATTTTCTGT
>CAYWVK010000073.1:0-1922 GCA_964461865.1 uncultured Gammaproteobacteria bacterium
TAAGAATTGGAAGATTTGGTAAATTTTTAGCTTGTAAAACTTTTCCAAAATGTAAATTTACAAAGCCTTTTGTAGAAGAAACAAAATTTATTTGTCCTAAATGTCAAGCAAAAATTATACTCAAAAAGACAAAAAAAGGCCGTAAGTTCTATGGTTGCTCTAATTACCCAAAATGTGACTTTGCAAGTTGGACTCAGCCAACAACAGGGCATGTTGAGCGAAGCGAAATCCTGAGTAAATCGAAGGAGAAAGTAAAAAATATCAAAAAACAATCCCAAGAATTATTACCAACAAAACAAAAGTAACTTGCGTTACAATTCCCCAAGGTTTATCTAATTTTCTATCAAATACTTTTTGTAATTTATATGTGTTTTTGAAAAGCGGTTTTTCTATACGGAAAAAATAATAAGGACCTGTTAAATAATCAGGAAGTTGAGCCATAATAATTATTAAAAATGTATAAAATAGATTAGTTTGAGGAAAAATAAAATAAATAAGAAGAAATGACAAAATAAAACCGAGTGTAATATCGGCTATTGTATTGTAAAACACAGCTCTGGTTAAATTATGTTTGCCATTTCCATTTGTTGCCGTATCCCAATGAGGGATTGCATCTGCTATAAAATGAGAGGCAATGGCAACTGGTATTGCTAAAGCAGGATTTCCTATCTTAGCTGCAATTACGGTTCCAATCAATGCGTGAGAAGCTGCTGTCATAATAGAATAAATATCATTATGATAATAAATGATATTATTGTCAATTTTTTTTCACGGGCACTTGACAATTATTTTAAAATGCGTGCATACTATTAATAATAATGAAAAAGATATTAATAATTAGCATAGCGTTGTTATTCTTTTTCGCAAATGTAGCCTCAAGTCATGCAATTTCAAGAAGTGCTGTTTTAGGAGCAGAAGCAGAGGAAGCTAATATTCCACCAACGGTTGAGGGCCCTGGTTTTGTTATGCCTGATAGTCCCTTTTATTTTTTGGATCAAATAAAACAAAGCCTAAGAATAATGTTTGCGTTAAATCAAGAGTCAAGAGCTAGGATTTATGCAAATATTGCAGGAGAGCGAATGGCAGAATTACGTTTTATGCTTTTAAATGAAAATGAGAATGGAGCAAAAATAGCACTAAACGGAGTTTCAGAAAGTTTTAAAAACGCAAAAGAACAATTAGAGGCAGCCAAAGCACTTGGAAAAGATGTAAGTAAGTTGGCGAAGGAAATTAATGACAGTATTAAAAATAAACAACAGGTATTAGATGAATTAAGAGGTAAAAAAAGCGGTGAAATCGGTATGCAGATTGAAACAACAACAGAAAGCTTAACCGAAACAAAAATTAGAATCGGAGAACACCTAAATTCCTCTGATTTAGCAAGTGAAATAAAATATGATACCAATAGGGAATTGGAATTAAGACTTAGTGAAGCTTCAAGTTCAGCTCAAGCATTAAAAGAAGCATTAGAGGATTTAAAGATGCAAAGACAGGAAGCAGCTGAACAGCAGCTTAAAAACAGGGAGGAAGCCTTAAATAGAGCTATTGATGAGCAGGGAGAAGCAATTCGGGTACAGGAGCGTGCTCAGTTGGAGACAGAACAAAAAGCCTTTGAGAAAAATCTGCTTTTAGAAGAAGAGGCAATTGAAGAGATTCAAGCTAACGTTGAGAAAGCACAGCAAGCTGCTTTAAAATATCAAAACCTTCAAAAAGAAAATTAATAAAACCTTCTTTGTTGTAAACAAGACGTTTTTTTAATAAAATTACAAAGTGATTAAATTAAAAGCAAAGGAGTTAAGGACAAAAATCCCAACCGAAAAAGAACTGGAAAAAATTAGAGCTGAAAGAAAACCCATTTTTATTATTTTAGATAATGTTTTAGATACATATAATGTTGGTGGAATATTTCGTCTTGCGGATGC
>CAYWVK010000074.1:0-1910 GCA_964461865.1 uncultured Gammaproteobacteria bacterium
AAACTCCAATTTCTCCTGATAAATGCATTGGTGTTTCATAATGCGTAAACACAAAACCATATGGTCCTTGAAGCCTTGGACCAAGCTCATCACCTAATAAAACGTGAACATCTCCATCGTCTATTTGGCTATTAAAAATTCCGTTAAAATATTCAAATTCATCTAAAACCGATAATAAATTTTTAGTAATGTCTATATCTAAAAATTCCGGTAAGTCCAAAATATTTGCGTACCCTGAACAGAAAAATTCACCTTCATTTGTCGTAGCAATTGCCAAAGATCCTGTTTTTTCTGCCAACGATCTTGTTAATTGTTTTAAAAATTTATCTTCCTTATCTCTTAAGTCCCAAACTTTTTCCTTTAAAGATACTTCTTCTGCTGTTGAAAGCTCTTTTTCTTTCATCAACTGGTTTACATAAAACTTCATCCCTTCAGGAGTTGGGACTCTTCCGGCTGAAATGTGTGTTTTTTTTAAATAACCAAGTTTGGTTAACTTAACCATTTCATTTCTAATAGTTGCCGGAGACGCTGATAAATTATGTTTTTTTTCTAAAGTCTCCGAACCAACTGCTTCCGCAGTTGTAATATATTCTTCAACTAAACTTTTTAAGATTTCAACTTGTCTCTGTGTTAAATCATGCATAATTTAAATAATCAAAAAATCTTAAATTTTTGGATTAGCAGTAATATACCACGACTGCCAATTTCTTGTCAAGGGGGTATTTTGGTGTTTATTATTCATAAGAAATTAACTACAATAAGAGAATGATATTAATTATCTTTAAAAAAATTAATAAGTTTTTAAATGAACACTTCAATTTTTACATCACCGCCCTTTGCTTTACACTTTCCTACATTTATATCTTTACAACTTTAGACACAAGCTATCTAATAAACAACACCGCTGTGACTGGTGGAGATACCGGTTCACATATTTATATCCCCTACTACTTAAAAGAGATTTTTCCGCTTATTAAATGGTGGTCTCCTGATTGGTATAGCGGATTTCCGTTTTTTTATTTCTATCCCCCTTTATTTTATTTTTTAACAGTAATTTTAAGCTTTATTGTTTCTTTAAATATTTCCTTTAAAATAGTTATTTTTTCTATTATTCTTTTATACCCCCTTTCTTTTTATTTAACATTAAAATGGCTTGGTTTAAAAACACCAATTCCACAACTTGGAATAATTTTTAGTCTTTTTATAATTTTTCTTGAAAAATTTTCAATTTACGGAGGAAATCTTCCCAGTCTTTTATCAGGTCAATTCTCACATACCGCAAGCATTACTTTTTTGTTTATGTTTTTGGGTCTGATGTATAAAGGAATTAAAGGAAAAAAACATCTTGTTTTAAATATTCTTTTAGGAGCAGCAACTATTCTATCTCATCCAACTTCAGGGCTATTGGTAATTCTACTTGCTCCTGTTTTTATTTTTCAAAAAAGGAGTTTTAAAAAAAATATTTTATATGTTTTTTATGTTTATTTTGGAATATTTTTAATTACTGCCTTTTGGACATTAAGTCTTGTTTACTATCAAGGCTATGCCGGAGTAATGAAGTGGACAAAAGAAATACGCTTGGATTATTTATTACCTGAACACTGGATTTTACTAAATGCTTCAGCATTATTTGGATTTCTATTAGCCGTTATTAAAAAAGAAGCAAAATTTTTAGTAGCTATTGTACTTACTATTATTTGCCTATTGGCCTATTTTTTTCTAGACAATTTTGGAGTTTGGAACACACGATTTTTACCATATATATTATTTAGCAATCTTTTATTTGCCGCATATTTTATTGGTTATTTAATTTTATTTTTTAAAAAAAGGCTAATCATATTTTCTTATCTAGCAGTAATTATGATAATTGTATTTTCCTTTTTGAATTTAAAGGAAAATACAAACTATAG
>CAYWVK010000075.1:0-1844 GCA_964461865.1 uncultured Gammaproteobacteria bacterium
ACTAATTGACTAACAAAAATAATTAATATAAAGTTAAATTACTGCCTGTATGGAAAAACACGAACAAAAAAAACATCAAGAAGAACATTTTGAGGGATATGACTATCCTCCAATGGATGTTAAAACTTTACTTGCTTGGAATTCACCCGGAAGACCATTTAAAAAAAGAACAAAACAATTCTACTTAACAGCTCTTTTAATTATGCTTTTCGTAGAGGTTATTCTTTTTCTTTTTTCTCAATACCTTTTAATGTTAGTTGTTTTATCTTTAGTTTTTGTTAGTTTTGCGCTGGCCAGTATTCCACCACAAGATTTTCATTACAGAATAAGTAGTGAGGGGATTAAAGTTGAAGATCATTTCTTTTTATGGCAAGAGCTTTATGATTTTTATTTTAAAAAATCCCATGGGATTGATGTTTTACATGTTCGAACAAAGGATTTTATCCCGGGTGAACTTACTTTAACCTTAAGAGATGTTGATAGAGAACATATTAAAAGAGCAATGCTTCCATATTTACCATATAGGGAATATATAAAACCAACGTTTATGGAAAAATCAGGAGATTGGCTATCAAAAAACTTTCCTTTAGAAAAAACTCACTAAGTTGCCTCTAACTAATTGATAAAGTAAAATACAAATACTTGTGCCCGTAGTTCAACGGATAGAACACCTGGTTGCGGTCCAGGCGGTTGGAGGTTCAATTCCTCTCGGGCACGCATAAACTAATGTCAAAAAGGAGAATTGACAGAACCGTTTAAAACGGCTATCTTCAATTTATGGGAAGAATATTTTTTAAAATTTCCGATAGATTGATTTACTTCAATACATTAAAAACAACAAGCAAACTATCTTGGAAAGACATAGCGTCATGTATTAAAATTAGCAGTAGACATCTTACTGATTGCAGAAATGGCAAGTCTTCTTTGTCTACACAACATGCAGAAAAAATAAGAAAATTACTTGGAATATGCCTACCTATAAATACCGTAATTAAAAAGGACCACTGGAGTAACTCAATTGCAGGAAAAATCGGAGCTGAGAAGAGATATAAATTATACGGGAACCCTGGAACTACTGAAGGCAGAAGAAAAGGAGGATTAAATTCTGTAAAAAAACACAAAAAAAATAAAACAGGTTTTCATGTTCTTAAAAGAATCAAAATTCCAAGAAAATCAAAAAAACTAGCTGAATTAATCGGTGTTTTATTAGGAGACGGTTCTCTTTCTCAATGGCAAGTAAAAATTTATTTAAGTTCAATAACCGATAAGGAATATGCTTTATATCTAATTATGCTTATAAAAGAACTTTTTGAAACTGAAGTAAAATTGTCTCAAAGAGAAAAATCTACAATTGAACTATGTGTCAATAGTAAAAAAATGGTGCTTTTTTTAAATCAATTCGGCATTCCTATTGGAAATAAAATAAAACAAAACATAAATATTCCTCGATGGATTTATGAAAGAAAAGCTTGGCAAATTACGTGTATTAGGGGATTATTTGACACAGATGGTAGTCTGTATATAGATCATCATAGGTATAAAGATAAAACTTATAGACACCTCTGTATTGCTTTTACTAATTATTCCAAGAATATTCTAATAAGTACCTATGACATCCTCCATAAACTAGGGTATAATCCAACAGTAAGTACGAAAAACAGGGTTATTTTAAGACGAAAAAAAGAACTATTTAGATTTTTAAATGAATTTAAACCGAGTAATTCTAGAAATTACGTTGTTATTAAAAAATTTTTGGAGGAGTACCGAAGTGGTTGAAACGGGACCGCCTCGAAAGCGGTTGTAGCCAAAGAGTTACCGTGGGTTCGAATCCCACCTCCTCCGCT
>CAYWVK010000076.1:0-1832 GCA_964461865.1 uncultured Gammaproteobacteria bacterium
CATAATGATATGCCTGAAGCTGTGTTTGATATTTAGCAATTTTTTCCTCTGTTGGCTGACTTATCTTAAAATCAATTATTAAATATGTTCCATCTTTTTGTTTTACTAATAAATCATATTTTCCTTTAATGTATATATTAGTCTCTGGAATTATTTTTGACTCAACAAAGCCCTCTTGGCTTTCAACTATACCTTCCGGCAAAACCTTTGAAAGCAGTTGAAGTTCATTTCCGATTAACGCTCCTTGCAAACGAGTATTTAAAGCTGTAAAAACTCCCGGGAATGGAGATGAGGGACGATAAATTCCATGCTTTACCTTTAAATAGTAACAACATTTACATTCTTCATAAAGATAAGCAAAATCCGATGGTGATAGTTTATACATAAAACTAAAAATACTCTTTTAAAACTTAGAAGTCAAATGATTTAATAATTATTAAAATCCAAGGAATTCGAGGGCTTTGTAAACTACTAATGCTGGCCAAACTATTGCTTTAAGAACTCCTAAAACTCCTGCTCCAAAAGTTTGAGCATGCTGAATAAAGTAAATTGCAGCACCGATAAAACCTAATCCATATACTGCGCTACTACTACATCCACCGCCATGGTTTTTACATACATACTTCTTGTAATCCTTTTTTTCTTTTTCTACCATCAAAATGAATATAGCACCTGTTTTTTGACAATGCAACTATTAAGCCTAATCATGATATAATTTAGCTAATGACAGCAAGAGAATTAATTGATATCTACATTTCTTTTTTTGAAAAAAGAGGACATAAGAAAATTGCTAATTCTTCCTTAGTTCCTGAAAACGATCCAACTACACTTTTTACTTCATCCGGGATGCAATCTCTTGTCCCATATTTACTTGGAGAAACTCATCCTCTAGGAAAAAGATTAGTTAATGTACAAAATTGCTTTAGGGCTCAAGATATTGATGAAGTCGGAGATAGCTCTCATACTACTTTTTTTAGGATGCTTGGTAATTGGTCTTTAGGAGATTATTTTAAAAAAGAGGAAATCCCCTGGTTTTGGCAGTTTTTAACCGAGGAATTAAAACTTCCAAAAGAAAAGCTATATATTTCAATTTTTTCAGGTTTTGAAAACATTGAAAAAGATACATTATCTGAAAACATTTGGTCTGAAATATTAAACAATGAGGGACTTAACCCAAGGAAAAAAATCCTATCTTTTGGAGTAGATAAAAACTGGTGGTCTCGTAGCGGTGAGCCAAAAAACATGCCGGTTGGCGAAATTGGTGGTCCTGACACCGAAGTTTTTTATGATTTTGGAAATAATAATCTTTTGGAAATCGGCAACGCTGTATTTATTCAATTTATAAAAACAACAAATGATGCATTTAAGGAATTAACGCAAAAAAATGTAGACTTTGGCGGAGGAGTTGAAAGATTACTGGCTGCAATTGAGGGAAAATCAGACATTTTTCAAACATCCTTGTTTTCCCCCATTATTAAAACCATTGAAAAGGAAACTAATCAGAAATATGAAGAAAATAAAAAAGAGATGAGAATAATTACGGATCATTTAGTTGCCTCTTGTTTTATCATCTCATCTAATATTAAACCCTCTAAAACAGAACACGGATATATTTTAAGAAGACTATTAAGACGTGCTTTTGATAATTTTAAAACATTAAGCGGAAAAAACATTGTTAAGGTTTTAGAAACAATAGTTAAACAGTATAAAGATACCGATTCCTACTTGATCGAAAAATGGGAAGAAATTAAACTTACGGTTTTAGAAGAAGAAAAAGGATATAAAAAAACAATTGATGAAGCGGTAAAACTACTTCATAAAACAAAAGATGA
>CAYWVK010000077.1:0-1744 GCA_964461865.1 uncultured Gammaproteobacteria bacterium
CTTTCTTAAAAAGCCAGAAAGCGATACTTGAGAATGAAGACTTTTCAATAAAACCCGTTTTAAAAGAAGAATATGGCAGAAGAACTCTTGCAACTTCAATACTTGCCTATACGGTTTCCGGTCTTGAAGTAGTAGAAAAAGCAGAGGAATATGATAAAACAATCTATCTTACAAATTGTAAGTTTATTCTCTCTAAAAGAGGTAAATCAATGGTTTTTAAAGCAACCTTTTTAAAGCCGCTTCTTGATAAGAAAAAAAGAACCAGTTATTTGTGTTTTCCTCAAGGGTTTCCAAAAACCTCAAAAAAGAAAGCATTTATCTTAAAAGACGGAAAAGAATTTTTACTTAGAAGGTATAAAGAACTTGACTCTGGCGCATTTAAACAAAAAATACTTAACCATGGAATAATCGGTCTAACATTTCTTGGCAAAAAGGCAAATTATGATTTTAAATTAACCCTTATTAACGAGAAGAACCAATCATATTGGGCAACAAAATTATTTACTAAAAAAAGGTCTTAAATCTAAATCGGAATCTATCCCAGGTATTTTTTCAATTCTGTATTGCTCAAGATGGACTTTTTCTAAAAAAACGTTAAACCCTATTAAAGAATAGATAATTACGCAAAAGATATAAGAGAGCCAAGATAAAAAAAAGGATCGTTAAGACTACTTTGCCGATCTTGTTCTTCCAGACTTTTTTAAAAAAAGAATAAGTTTTATATATGGCAATGTGGAGATAGTATTTCTCAAATTTATATAACTTCACAATTATATTTTTTTAATAAGCTCTTCTAGTTGGTCTACATTTTTTGATAAATTTACTTCAATCCAGCTTTCTAAATCATTATGTTTTTCCAAATCTTTTATCTCAAAGTCAAAAAGCTGGTCGTCAAACCACAAAAAGGGTTTTGTAAAATCAATTGCCTCGGTTTTGGACATAAGCCAATTGGTAGGTTTAATCTTTTTTAGAAATCCTACGGTTTCCGTGTCAAAAAATCTGTTTATATGGTTAACGGTATAATCAGCGTCTCCTTTACAGTGGGTGGTTAGCCAATAAACAGTATGATTATCAGTAATGTATTTTAAAAATTCTTTGGCGTGCCTTGCGGGTTGTTGGTCATTTGCAAGTATTACTCCGTCTATATCGAGATAGATATTCATAGATATATTATAGCTTATAAGAAGTTAGAAATGCGTGGCTTTTGAAGCTAGTTATGCAGTTAAAATGCCTGGAGGCATTTTAACTGTGTTTTCCTTTACTGTCAATGACCTAGAGTATTCATTAATACACATAGACAAATTATCGATTTCTTTTAATTTTTCATTAGTTGATATTAGTCTATTTTCCATAATTTCAATTACTATTATTTTACCATTTTTAGCCTCAAAAGTCAAGAAATTTTTTAAAAAATAACATTTTTCCACAGACCCTTTTTATAGCGTCTCATTTTTTGATTCCATGTCACACAATTCAAGTTGTTAGCTACAATTGAAAGTGGTATTCTATTTCCGATAATGCAATATCTAGAAGACGAACAAAAATATATTGACCGCTACGATCTTCACACTGTTGAGGAGTGTCTTGATAATGTGAGAATGCTTCAAGATATTTATCAAAAGAGTTTAGTCAGCAAAGAACTTAAAGATCTTTCTCAAGAAGACAAGTTAAAAGATGCAAACATCATGCTCCATCGCACTCTTTTTGTCATAAAAGGAAAACGGTATGAAAGGAAACAAGAAAC
>CAYWVK010000078.1:0-1656 GCA_964461865.1 uncultured Gammaproteobacteria bacterium
TTTTTTTGGAAACATCAAAATATCTTTCCTCTTTTAATATCCTATATCCATAAAGTAATGATTCAATTAAAACTGCATTTGAGTATGTTAAGTAGTGCTCAAACCACTGCCAATCCTTTGTACAACTTTGCTCATAAAGACTTACTAATTGTTCGCAGTGGAATCTTAAAATTGGAAGAATTTTTGAATCTTTTCTTTTCATATACACTTTACTTAATGCTTTGATATAAAATGCCATTGCACGAGGAGATGAAAAAACGACATTTTTCATAAAACTTTGTTCTAAAAGACCATCCGCTTGTTTCTTAAGCTGCTTAGGGATTTGATCATTGGTTGAAACTACAGCCAAGGCATAAAGAGATCTGGCACTTGAATCCTCTGATTTTTCATCAATATTTCTTTGTTTGTCAATTTTTCTTTTAGAATTAACATAATTATCAAAATATCCATCTTTTTTAACTACGCTTTTAATAAAATTTAAATATATTGAGATAAGCTTTAAGGAAGACTTTGTTTTAAATTTCTTGTAATAACATGATGCAACAATTAAAGCCCTGGCATTATCATCCAGGGTATAACCTGATGAAATATCAGGCTCGTTAAGTTTTGCAAATTGAATCATGCCAAAATCATCCGTTAGCTTAATTAAGTGATCAAGTTTTACTGCCGGATATCTCCTTTGTCCCTTAGTTAACTCCCTTGTGTTTTTTGAAAAAAATCTTACATAAGAAATTGCCACATTTTCCCATAACATATGTCTTGTTCGAAAATAAGCATTTTTACTCATTTGCAAACGTTGCTGACTATTACTTAATAGCTTAATAATTGCTTCTTCAAATGCTTTAGGATCTCTAAAATCAACTAGAATACCAACATCATTTGTGATATCTTGCTTTGCTTGAGAAAAAGCCGTTGATATAACCGGACGACCGCATCCAAGAGCATACGATAAAGTACCGGATACTGTTTGAGCCGGATTTAAACTTGGAGATAAATAAACATCAGTGGCTTCTAGAAATTTTAAAAGTTTTCCGATATCAAAATATGTATTATAAAAAGAAACATATCTTTTTAAGTTAAGCTTATGTATTTTATCAATAAGAGAATTGCGATATGTTTCGCCTTCTTGTTTTAGAACAACCGGATGAGTAACTCCTGCAATAAGAAATCTAGTATTTGGAACTTTTTTTATAACACCAGGTAACGCTTCCAATATGTACTCTATGCCTTTACCGGAACTTAAAAGTCCAAATGTTGAAAGAATTAGTTTATTGGAAAATCCGTATTCTGACTTTGCCTGTTTACTGCTTTTATAAGAAACATTATGAATTCCATGGGGAATTATTTTAATTTTGCTATTTTTTATCTTGTATTCCTTTTTAAGAATCTCTTTTGATAATGTAGTCATAACAATTATTCCTTTTGAGTGTTTTGCTATTTCCCTAACTACACGAAGCATCTTTTTTTCAGGCTTTGAAAGAACTGTATGAAATGTTACAAAAACCGGCTTTTTTATTTTTTTTAGAAAAAGAAGTAAATACGAACCGTATTCTCCTCCGAAAATACCAAACTCATGTTGTATATTAATAAGTTTTACTTCATTAATCTTATTTAGTTTATCAGCAATATTTATATAATCTTTTTTTAAATTTTGAT
>CAYWVK010000079.1:0-1514 GCA_964461865.1 uncultured Gammaproteobacteria bacterium
AATGTCCCCGTAGTTCAACGGATAGAACAGCCCCGTCCTAAGGGGTAAATGGAGGTTCAATTCCTCTCGGGGATACTTTATTCGGGGTGTAGTTCATCGGTAGAACGCTCGGTTCGGGACCGAGAGGCACTGGGTTCAATTCCCAGCACCCCGACACTTTACAAAATCATTATTCCTGATATAATCCTGTTCACAATGAGAAACCTATTTGAAACGCGTAGTCGTAAAGCTCTTAAATCAATTAGGAAAATCGACAACGAAGATCACAAGCGAGGTTTTACTTTAAGAAATGTACCTGATTTTACACAAGGAACTGTTGAGCACGTAATTGTAGTTTTAGAAAAAACAGATGAAGGTAAAGAAATAATCACCCCAACCAGAATACGACATATTCACGCAATTGACAGTGGAAATAGAATGAGTAGGTTAATTGCAGCAGAAATTTTTCACATCTAAGAACCTCTTTACTTTTGAAAAATCTATGATTATAATTTCGATTAATCGATATCAATATGTCTGAGCTTGATCAAAAAATAGGAAAAGCTACAAAAACAATAAGACATTATCTTTACTCTGCATTTCATCGTCCCGATGCCAACATTCCCTTTCGAGGAAACACCACAATAGAGCTATATAAAGGATCAGGAAAATTAACAGGAATAAGCGCAACCTTGAATCACGAAACAATCGGGATTATTGCTAATAGCGGCTCTACGCTACATTTTCATAATTCAAAAGATCAAACAGCGCCAATAGCAACTGTAAAGATACCAAGCTACGAAGTCATCGACGTAACTCAATTATACATCGCTCTGCGTGATGCAAGAGTTAAAAGGGTCGGTAGAAAGATGATAAGAGAAAAAGAACAAAAACCTGTAGACATAGTAGTGTTTAGCTGTAAAGGAGCATTGCATAATGCAAAGGGATATTAATATGACCAATAAAGCTTCTGAAGTAATTAAAAAACTTGAATCTCTAGCTGACAAAAAAAACGTAGAAGGAATGAAAAGATTTGGAATAACCCCAAAAAGCAAACTATTGGGTATCCATATATACAATCTTCGACCAATAGTAAATCAAATTAAAAAAAACTTATCAAATAAGGATGAACTACACAAACTAGCTTTAAAACTTTGGGAAACAGAGATTCATGAAGCAAGGCTTTTAGCTGTTTTTATTGAAGATCCAAGAAATATAACTAATGAGCAAATGGAAAAATGGGTAAAAGACTTTGATTCCTGGGATATTTGTGATCAAGCAACAACCTCTCTTTTTGACAAAACTCCCCTAGCCTATAAAAAAGCAATTGAATGGAGCAAAAGAAAAAAAGAGTTTGAAAAACGAGCTGGATTTTCATTAATGGCAGGACTTGTCGTTCATGACAAAAAAGCAGCTGATAAAAACTTTTATCCCTTTTTTAATGCTATAAAAAGGGAAGCAACGGATGATAGAAATTATGTTAAAAAAGCAATAAATTGGGCTTTAAGAAACCTTGGCAAGTTTAAAAACGAAAA